>NZ_JBNPJU010000067.1:0-312193 GCF_050312575.1 Pseudomonas sp. R11F | reverse complement strand
CTGTAGTGAGCGGGCTTGCCCCGCGCTGGGTGGCGCAGCCGCCCCAAACCCAGGCACCTCGGTCCTCCTGAAATACCGTGGCGCATGTTGGGGCGGCTTTGCCACCCAGCGCGGGGCAAGCCCGCTCACTACAAGGCTGCGTTCGGTATCAGGCGGTTTAACTGGCTGGGACTAGGGCTTTACGCGGACGTGATGGCCTAAGCCAATGATAAAAGGTGCGGCAGGCCGCCTATGGAGCCGGCCACCATGGCAGGCGCGGTCCATAGAGTTTCTAGCGATTAAAAACCGATTTCTTAGACTGTCATTTCTGACAGGTTTTATTTTTGAGCGATTGACTTAAGCTCCTGATGCCTATTAGTCATCAAATGAAAAAAGGAGTTTTTATGCCAAACGTCCCTAATATCGTCCTGCCGAAAATCAGCCCGTTCGGCAGTATGGTGGGTGCGGTAACCACTGGCGGTGTGCCGAGTATTTTCATATCGACATCGGTCTATCGCGACGAACAAAGCGGAAATATTCGATTTTTTGGCAGGATGGAAGGTTCAGATCCGCTAGCGCCAGCAATCATCCAGGTCGAGATTAAGGGTGTTGACACGCCAAGCGGTACTTACACATTAGCGGACAAAGTAGTGAGTGTTACTTACGTTCCCCATGGCTCAACTCAGGGCCGCCCAGCAGTCAGTGCCGAGGTGCTGTTTATTACGTCCGGTCCGATTGTGTGGATTCGAGGACGTGTGGAGGCTAAAACCCGGGAGGGGAATGAGATAGACGTTGTGTACAGTATCTTCGGAAAGGTTTGAAAGGCTCAAAACCGACAGTGCGGCTTTCTGACGTCGACTTCAGAAAGCCGCTCTTTATTGGGTAGTGACACCCGGCCCTCAGGGATTCTCCAGATCATGCCCCAACGACTGGATAAACAACGAAAACAGCTCCGGTTGTGACGAGATATCCAGCTTCGCGTACAGATGTCGCCGATGCACCTTCACCGTGTCCGGTGAAATATTCAGGCGCTCGGCCATGGCCTTGGACGAGAACCCACGCAGCACCAGCCGCGCGACCTCCAGCTCACGCTCCGACAGCACGCCGCAGCCGAAATGGCTCAGGGCGTCCCTGATCTGGCTGTCCATCGCCGGCACTCGCTGAGTACTTTGTTGCCAATGCTGCTGCATCAACGGCAGCACCCACGCCGCCAGCGTGGTCATCAGCCCGCTTTCTTCAAAACTGAACCGGCGTTGCATGCCCAGCGACAATGACAAGGTGCCTGCCCCCGGCAATTGCAGGATGAACTGCACCTCATCTTCCAGGACGTTGTCGTGGAAGTAGTTGAGGAAGTATTCACTCTGGCGAAAATGGTCCGGCGCCACCTCTTCGAGGCGGTACACACCGCTGGGGTAGCCTTCGCGGCACGCCTGGAAAAACGGGTCGAGCAAATACAAGCCATTGAGGTAAACCAGCATCGACGCCGGTTTGCTGCTGGGCTGGGCGTCGTATTCCTCCAGCGCCTGGGGCGGGCCTTCCAGTGGGTAGAAGATCGCCAGGGCGTTGTCGAAGGGCAGGCACTGATGCAGTAACAGCACCAGTTGTTTCCAGAAACGATCGGTGCCGATCTGTGACAGGGTGCGCCCCAGCCCTGCATGCATGCCGATTTCCCTGAACAGGCTCATTTAAACGGCTCCCGGCCTCGAATAGATCGGTCAAGGGTTGGGTTTTTGCCGGGGGCCGTCAAGGGGAGTACCCCAATAGGGGAATTGGCTGACGCCGTCGCAGCCGATACCTTCGTGCTCATTCAGCGGGAAACATATCCCGCAACCCATCCGGTTTTTCGTTTCTGCCTCACACCAAAAACAACGATAGAGGATAACGATATGAGTGCTTCTCCCGCGCCAGACGGCGTGCTCAAGCCGACCTTGAGCGTCTTCGATGTGGTGGCCATCACCGTTTCGGCGGTCACTCCGGCCAGTTCCGTGTTCGTCATCGCGCCCTTTGCCATCCAACAGGCCGGCAGTGGTGTGTTCCTGGCCTTTGTGATGGCCGCTTTGCTCGCACTGATGTTCGCCTTCTGCTACGCCGAACTGGGGCGTGCCCATAACAGCGCAGGGGGTGAATATGTCTACGCCAAGCGCGTGTTCGGCGGCATGGCCGGTTATGCGACGTTTTTGACCGTGCTGGTCATGTTGCTGTTTATCCCGCCGGTACTGGCAACGGGAGCCGCGACGTATCTCAATAACGCCTTGGGCACGAAATTCGACTCGCAAACCGTGGCCCTGGTCATCGTGGTGTGCAGCTACGCACTGGGCATCCTCAATATCAAGCTCAATGCCTGGATCACCGGCACTTGCCTGTTGCTGGAAGTGGCGGCACTGCTGGTGATCGTGTGCATCGGCTTCGGCAACCCGGTGCAGCCGGCCAGCGTGCTGTTGCAACCGCAGATTGTCGAGAACGGCATGTTGCATCTGGCGCCCTGGGGCCTGGTGATCGGCGCGGTCGGTATCGGCCTGTTTTCGTTCAATGGCTATGGCCCGGCCGTGCTGCTGGCCGAAGACATGAAGTGTGGCGGCAAAGGCGTACACAAAGCCGTATTGTGGTCGCTGGGGCTGGTGGTGGTGATCGAGCTAGTGCCCATTACCGCGCTGTTGATTGGCGCGCCGTCCCTGAGTGCGATGATCAGCAGCCCCGACCCGATCGGCTACCTGCTGACCAGCCACGGCAATGAAACCCTGTCACGCCTGGTCAGCGCAGGCATCTTCCTGTCGGTGTTCAATGCCATCGTCGCCATCGTCATCCAGATCGGTCGCGTGGTGTTCAGCAGTGGCCGCGATGCACTGTGGACGCCGACCATCAATCGCTGCTTCACGCGTATCCACCCGCGCTGGGATTCCCCCTGGTTGGCTACGCTGTTTCTGGCGGTTCCCTCGGCGTTGCTGAGTTTCAGCTCGAATTTGGCGGACCTGACCTCATTCAGCGTATTGCTGATCATGCTGGTGTACCTGGTGGTGGCGTTGAGTGCGCTGATGAGCCGGGTGCTGCTGCGTGATCGTGAGCATCCTTACCGCATGCCGCTGTGGCCGCTGCCGGCGTTACTGGCGGTGCTGGGGGCGGGTTATTTACTGACGACCCTGATCGCGGCTGCGTCGATCCGGGACATCATGATCATCATCGGCTTGCTGGCCACGTCGGTGATTTTGTATTGCATCAGTGGCCGGTTGAGTCCGGCGTTTCAGAAATTGTAAGGAGTGGTTATGCGTGCACGTCAATTGGGCATCACGTTGGGGCTGGGCACGCCCGGCGAATTGAATGCAATCACCGATGTACCGGGCGTGCGGGTCGGCCACGCCACGCTCAAGACCTGCATCGACGGCAAACAGGTGCGCACCGGCGTCAGCGTCATCCAGCCACGGGCCGGGGAGGCGCGCCATCAACCATGCTTTGCCGGCTATCACGTGCTCAATGGCAATGGTGACGCCACTGGCCTTGAATGGATCAGCGAAGCGGGGCTGCTGACCACACCGCTGGCCATCACCAACACCCACAGCATCGGCGTGGTGCGCGACACGTTGATCGCCCTGGAGCGCGAGCGCCTGGCAGACCCGGCCGTGTATTGGTGCATGCCGGTGGTGATGGAAACCTACGACGGCCTGCTGAATGATATCTGGGGCCAGCACGTCAAGCCTGAGCATGTGCGCGCGGCGCTGGATAACGCTGAATCCGGCCCGGTGCAGGAAGGCGCGGTGGGCGGCGGTACCGGGATGATCTGTCACGAGTTCAAGGGCGGCATCGGGACGGCATCGCGGCGCTTGCCGGCGCAGCAGGGGGGCTGGACGGTCGGCGCGCTGGTGCAGGCCAACCATGGCAAACGCCAGGAACTGCGTGTGGATGGCTACCCGGTGGGGCGTCATCTGATGGAGATCCCTTCGCCGTTCGCCGAACGCGGTACGCCCGGCATGGGCTCGATTGTGGTGATCCTCGCCACCGACGCGCCGTTATTGCCGCACCAATGCCGACGCCTGGCACAGCGTGCCTCGGTCGGTATCGCCCGCACCGGCGGCGGCACTGAAGACTCCAGTGGCGATCTGTTCCTGGCGTTCGCCACCGGCAACCAAGCGATCCCACCGGCCGATTACGGGCGCAAGGACCTACCGCTGAGCACGCCCCTGCAGATGGTGAACAACGACCATATTTCACCGCTGTTCAGCGCGGCGGCAGAGGCGGTGGAGGAGGCGATCATCAATGCCTTGCTGGCCGGTGAAGACATGACCACGCAAGACGGCATCAGCGTGCCGGGACTTGCCGGCGAGAGGCTGATCAGCGCGTTGAACAAGTCGGGTTGGAGTGTGGCCCGGTAATAGGGGACAAAGCACTTTAATAGTGCAGATAGTGGCTCTTTAATGTTGTAGATGACACCGTGACAATATATTGGATCCATTTATCAAGTGTGCCGCTCAACTTGAGCGGCTTTACCGATATTTAATATTTAAATAACAGTGGGCGACAATTGGCCGCGCAGAAGCAATGGCCCCCAATAAATGCTGGAGAGCACTTCCTCAAGTTGAATCTACGTCACAGTTTCAATGCGGAAATATTTGTAGACGAAAGATTTCAGGTTGTGTCAGTTTCGATACGCCTTCAAAAGAGGCGAGTGATAGGACGATCTCGCCCGCGAGGTTCCTATCGAACAAAGACTGATGCACTTGCAAACAAGGAAGTACGTTTATGTCAAAAGTAAAAGACAAAGCTATTGTTTCTGCAGCGCAAACCAGCACAGCGTATTCGCAGATCGATAGTTTCAGCCATCTGTACGACCGTGGCGGCAACCTCACGGTCAATGGCAAACCGTCCTACACCGTGGACCAGGCAGCGACCCAGCTGCTGCGGGATGGTGCCGCGTACCGGGACTTTGATGGCAACGGCAAGATCGATCTGACCTACACCTTCCTCACCTCGGCGTCCTCGGCCACCATGAACAAACATGGCATTTCCGGGTTCAGCCAATTCAACGCCCAGCAAAAAGCACAGGCCGCACTGGCCATGCAATCCTGGTCGGATGTCGCCAACGTGACCTTTACCGAAAAGGCTTCCGGTGGTGATGCACACATGACCTTCGGCAACTACAGCGGTGGCCAGGACGGCGCAGCGGCTTTCGCCTACCTGCCCGGCACCGGCGCAGGCTACGACGGCACTTCGTGGTACCTGACCAACAACAGCTACACGCCGAACAAGACCCCGGACCTGAACAACTATGGCCGGCAGACCCTGACCCACGAAATCGGCCACACCCTGGGCCTGGCTCACCCTGGCGACTACAACGCCGGGAATGGCAACCCGACCTATAACGACGCGACCTATGGACAGGACACGCGTGGCTACAGCGTCATGAGTTACTGGAGCGAGAGCAACACCAACCAGAACTTCAGTAAAGGCGGGGTCGAGGCTTACTCCTCGGGCCCGCTGATCGACGACATCGCGGCGATCCAGAAGCTCTACGGCGCCAACTACAACACGCGTGCCGGCGACACCACCTACGGTTTCAACTCCAACACCGGGCGTGATTTCTACAGCGCCACTTCCAATGCCGACAAGCTGGTGTTTTCGGTATGGGACGGTGGCGGCAATGACACCCTGGACTTCTCCGGTTTTACCCAGAACCAGAAGATCAACCTCAATGAAGCGTCGTTCTCCGACGTCGGCGGCCTGGTGGGCAACGTGTCCATCGCCAAGGGCGTCACGGTCGAAAACGCCTTCGGCGGTTCGGGCAACGACCTGATTATCGGTAACAACGCAGCCAACCTCATCAAGGGCGGTGCCGGCAACGACATCATCTACGGCGGCGGCGGTGCGGACCAACTGTGGGGCGGCGCCGGCAACGATACCTTCGTGTACGGTGCCAGTTCCGACTCCAAGCCGGGTGCGGCCGACAAGATCTTTGACTTCACCTCCGGTTCCGACAAGATCGACCTCACCGGTATCACCAAAGGTGCAGGCGTAAGCTTCGTCAATGCATTCACCGGGCATGCCGGCGATGCTGTACTGACCTACGCCTCGGGTACCAACCTGGGTACGTTGGCAGTGGACTTCTCTGGGCATGGCGTGGCGGACTTCCTCGTCACCACCGTTGGCCAGGCGGCAACCAGCGACATCGTAGCCTGATGTAAAGCGCGCGGCGCCACGGCGCCGCGCTCTATGATGGAGCAGAAGATGCCGCGTTTTTCCCATTTGATCGCCTGTGCTTCGCAGGTGTTGTTCGTTTTGGCAGGAGCCCAAGCAATGGCGAGCAGTCTCGTATTACCCACCAGCGCCCAATTGGCCGGGCATTGGCAGCTCAAGCAACAGGATCAGGTCTGCGCGCTGGACCTGCTGGAACAGGCCAATGCGCTGGCCGGTGATGTCGCCTGTGTCGAGCAATGGCTGGGAGACAAACCCCTGACCTGGTCACCGACCCCGGACGGCATCTGGTTGATGAACGCCGAAGGCACCGGTATTACCCATTTGAATCGCCAGAAAGAAGGCGAATATAAAGGGCGCACCGCCTCCGGTTCGGAAGTTATATTGCAACGCACACCTTAGTTAATCGTTATAAGCCTATAACTCGATTTCATAGTTGGCCGTCCCTTAGTCAGGGGCTTGGGCAACTATTGCGCGTATTCGCTTCAGGGAAGATCAATAAATATGGCGAAGTCCCATGCGGTTGTGCCCTTATTCAGGGCATTGGGTGAATACAAAAGTATTTTGATCAGCATCGGCTGTTTCACCGCGTTGATTAACCTGCTGATGCTGGTACCGTCGATTTACATGCTGCAAGTGTATGACCGTGTGCTGTCCTCCCAGAATGAAACCACGCTGGTGATGTTGACACTGATGGTCGTGGGCTTCTTTGCCTTTATCGGCACCCTGGAAGTGGTGCGCAGTTTTATCGTGATCCGTATCGGCAGCCAGTTGGAACAGCGTTTCAACCTGCGCGTGTACAAGGCCGCGTTCGAACGCAACCTGCAACGGGGCCAGGGGCATGCCGGGCAGTCCCTGGGCGATTTGACGGTGATCCGCCAATTCATCACCGGGCCTGCGCTGTTCGCATTTTTCGATGCGCCGTGGTTTCCCATCTACCTGTTCGTGATTTTCCTGTTCAACGTCTGGCTCGGCGTGCTGGCCACGGCAGGCGCCGTGATCTTGATCGCACTGGCTTGCCTGAACGAATACCTGACCAAAAAGCCGCTGGGCGAGGCGGGCGCCTTTTCCCAGCAGTCGACGCAGTTGGCCACCAGCCATTTGCACAACGCCGAGACGATCCAGGCCATGGGCATGCTCGGTGCGCTGCGCAAGCGCTGGTTCGCCGTGCATGCGCAATTTCTCGGTTACCAGAACAAGGCCAGCGACACCGGCTCGGTGATCACCTCCCTGAGCAAATCCTTGCGCCTGTGCCTGCAATCGCTGGTGCTGGGCCTGGGTGCATGGCTGGTGATCAAGGGCCAGATGACCGCCGGGATGATGATCGCCGGCTCCATTCTGATGGGGCGCGTACTCAGCCCGATCGACCAATTGATCGCGGTGTGGAAGCAGTGGAGTTCGGCGAAGCTGGCTTACCAACGCCTCGACGATCTGTTGCGTGAGTTTCCACCGCAAGTCGAGCAGATGGCCTTGCCGGCACCCAAGGGCCAGGTGAGTTTCGAGCAAGTCAGTGCGGGCCCGCCGGGGCGACGCCTGGCCACCCTGCATCAAGTCAGCTTCAACCTGGGGGCCGGTGAAGTGCTGGGCGTGCTCGGCGCATCGGGCTCCGGTAAATCCACCCTGGCCCGCGTGCTGGTGGGGGTATGGCCGACCCTGGCGGGCACGGTGCGCCTGGACGGCGCGGATATTCACCGCTGGGATCGCGATGACCTCGGCCCACATATCGGCTACCTGCCCCAGGACATCGAATTGTTCAGCGGCAGCATTGCCGACAACATCGCACGCTTTCGCGACGCCGACCCGGAGCTGGTGGTGAGGGCGGCACAACAGGCCGGGGTGCATGAACTGATCCTGCGCTTGCCGCAAGGCTACGACACGGTGCTGGGCGACAACGGTGGCGGTCTGTCAGGCGGCCAGAAACAACGCGTGGCCCTGGCCCGGGCGCTGTACGGCGCGCCGCGCTTGATCGTGCTGGATGAGCCCAACTCCAACCTCGACACCGTGGGCGAAGCCGCGTTGGCCAGCGCCATCGTGCAGATGAAAGCC
The DNA here is from genome assembly GCF_050312575.1 of Pseudomonas sp. R11F. NCBI lineage: Bacteria > Pseudomonadati > Pseudomonadota > Gammaproteobacteria > Pseudomonadales > Pseudomonadaceae > Pseudomonas > Pseudomonas sp. R11F. The sequence goes on along the minus strand of NZ_JBNPJU010000067.1, from coordinate 303,988 downwards.
CAGGGCTCAAGCGTGGTACTGGTGACGCACCGCTCTTCGGCGCTGGCCCAGGCGGACAAATTGGCGGTGCTCAACGAAGGGCGGTTGCAGGCGTTCGGGCCGAGCCAGGAAGTGCTGCGCGCCTTGTCGGGCCAGCCGGAAGCACCACGGGAAAAGGCCGGAGTGAGCCTTAGCCGTCAGTACCCAGCCGCAAGGAACCCAGGCGCATGAGCAGTACCACTTTCGAATCCCCTTTCAAGCAGCGAGACGCCGGTTTTTTCGTCAAGATGGGCTGGTTGCTGACGGTTGTCGGCGCCGGCGGTTTTTTCCTCTGGGCCAGCCTGGCCCCACTGGACCAAGGGATTCCGGTGCAAGGCACGGTGGTGGTGTCGGGCAAGCGCAAGGCTGTGCAAACCCTCAGCCCAGGCGTGGTCAGCCGGATCCTGGTGAAGGAGGGCGAGGCGGTCAAACAAGGCCAGCCGCTGTTTCTGCTCGACCAGACCCAGCATCAAGCCGACGTGCAGTCGCTCCAGGCCCAATACCGCCTGGCTTGGGCCAGCGTCGCCCGCTGGCAGAGCGAGCGCGACAACCAATCCAGCATCACCTTTCCGGCCGAGTTGAGTGCCAACCCCGACCCGGCGCTGGCGTTGGTGCTTGAAGGCCAGCGCCAACTCTTCAGCAGCCGCCGCGAAGCCTTTGCCCGCGAGCAGGCGGGCATCAGCGCGAACATCGAAGGCGCCAGCGCACAGCTCGATGGCATGCGCCGTGCCCGCAGCGACCTCACTGCCCAGGCGCAATCGCTGCGCGAGCAACTGAGCAACCTGCAGCCCCTGGCCGACAATGGCTATATCCCGCGCAACCGCCTGATGGACTATCAGCGTCAGCTGTCCCAGGTCCAGCAGAGCCTGGCGCAAAACACCGGGGAAAGCGGTCGTGTCGCGCAGGGCATCCTCGAGTCGCGCCTCAAGTTGCAGCAACACCGTGAGGAATACCAAAAGGAGGTGCGCAGCCAACTGGCCGACGCCCAGCTGCGCAGCTTGACCCTGGAGCAGCAGCTGACCTCGGCGGGTTTCGACCTGCAGCACAGCGAAATCAACGCGCCGGCCGACGGCATTGCGGTCAACCTTGGCGTGCACACGGAAGGCGCCGTGGTGCGGGCCGGTGAAACCCTGCTGGAGATCGTGCCCCAGGGCACGCGCCTGGAGGTGGAAGGGCATCTGCCGGTGCATCTGGTGGACAAGGTGGGCACCCATCTGCCGGTCGACATCCTGTTCACGGCGTTCAACCAGAGCCGCACCCCGCGTGTGCCGGGCGAGGTCAGCCTGATCTCCGCCGACCAGATGCTCGATGAAAAAACCGGCGCGCCGTACTACGTGCTGCGTAGCAGCGTCAGTGACGCGGCACTGGAAAAACTCCACGGCCTGGTGATCAAGCCCGGCATGCCCGCCGAGATGTTCGTGCGCACTGGTGAGCGTTCGTTGCTCAATTACCTGTTCAAGCCGCTGCTCGACCGCGCCGGCTCCGCGTTGACCGAGGAATGAGCATGAAGTCAGTGTTCATCTCCTTGCTGTTGGCCTGTGGCAGTGCGCAAGCGGCCATGGGCCCGTTCGATGTGTACGAACAGGCCCTGCGTAACGACCCGGTCTTCCTCGGGGCGATCAAGGAGCGCGATGCCGGCCTGGAGAACCGTACCATCGGTCGTGCCGGGCTGCTGCCGAGGCTGTCGTACAACTACAACAAGGGCCGTAACAACTCCGAGGCGCACCTGCCGGATGGCCGCGGCGGCTCCTATCGCGACGACCGCAACTACAACAGCTACGGCTCCACGTTCAGCCTGCAACAGCCGTTGTTCGACTACGAAGCCTATGCCAACTACCGCAAGGGCGTGGCCCAGGCGTTGTTTGCCGACGAGAGCTTTCGCGACAAGAGCCAGGCGCTGCTGGTGCGGGTACTGAGTTACTACACCCAGGCGTTGTTCGCCCAGGACCAGATCGACATTGCCCGCGCCAAGAAGAAAGCGTACGAGCAACAGTTCCAGCAGAACCAGCATCTGTTCCAGCAAGGCGAGGGCACGCGCACCGACATTCTGGAAGCCGAGTCGCGTTATGAATTGGCGACCGCCGAGGAAATCCAGGCGCTGGACGAACAAGACGCGTCGCTGCGCGAACTGGGGGCCTTGATCGGCGTGCAGAGCGTCGACATCCATGACCTGGCGCCCCTGAACCAGAGCTTCGCCGCCTTCACCTTGACCCCGGCCAACTACGACACCTGGCATGAGCTGGCGATCAGCAATAACCCCACGCTGGCGTCCCAGCGCCAGGCGGTCGAAGTGGCGCACTATGAGGTGGAACGCAACCGCGCCGGGCATTTGCCGAAGATCACCGCGTACGCCAGCTCGCGTCGCCAGGAGTCCGACAGCGGCAACACCTACAACCAGCGCTATGACACCAACACCATCGGTGTCGAATTCAGCCTGCCGCTGTATGCCGGTGGCGCCGTCTCCGCGTCCACCCGCCAGGCCAGCCGTGCCATGGAGCAAGCCGAGTACGAGCTGGAAGGCAAGACCCGCGAGACCTTGATCGAACTGCGTCGCCAGTTCAGCGCCTGCCTGTCGGGGGTGAGCAAGTTGCGCGCCTATCAAAAAGCCCTGGTTTCGGCTGAAGCGCTGGTGGTGTCTACCCGGCAAAGCATCCTCGGCGGTGAGCGGGTCAACCTCGACGCGTTGAACGCCGAACAGCAGCTGTACAGCACCCGTCGCGACCTGGCCCAGGCGCGTTATGACTACCTGATGGCCTGGACCAAATTGCATTACTACGCCGGCAACTTGCGTGACACCGACCTGGCGAAAGTCGATGAGGCTTTCGGCCCGGTGAAATGAGCGTCTAAAAAAACAATAAGGATGGTTTAGATGATCACCGATTCACCTCGCTTCAAACCCTTTACCGCCGGTTCCTTGCTGCTGTTGTCCGTTGCGGCGCAGGCGGCATACACCGAGACCGGTCAAGCGGGTAACCCCGCCAGTTGGCGCACCGCCGAGTTCCAGAGTGACTGGGGCCTGGGACGCATGAAGGCGGATGAGGCCTACGCCGCAGGCATCAGCGGCAGCGGCGTAAAAATCGGCGCCCTCGACTCAGGCTTCGACCCCAACCACCCGGAGGCGGCCAAGGACCGCTTCCACCCGGTCACGGCCACCGGCACCTACGTCAATGGCAGCCCGTTCAGCACTACCGGCGCGCTCAACCCCAACAACGACTCCCACGGCACCCATGTCACCGGCACCATGGGCGCGTCCCGTGACGGCGTGGGCATGCATGGCGTGGCCTACAACGCACAAATCTACGTGGGCAATACCAACGCCAACGACAGTTTCCTGTTCGGCCCGACCCCGGACCCCCAATACTTCAAGACGGTGTACAGCGCGCTGGTCGATTCCGGCGTGCGCGCCATCAACAACAGTTGGGGCAGCCAGCCCAAGGATGTCAGCTACCAGACCCTCGGCGATCTGCACGCCGCCTATGCCCAGCATTACAACCAGGGCACCTGGCTGGATGCGGCGGCGGACGTGGCCAAGGCCGGCGTGATCAATGTGTTCAGCGCCGGCAACAGTGGTTATGCGAATGCCAGCGTGCGCTCGGCACTGCCGTATTTCCAACCGGAGCTGGAAGGGCATTGGCTCGCGGTGTCGGGCCTGGATAAAGCCAACAACCAGAAGTACAACAAGTGCGGTATCGCCAAGTATTGGTGCATTTCTACCCCGGGCGCGCTGATCAACAGCACCATCCCCGACGGCGGCTACGGCGTGAAATCCGGCACTTCGATGGCGGCGCCCCACGCCACTGGCGCGCTTGCGCTGGTGATGGAACGCTACCCGTACATGAACAATGAGCAGGCGTTGCAGGTGTTGCTGACCACCGCGACGCAGCTCGATGGTTCGATCACCCAAGCCCCCAACACCACGGTCGGTTGGGGTGTGCCGGACCTGGGCCGGGCGATGCACGGGCCGGGACAGCTGCTGGGCGCGATGAACGTGAACCTCGCGGCCGGGCAAGGCGATGTGTGGAGTAATGGCATCACCGATCAGGCGCTGATCCAGCGCCAGGCCGAAGACCGCACCGAGCACGCCGCCTGGCAGCAAACCCTGCTCGACAAGGGCTGGCAAAACGGCGTGGCCGCGAATGCCAGCCAGCAGGACAAGACCGATTACGCCATCGGCACCGCACGCGACCAGGCCGCCGCCCAGCGGGTGTACGAGGGCAGCCTGATCAAGTCCGGCGGCGGGCGGCTGGTCCTCAGTGGCGACAGCACCTATCGCGGCGCGACCACGGTCAACGGCGGCTTGCTGGCGGTCAATGGTTCGCTGGCATCGGCGGTGACGGTCAACGACAGCGGCACCCTCGGCGGCTCCGGGCGGATTGCCGCGCTGTCGGTCAACAACGGCGGCAGCGTGGCGCCGGGTAACTCGGTGGGCACCTTGCAAGTGGCCGGCGATGTGAACCTGGCGGCAGGCTCCACGTACGCCGTGGAACTGACCCCCACCAGCAGCGACCGCATCGTGGCGGGAGGCAAAGCGCTGTTGGGTGGCGGCACGGTCACCCTCGCGCTGGAAAACAGCCCCACGTTGCTCAGCCAGAGCCAGGTACACAGCCTGATCGGCCAGCAGTACTCCATCCTCCAGGCGGCGGGCGGCATCCAGGGCCAGTTCGGCCAGGTGTTGCCCAACTACCTGTTCCTGGGCGGCACACTCGACTATGCGGCCAACGGCGTGCAACTGAATGTAGGACGCAACAACGCTACCTTCGCCAGCGTGGCCGCTACCCGCAACCAGCGCAATGTGGCCGCCGCAGCCGAGCAGTTAGGCGCGGGCAATCCGGTGTACGAGAGTGTGTTGCTGTCGGACTCGGTGGCCACCGCCCGACAAGGTTTGCAGCAGTTGTCCGGCGAGATCTATCCGGCGATCGGCGCGATGCTGCTCAACGACAGCCTGCAACTGCGCGATGCCGTGGGCGAGCGCCTGCGGCATGTGCCGGTGAGCGGTGAACGCAACCTGTGGCTGAAGGCGCTTGGCGCCTGGGGCAAGGCTGACAGCCGCAGTGAAACGGCGGGTTCGACCCGCTCCATCGGTGGCCTGCTGGCCGGTGTGGACGGCGAGCTGGATGAGCAGACCCGTGTCGGCGTGGTCGCCGGTTACAGCGACAGTTCGTTGAACATGGGCAGTGGCACCCATGCATCGGCGTCCATCGACAGCTACCACTTCGGCGCATATGCCGGGCGCGAGCTGGGCGATTGGCGCGTCAGCGTCGGTGGTGCCTACAGCTGGCATCGCGGCGATGTAAAGCGTGACTTGCAGTACGGCGCGGTCAGCGGCAAGCAAAAGGTCAAGCTTGAGGCGCGCACGGCGCAATTGTTCACCGAGGCGGCCTACCGCATTCACCTGCAACCCCTGGCCCTGGAGCCGTTCGCCAACCTGGCCTACGTGCACCTGGACAGCGATGCCTTCCACGAAAAAGGCGCTGCCGCCGCGCTGGAGCGCAGCCGCGATCAGCGTGACGCGGTGCTCAGCACCCTGGGCGTGCGTGCGCTGAAAACCCTGCCTTTGAATGATCGCCAGCAGCTTGAACTGTCGGGCTCGCTGGGCTGGCAGCACAGCCTCAGTGCGGTGCAATCGCAAGAGCATTTGGCGTTTGTCGCCGGCGGGCCGTCATTCGCCGTGGGCAGTTCGCCGCTGCTGCGCGATGCGGCGCTGGTCGGCGTGCAGGCCAGCCTGGCGTTGAGCCCGTCCACGCGGGTCAACCTGGACTACACCGGCCAATTGGGGGGCAGCGAGAAAACCCAGGGTGTGGGTTTGAGCCTCAACTGGCAGTTCTGAGTTCAACAAGAAAAACCAAGAAAACTAAGGAAGGTCACCGTGAACAAACGAATTACCGCCACTCACACCGGCCCGGGCTACCCGCTCAAGGCTTTGAGCTGCGTGCCATACGGCGCGCTGCTGTGCTGCCTGGCAACCCTGGGAACCGCCCAGGCCGCACCCTATGTGGAAACCGGCAAGTTGGGCGACGCCGCCAGTTGGCGCAGCAATGAGTTCAAGGCTGACTGGGGCCTTGGCGCCATCCAGGCCGACACCGCGTACGCCGCCGGTTACACCGGCAAGGGCGTCAAGCTGGGGATTTTCGACCAGCCGGTGTATGCCCAGCACCCGGAATTCGCCAGCCCCGGCAAAGTGGTGACGATTGTCACCGAGGGCATCCGTCAGTACACCGACCCTTACATTCCGGTCAAGGCGGGCGACGCGTTCCGCTATGACGGCACGCCGTCCCAGGATTCCAACGGCAAGTTGGGCAACCACGGCACTCACGTTGGCGGTATTGCCGCCGGTAACCGCGATGGCGGGCCGATGCACGGCGTAGCGTTCAACGCGCAGATCCTCAGCGCGGAAAACGGTGACCCAGGTCCCGAAGACGGCATCATCCTCGGCAACGACGGTGCGGTGTACAAAGCCGGTTGGGACGGTCTGGTGGCCAGCGGCGCACGCATCATCAACAACAGTTGGGGGATCGGCATCGGTGCGCAGTACGCCAAGGGCGGCCGTGATCCGGCGTTCCCGAATTTCACGGTCAACGAAGCCCAGGCGCAGTTCAACAATATCCGGCCGATCCTCGGCACGCTGGCCGGCGGGGCTTATCAAGGGGCCATCGACGCCGCACGCAGCGGTGTGCTGACCATCTTCGCCGCCGGTAACGACTACAACCGCAACAACCCGGATGCGATGTCGGGCCTGGCGTACTTTGTGCCGGAAATCGCGCCGAACTGGCTGTCGGTGGCGGCATTGCAGCAAAACCCGGACACCACCAGTGCCACGCCGTATGTGATCAGTACGTTCTCGTCGCGCTGTGGTTATGCGGCGAGTTTCTGCGTGTCGGCGCCGGGCACCAAGATCTTCAGTTCGATCATCAATGGCACCACGCTGGAGAACCTCACCACCGATTGGGCCAACAAAAACGGCACCTCGATGGCCGCGCCGCATGTGGCCGGCGCCGCAGCCGTGTTGATGGAACGCTTCCCGTACATGAGCGGCGAACAGGTCTCCACCGTGCTCAAAACCACCGCCACCGACCTGGGTGCGCCGGGTATCGATTCGCTGTATGGCTGGGGCATGATCAACCTGGGCAAGGCGGTCAACGGGCCGGGTATGTTCATTACGGCCGAGGACATTCCCGCCGAGTTCCGTATCGATGGCGCCTATGGCAGCGGGCAGTTTGTCGCCGACCTGCCGGGCGTGGGCGCCGTGGTGGACGCGGGCAAACCCACCCAGCGCCTGTGTACCGACGTGCATTGCGGGCGCGATGTGTGGAGCAATGATATCTCGGGCCACGGCGGCCTGACCAAGCAGGGCATCGGTACGCTGGTGCTGACCGGTACCAATACCTACAGTGGTCCGACCCTGGTCAACCAGGGGTTGCTGGCGATCAACGGTTCGGTGACCTCCGACGTCAGCGTCAGCCAGGGCGGTGTGGTGGGCGGCTCCGGGCGTATCGGCTCGCTGGCCGCGAAAAGCGGCGGCACCGTGGCGCCGGGCAATTCCATCGGCACCCTGAATGTGGCGGGCAATGTCACGTTTGACGCCGGTTCAACCTACGCGGTGGAGTTGTCGCCGACCAGCAGCGACCGGATCGTTGCCGGTGGCACCGCCACCCTCAACGGCGGCACCGTGACCCTGGCCCTGGAAAACAGCCCGACCTTGTTGAGCGCGGCACAGGCCGACAGCCTGATCGGGCGGCAGTACAACATCCTGCAGGCCGCCGGCGGTGTGACCGGCGCCTTTGGCGCGGTACTGCCCAACTACCTGTTTATCGGTGGCACCTTGAACTACGGCGCCACCGGTGTGCAGTTGGACGTGGCGCGCACCAACAGCTTTGCCAGCGTCGCCGCCACGCCTAACCAACGTGCGGTGGCCGGCGCCGCCGAGCAATTGGGCGCGGGCAATGCGGTGTATGAAAGCCTGTTGCTGGCACCCAATGCCGCCTCGGCGCAAGGTGCCTTCCAGCAACTGACCGGCGAGATCTACCCGGCCCTGCAGAGCGCGCTGATCAACGACAGCCGCTATGTGCGCGAAGCCGTGGGCGAGCGCCTGCGCAACGGTGAGATGGGCTCGCGCAGCGATACCCTCGACAGCCGTGGCAACGTGTGGGTCAAGGCGTTGGGCGCGTGGGGCAAGACCGACAGCCGCAGTGAGACGGCGGGTTACACCACGTCCATCGGCGGCATGCTTGCCGGGGTGGATGGCGCACTGGACGAGGCGACTCGCATCGGTCTGGTTGCCGGCTACAGCGATACCTCGCTGAACGTGGGCAACGACACCCACAGTCGCGCCTCGGTCGACAGCTACCACTTGGGCGCTTATGCCGGGCATGAAATCGGCGCCTTGCGCCTGAGCGGCGGCGCGGCGTACAGCTGGCATCGCGCCGATGTGAAGCGTGACCTGCAATACGGCGACGTTTCCGGCAAGCAGAAAGCCAAGGTCGACGCCCGCAGCACCCAGGTGTTCGGTGAAGCGGCTTACCGCGTCAACCTGCAACCGTTGGCCCTGGAACCGTTCGCCAACCTGGCCTACGTGCACCTGGACACCGATGGCTTTACCGAGAAGGGGGATGCCGCCGCACTCAAAGGCCGCGACGACAGCCGCGACGTGGTGCTGAGCACCTTGGGCGCACGTGCCTTGAAGACGATCAACCTCAACGATCACCAGGCGCTGGAAGTGTCCGGCACCCTGGGCTGGCAGCACAACCTGAGCCGCGTGGGTTCCGAGCAGTCCTTGGCCTTTGCCTCGGGCGGCCCGACGTTTGCGGTGCAGAGCGCGCCGCTGGTGCGTGATGCGGCGCTGGTGGGGGCCCGGGTCAGCCTGGCGTTGACCAAGGATGCACGGGTGAACTTTGACTACAACGGCCTGCTGGCCAGCAAGGAGAACGTCCACGGCGTCGGCTTGAGCCTCGACTGGGCCTTCTGACCGTGTAGTGAGCGGGCTTGCCCCGCGCTGGGCGGCGCAGCCGCCCCAACAGGGGCGCTGCGGTGTTTCAGGGAGACCGAGGTGTCTGGGTTGGGGCGGCTTCGCCCCCCAGCGCGGGGCAAGCCCGCTCACTACATACGTTCGACATAGGACAAACGCTTTCTCGACAAATCCAACAACAGAGAGGCACTACCATGGGTATCTTTGACTATAAAAACCTCGGCACCGAGGGCTCCAAAGCGTTGTTTGCCGACGCCATGGCGATCACGCTGTATTCCTATCACAACCTGGATAACGGCTTTGCCGTGGGCTACCAGCACAACGGCTTTGGCCTCGGCCTGCCCGCCACACTGGTCACGGCGTTGCTGGGCAGCACGGATTCACAAGGCGTGATTCCGGGCATCCCCTGGAACCCCGACTCGGAAAAAGCCGCCCTTGAAGCCGTGCAAAAAGCCGGCTGGACGCCCATCAGCGCCGCGACCCTGGGCTATGAGGGCAAGGTCGACCAGCGGGGTACGTTCTTCGGTGAAAAGGCCGGCTATACCAGCGCCCAGGTCGAGGTGCTGGGCAAATACGATGACGCCGGCAAATTGCAGGAAATCGGTATCAGCTTTCGCGGCACCTCGGGGCCACGGGAGCACCTGATCAGTGACTCCATCGGCGACCTGATCAGCGATCTGCTGGCCGCCCTGGGGCCTAAGGATTATGCCAAGAACTATGCGGGCGAAGCGTTCGGGAACCTGCTCAAGAACGTGGCCGATTATGCCGGCGCCCATGGCCTGACCGGCAAGGACGTGCTGGTCAGCGGCCACAGCCTGGGCGGGCTGGCGGTCAACAGCATGGCGGACCTGAGCAACAGCAAGTGGGCGGGTTTTTACCAGGACGCCAACTACGTGGCCTATGCGTCGCCCACCCAAAGCGCCGGCGACAAGGTGCTCAATGTCGGCTATGAGAATGACCCGGTCTTCCGCGCACTGGATGGCTCATCCTTCAACCTGTCGTCCCTGGGCGTGCACGACAAGCCGCATGAATCGACCACCGACAACATCGTCAACTTCAACGATCACTACGCCTCCACCTTGTGGAATGTGCTGCCGTTCTCCATCGTCAACCTGCCGACCTGGCTTTCCCACTTGCCGTTCGGCTATGGCGATGGCATGACGCGTATCCTCGAATCCGGGTTCTATGACCAGATGACCCGCGACTCGACGGTGATCGTCGCCAACCTGTCCGACCCGGCGCGGGCCAACACCTGGGTGCAGGACCTGAACCGCAATGCCGAGGCCCACAAGGGCAATACCTTCATCATCGGCAGCGACGGCAACGACCTGATCCAGGGTGGCAAGGGCGCGGACTTTATCGAAGGCGGCAAGGGCAATGACACGATCCGCGACAACAGCGGGCATAACACCTTCCTGTTCAGCGGCCACTTCGGCAACGATCGGGTAATTGGCTACCAGGTCACCGACAAGCTGGTGTTCAAGGATGTGGAAGGCAGCACCGACCTGCGTGATCACGCCAAGGTGGTCGGTGCGGACACGGTGCTCACCTTTGGCGCCGACTCGGTGACCCTGGTCGGCGTGGGGCAGGGTGGGCTATGGGCTGACGGCGTCAGCATCGGCTGATCAACGCCAATGGCGCTCCCGCCAGCCGTGATCCCAATGCGGCCGGTGGGAGTAGCCATAACCGTAGTAGGGGCGTGGAGAGTAATAGGGGCGTGGCCCGTAACCCCAATGCGCGTAATAGATCGGTGGGGGTGGAGGCTGTACCACGATCACCCGGGGTGCCTGGCGGATGATGATGGTGTCGGCAAAGGCGGGCGTACTCGCCAGGGCCGCCAGGGTCAAGGGAATGAGTAAAAGCGCGCGTACCGCTCGGGACATGCGTGCCATGGCCTTGGTTCTCCGTGCTGCCGCCCTCGAATGAAGGCGGCTTATCGGTTAAACGCAGCGGCGTGGAAAATCCTTCGCTAAATAAATCTTTAACTTCCCATCGCGACGGATCGGCCGGCGTGCGCGCGTTTAACGGTCAAGCGAGCTGTTTCGCGTGATCACGTGGGAGGAATCGAACATGTCCCGTTTACGATTGTTGCTGTGCGCCCTGGTCCTGCTGGGGTTGGGCGGGTGTGCGGTGTACCCGGCGTACCCGGCGTATCCGGCGTATCCGGCCCCGTGCTGTTATCGCCCGTACTACCACTCGTACTATTACCATCCCTACTATCACCCGTATTACCACCCGTACTACCGGTATTGACCGAGGGATGCCCCTTAACAAAAAGCCCCGCATTTGCGGGGCTTTTTACTGTCATTTTTCTTTGATGACGGTCGCCACATCCGCGGCTTTTACGCGTATGTGCTTGCCGGCGATGTCGGTGAACTCGTAGAAGCCGTCGGCTGTCTTGGCGTTGGGGACGTCCTTGGTCAAATACTGTGTGCCATTTTGCAATGTGACCACGGTTTGCGTCGCACAACCGGCCAACAGCACAAAAGACAGTGCAACCAGTGGCAGACCCAAATTCTTCATGTTCATAACCCTTACCCTTAACCCTGAAAAATCCCGTAGCCAGGGGCTGCGGGCCCTAAATGTTACGCCATCAACTGAGCTATCTGATCACTTTTATACAAAAAGTTGCGTGCGCCATTTATCTATTACCGATTGCAACAGCCGCTGGGTGGCGGCACTCTGTATGCATAACCAGTATTCGATCAGCGCGTGACATGGCCAACCCCCTCGACGATCCCCTGTATTACCTGCATAACTTCCGTCAAGTACTGCTGTGGCTGGGGCAGCGCTATGCCGATTTGCTCGATGCGCACGAAGTGCATTTTATTCAGCAGTTCGACAGCTTGCCGCAGGCGTCCCAGGCGCTGCTGGTGCGCATGGTGATGCGCAAGGGCGTGCATTTTCGGGCGAGCAAACTCAATTACCTGGAAATTGGTTGCACCCACACGGCAGCGCTGGCACTGGTGCAGCAGGGTTGGGTCGATGACCAGTGCCCGCTTGGCTTTGAAGCACTGTTCGCCGTCCTGCAGAAAGGCGAAATCCTCGCGGCCTTCAAGCCCTGGATCGAGCAACCCAAGGCCAGGAAAACCGATTGGCTGGACGCGTTGGCGGCGCGGTTTACCGAGCCCCGGCATTTTGCCCAATGGTGCCCGGACCTTGAAGACACCCTCTATAGCCTCACGGTGATGGACCTGTGCGACCGCTTGCGGCTGATGTTCTTCGGCAACCTGCATCAGGATTGGTCGGAGTTCGTGCTGGCGGACCTGGGCATCTACACCTACGAAAAGGTCGAGTTCTGTGCGCAGTCCCGTGGCTTGCGTCACCGTGATGACGTGCACGGTTTTCTGTTCCTGCATCAGTGCCAGCAAGCGTTTGAAGCGGGGCAGGCGCTGGACGTGGTACTCGCGCAAATCGCCACGTTTGCCACCGACAACCCCTGGCTGGAAAAGCGTCGCGCCAAGTTGTTGTTCCAGATCGGTCAGTATTGTGAACGCAGCGCCGAGCTGGACCTGGCGCAACGGATCTATCGCGAGTGCGCGCACCCCGGCGCGCGTTCGCGCCTGATCCGGGTGCTGGAGCGCCAAGAGGACTATGCCCAGGCCATGGCCCTGGCGTGTGCGGCGCAACAGGCGCCGGAAAGCGCCGCCGAACAGCAACATCTGCTACGCGTGCTGCCGCGTCTGCGCCGCAAGCTGGGGGAGCCGGCGCTGCCCAGGATCAAGCCCCGGGCCATCACCCGCCTGGACCTGGACTTGGCGCTGCCCGAACCGCTGATGTCGGTGGAGTATTGCGTGCAGGCCCATCTCAGCGAGCCGGATGCGCCAGTGCATTATGTCGAGAACGGGCTGATCAATTCGCTGTTCGGCCTGTTGTGCTGGGACGCGATCTTTGCGCCGTTGCCGGGGGCGTTTTTCCACCCGTTCCAGCGAGGGCCGGCGGATTTGCACAGCGAAGATTTTCATCAGCGTCGTGCACCGCTGTTCGCGGCCTGTTTCGAGCAGTTGCAAGATGAGCGCTACAAAACCAGCATCCGCCAACGCTACGCAGACAAATGGGGCATCCAATCGCCTTTCGTGTTCTGGAACCTGCTCAGCGAAGCGCTGCTGGAGCAAGCCCTGGACTGTTTGCCCGCCGAGCACTTGCGCTATTGGTTTGAACGCTTGCTGCTGGACATTCGCGCCAACCGTACCGGCATGCCGGACCTGATCCAGTTCTGGCCCGCCCGCAAAACCTACCGCATGATCGAGGTCAAGGGGCCGGGCGACCGCCTGCAAGACAACCAGCTGCGTTGGCTGGAGTTCTGCGGCGAGTACCAGATGCCGGTCACCGTCTGCTATGTGCGTTGGGCGCAACCGGCTTGAGCTACAGCGTCGCGGTACGCGCGTTGTGTGAGTTCACGGCCAAGGTCGGTGACCTGGACCTGCGCTTCACACCGTCACCCAGCGCCCAGGAAGGCATCGTCGGGCATCGCACGGTGGCTTCGCGGCGCAGCGCGCATTATCAAAACGAAGTCGCCCTCGAAGGCGAATATGCACAACTGAAGGTGCGGGGCAGGGCGGACGGCTATGACCCGGATGCCAATCGCCTGGAGGAAGTCAAAACCTATCGTGGCGACCTCGGTGCCCAGCCCGCCAACCACCGGCAATTGCATTGGGCCCAGGTCAAGGTCTACGGCTGGCTGATGTGCCGCAAGCTCGGCCTTGGCGAGATCGACCTGGCGCTGGTGTACTTCGACATCGTCGGCGAAGGCGAAACCCTGCTCAACCAGCGTTTCACCGCAGTGGAGCTGGAGCAGTTCTTCAACCAGCAATGTGCGCTGTTCCTTGGTTGGGCCGAGTGCGAGATGCAGCATCGCGACGCGCGTAACAGCGCGGCTCAACGCCTGGCGTTCCCGCATGCGGCCTTTCGCCCCGGCCAGCGCCCGTTGGCCGAGGCGGTATACAAGGCCGTGAGTACCGGGCGTTGCCTGATGGCCCAGGCGCCGACCGGCATCGGCAAGACCGTCGGCACGATTTTCCCGATGCTCAAGGCATTGGCGCCCCAGCAACTGGACAAGGTGTTCTTCCTCACGGCCAAGACCCCAGGGCGCAAACTCGCCCTGGACGCGGCGCAGGTGCTCTACGACAGCAGCCCCGATCTGCCGCTGCGCGTGCTCGAACTGGTCGCGCGGGACAAGGCTTGCGAACACCCGGACAAAGCCTGTCATGGCGATGCCTGCCCATTGGCCAAAGGTTTTTACGACCGCCTGCCGGCCGCACGCAAGGCAGCGTCCCAGGTACGCCTGCTGGACCAGCGCAACCTGCGCGAGGTGGCGCTGGCCCACGAGGTCTGCCCGTATTACCTGAGCCAGGAAATGGCGCGCTGGAGCGACGTGGTGGTCGCCGACTACAACTACTATTTCGACTTTGGCGCCATGCTGTTCGGCCTGGCCCAGCTCAACCAATGGCGCGCCGCCGTGCTGGTGGACGAAGCCCATAACCTGGTGGAGCGCGCCCGTGCGATGTACAGCGCCAGCCTCGACTCCTATGCACTCAAGACCTTGCGCGACGTCGCCCCCGACCCCTTGAAAAAGCCTTTGCAGCGCCTCAACCGTGAGTGGAATGCGCTGCACAAGGACCAGCTCGCGCCGTACCAGGCGTATGCGAGCAAGCCCGACAAACTGCTCCAGGCCCTGAGCCTGACCACCAGCGCCATGGGCGAGTACTTCAACGACCACCCCGAGGCGCTGTCCGGCGACCTGCAAGCCTTCTACTTCGAAGCGCTGCAATTTGCCAAGGTGGCCGAGTTGTTCGACGAACATTTTCTCTTCGATATCAGCAAGCGCCCGTTCGGCGGCAAACGCAGCGCTTCAACCCTGTGCCTGCGCAACCTGGTGCCCGCCGAGTTTATCCGGCCCCGGCTGACGGCGGCCCGCAGCAGCGTGCTGTTTTCCGCGACCCTGAGCCCGCGTCACTATTACGCCGACCTGCTTGGCTTGCCGGCGGACACCGCCTGGATCGACGTGGAGTCACCGTTCAAGGCCGAGCAACTGCGTGTACGTATTGTTGATCAGATCTCCACACGGTTCGTGCACCGCCAGGCCTCGCTGGAGCCGATCGTCGAGTTGATTGCCCAGCAGTTCGCCGCGCAACCGGGCAACTACCTGGCGTTTTTCTCAAGCTTCGATTACCTGCAACAGGTGGCGCAGTTGATGGCCGAGCGGCACCCGCAGGTTGCGTTGTGGTTGCAGTCACGCGGCATGGCCGAGGCGCAGCGGCAGGCGTTTCTCGACCAATTCACCCAGCACAGCCAGGGGGTCGGCTTTGCCGTGCTGGGCGGTGCGTTTGGCGAAGGCATTGATTTACCCGGCGCGCGCTTGATCGGGGCATTTGTCGCGACCTTGGGGCTGCCGCAACTGAACCCGATCAACGAACAGATGAAAGCGCGCATGGGCGCGATCTTCGGTTCGGGCTACGACTACACCTATTTGTACCCCGGCCTGCAGAAAGTGGTGCAGGCGGCGGGGAGGGTGATCCGCAGCCAACAGGACCGAGGTGTGGTGATGTTGATCGATGACCGCTTTGGCGAGGCGCGGGTGCGCCAATTGTTGCCGCGTTGGTGGTTGATTGAGTGATGCCCAACCCAACCACCTGCGGACTACCCCCGGGGCCGCGCCTCAGACGACTTCCAGGTAAGAGCTATGAATCGCCCGCGCCAACTCGCGCACGGTGTCGATGAACTCGGTCAGCCGGCTATGCAAGCCGTCTTCAAGGATTTCATCGATGCCGGTATAGCGCAGTCGCGCCTCGAACTCCGCCGCCAGGCGCTGCGCCGAGCGCCCGTAACTGCCGGGCAGGTCCGCCAGGATATGGCTCAGTTCCTCGATGCACGCATGCAACGAACGCGGTACATCGCTGCGCAATAGCAGCAACTGCGACACCGAGCGTGCGTTCAGCGCATTCGGGTACAACTCGGTGTACGCCTCGAACGACGACAACGCGCGCAGCAGCGCGCTCCACTGGTAATAACCGCGTGCCGACAGGTCGCTGACTTCTTCCGACTCTTCGCCAAACATCTCGTAGCGCGCATCCAGCAGGCGCAAGGTGTTGTCCGCGCGCTCGACAAAGGTGCCCAGGCGGATAAACCGATAGGCATCATTGCGCATGATGGTGCCCGAGGTCGCGCCTCGGAACAGGTGCGAGCGCTGCTTGACCCAGTCGCAGAAGTGGCTGATGCCGTGGCGTGCCAGGCCGCCGGCGGCGATGCTGCGCATTTCCAGCCAGGTGGCGTTGAGGTTTTCCCACATGTCGGCGGTGATGCGCCCGCGTACCGCATGGGCATTGCCCCGGGCGGCGCGCAGGCAGTTGTAGATACTGGCGGGGTTTTCCGCGTCGAGGGCGAAGAAATGCAACATGCGCTCGGCGTCCAGGTGCTTATGGCGTTCGAGGTAGCTGTCCAGGGTGCCGCTGCTGAGCAACGACATCGCCAGTTCGTCCAGCCCATCGCTGCGCCCGGCCTGGGGCATCAACGACAGCGAGTAACTGACTTCCAGCATGCGCGCCAGATTCTCGGCACGTTCCAGGTAGCGGGACATCCAGTACAGATCTGCGGCGGTTCTACTCAACATACTCAGTCCTCCACCACCCAGGTGTCTTTGGTTCCGCCGCCTTGCGACGAGTTGACGATCAGCGAACCTTCCTTCAATGCCACGCGGGTCAGCCCGCCGGGCACCAGGCGGGTTTCCTTGCCCGACAACACAAACGGTCGCAGGTCGATATGCCGTGGCGCGATACCGTTTTCGACAAAGGTGGGGCAGGTCGACAGGCTCAAGGTGGGCTGGGCGATGTAGGCGTGGGGGCGGGCCTTGATGCGTTGGCGGAAATCTTCGATCTCGGCGGCCGTCGAGGCCGGGCCCACCAGCATGCCGTAGCCGCCGGAGCCCTGGGTTTCCTTGACCACCAGCTCGCCCAGGTTAGCCAGCACATGGGACAGTTCATCCGGCTTGCGGCACTGGAAGGTCGGCACGTTTTGCAGGATCGGTTCTTCGCTCAGGTAGAAGCGGATCATGTCCGGCACATAGGGGTAGATCGACTTGTCATCGGCCACCCCGGTGCCAATCGCATTGGCCAGCACCACGTTGCCCGCGCAGTACGCGGCGACCAGGCCAGGAACACCCAGCATGGACTCCGGGTTGAATGCCTGTGGGTCGAGGAACGCATCGTCGATACGCCGGTAAATCACATCCACGGCCTTGGGGCCGTCGGTGGTGCGCATGAACACCTTGAGGTCGTGCACGAACAGGTCGGCGCCTTCGACCAGTTCCACGCCCATTTCCCGGGCGAGGAACGCGTGTTCGAAGAATGCGCTGTTAAAGCGTCCGGGCGTCAGTACCACCACATTGGGGTTGTCCAGGCGGCTGGAGCTTTTCAGGGTCTTGAGCAGCAGGTTGGGGTAGTGGTCCACCGGTGCAATGCGCTGCTTGGCGAAGACTTCCGGGAACAGGCGCATCATCATCTTGCGGTCTTCGAGCATGTAGCTCACGCCGCTGGGCGTGCGCAGGTTGTCTTCGAGCACGTAGTAGGTGCCATCACCGTCGCGGACCAGGTCCACACCCGAAATGTGCGAGTAGAGGCCGCGGTGCAGGTCCAGGCCGACCATCGACTTCTGATACCCCTCGTTGCCCAGCACCTGGTCCGCCGGGATGATGCCGGCCTTGATGATGCGCTGGTCGTGGTAGATGTCGGCAAGAAACAGGTTGAGGGCGTTGACTCGCTGAATGCAGCCGCGTTCGATCACGCTCCATTCACTGGCGGGGATGCTGCGCGGGATGATGTCGAAGGGGATCAGGCGTTCGGTACCTTGCTCGTCGCCATAGAGGGTGAAGGTGATCCCGGCGCGATGGAACAACAGGTCAGCTTCGCGACGCCTCTGGGCCAGCAGTTCCGGCGGCGTGTTGGCCAGCCAGCGTGAGAAGTCCTGATAGTGCGCACGGCACACGCCGTTTGCGTCATTCATTTCATCAAAGAAAGATCGAGCCATTCCAGTACCTTGTCAGTGCCGAGTGAAGCTTGATAGCACTGCCGCTTCAAAAAACGCATTTTTTATAAGGCCGTGGCGCACAGTGCCAGCGGACCGGGTCCTTACTTTCTTATGGGGTCGGCTCTGGGTCGGGGGGTAACGAAAGCTCCTGCAGATGAGCGCGGTAGTGGGTGATGAAAGGGTTAAGCAAAGCTTGTGCCTAAACCGCCTGTAGTGAGCGAGCTTGCTCGCGCTGGAGTGCGCAGCGCTCCCGCTCTTATTGGGGCCGCTGCGCAGCCCAGCGCGAGCAAGCTCGCTCACTACAAGGGCAGGCGGTGCGCCAAATGGGTGCGTGACAATGTTTGAACTTCACCTTGCCGTGATTCTTCTAACGACACTCGACACCTTAATGGAGCACCGCCGTGCCCAGAATCATCTCGCCGGATACTCCCGAAGCGGCGCTGACCGATCACAGCGAACACAACGCCAAGATCTTCGGCTCGCCCAAGGACCGCCTGGATTTCTATCGCCGAGAGATCCAATACGAAACCAGCATCCTGGCCAACCGCACCGATGCTTACCTCACCGCGCAGTCATTCCTGGTGATTGCGTTCGTCTCGGGCATGGGCAATCTCAATCCCGAGTGGGGCAAATTCTTCACGCTGGTGGTGCCGGTATTCCTCGCCGCCCTGGGCATCCTCAGCTCGTTGAACGCCTGGCCGGGTATCCGCGCCGCCTACGAAATCATCGACCATTGGCACTACAAGCAGAGCGAACTGCTGCGCAGCGAGCCGGTGATGGGGCTGGCGTATGACGACTCGCCGCTGTTCTGCGAAACGGAGTCATCGCACAAGGGCTATCGCAAGTCGCTGTTGTTTTCGATGCGTGCGCCCTGGTTGTTCATGGTGTTCTGGGTCTTGCTGGGCGCCTATGCGTTCTACATCCAGGTGGATAACCCGGTGTCTTGAATCAATTGAACTTCAGCGCCGGAAGCGTGACCTTAACTCTACCCGGCCGATATTTTCCAAGAGGTGCCCCATGAACCCACACCCACAACCTGCCACCGGTGCCGATGCCCCCAAGGACCCGACGCCGGCCAAAGACCCCAAGGCCAAGGAAAACGACTACAGTCCAGACTTCAAGCCCGAGCGCGAGCCCAAGCCTGAAACCGATGCCGATATCGATACCCAAGGCGGTTAGAGGGAACGGTCATGTCAAAAGAGCCTGATGAAGAACTCAACGACCCCGGCAATGAAGACCCGGGGTCGTTGATGGATGATGCGCAAGTGCCGCTCAAACCGGTAGATGAAGCGCCGCAGGCCGGCACTACAGAGCCCCAGGATTGAACCTCTTCAAGTCAGGCGTTGATCCAGGAGTGTTCAGCGCCAATCCTGACCTGGAACTTGTAGTGAAGCGGATAGTAATGCTGCTTTAGGTTGTCCAGCTGTTTGTCCAGCGTTTGCGGGGGAACGATGCCGCGACGCGTGTAGTACCGACGAACATCGTTTTCAATGTTGACTATCGGGCCGTGTGATTCGAGCTTTCCGTTGACCAGCCGCGACTCCTTGGTAATGCCGTCAAAGCCCAAGTCGTACATGTCAGGCCGTTGCGACTTGAGCACCTTGTTGAACAGCGTTGGCCCCACAGTCTCAAAAATCTTGCCCTCATAGAGATTGAATTCAGGGGTGTATTGCACTCGGCCGTCAGGCCCACGGCCCACCGTAGGCCGGTTCGCCGCAAAGTAGGGTTTGTTGGCCGCAAAGCTGGTTTTCATTTCATCAATGACTGCGGTGATGACCGGGTTGCCTGCTTGTGTGCCGAAATTGCTGGTGTTGTAGAACGGCTTATAGCCGGTGAGGCTATGGGCAACCGGTTTGTTGAGCAGCACATCACTTGCACCGGCATTTAACCCATCAGCCCCGACCTTTGCCTGGATCACATCATCGGTATCCAGGTAGAACCCACCATATTTGTTGAGGATAGGGTACCGGGCAACGTCTGAAGCGGCGGCCAGGTTTTTTCCTTGTCCCTGTCGGAAGTAGTCGTACATTCCATCGCCTTTCAACTGTTTGAAGACGTCATCCTCGCGCAGGTTCCTGACTTCCAGGCCGGGAGCCTTGCTTTCCAGGGTGCGCTTTATCTGGTTGAAAATGGCTGGGGTGTCAGCATCCACATGCAGGATGGACTTGTACCCAGGCGCCTGGGCGGCGTTGTTGAGCAGGGTATCCATCAGCTTGGACGGGAGCTCTTGGCCCGCCCAGAAATAGTGAAGGTTTCTGGGGATCGGCTTCACATCGTTGGGGATTTTCACGGCCGAAGGCGGCATGACATCAACGAACGAGTAGGTATGCGCATCTGCCTTTCTGGCTTTTATGAATTCGTTGAACGGCCCGCGTTGCCACTTGCCCTTGGCGCTTCGCCAGAAATAGGCAGGGTTGAGCGGATCGATACCGGTGGACAGGTTGCTTTCTTTCCAGGCTCCCGCCGAACTGTCAAAGATGACGTTATGTTCGACGCCCTTGTAGTTGAGCGTGAACGGGGTGGTTGAGTTTTCCACGACTTTAATGTCGTCCATGGGCACGACATAGGTGCTGTCGCCCAATTTCCAACGCAAGGGTGCGTCACTCTTGCCGCCCAGCAAACGCGCAGTTCTGGCGGCAGGTTCCCATCCTGAGGCCCCCAGATCCCTGACCGCAATGTCCGGCCCCGTGCCCTGGGGATGCTGGATGACGCGTTGTCCGTCTTTAAGCTTGGACTTGTAAAGCACCCCGTCGATCTTCACGTATTCATTCCGGCCACGGCCCACATAGACATTGCCTTGCAAGCCCTTGGCCGAGAGCTCGTCAGCCGCGATGTACTTGGCTTCATAACCCAGGAGGTCCGGGTCAGGGGCCGGACCTCGCCGCCAGCCGCGATTCGGTGAGGGGTGAAGTCTTTCAAAGGTGGCCCGAAGGGTTGTTTCTTGAACGCATCGTATCGGTGCCAGTTACCTTGAACCATGACCGCGATGTCTTCCACCGTCTGTTGTCCAGCCTTTAACCGTCCGCTTGCCGCCAGGCCGTATTGCTGACTGGCGGCCTTGACGGCATCAGCGCTGCCGATCGCGTGCAAGCTGTCGGCGGTATTGGCGCCAGCAGGAGCCACCCGGAAGTTATCCAGCGGTTTGCCGAAGGCTTGCTGGGTATGCGGGTCAAAGGCGTACCAGCGACCTGATGCCTCATCGAATTTGGCCAGGGCTTGGCTTTCCACCGTGTGATTGAGTGCCCTGTAGGTGCCTTCGGCGATGTCCGGCTTTTTGGCCAGCTCAAGCAGGTTGACACTACGCTGGCCACGTAGATGTTGAATCCCGCGGTAGGTGGCGCCGGCTGCCGTTATGACTGCCTTCTTGCCTGCCTGCAGGACACCCAGCGCCAGGTCATCGACCCCGCTCAAGGGGTTCAGCGCGCCCACCGCTGCCCGGCCAATGATTTTGCCTGCATGGCCCACCCTTGAAAGGGCTGACGCGCCTGCGACAACGCCTTTCGCACCTTTGAGTGCGCCACCAATGCCGATCGCAAAACCGAACAGGTCGACAACAACTTCAACAATGCCTTCCTTGATCCTGCCGTTGATGATGTTCTCGATGCCTGATTTGAATGGAATCAGGCCGACGACGATTTGTTCAATGGTCTCGTACAGCGGTACCTGAGTGTCGAATGTCGTGGCACCTTTGGCATAACGCTCGACCTCGGGCAGGCGCATGTCGTCGAGTACCGCATCGACGATGTAGCGGGTCCGGGCACTGCTGAAACTGTCAGGCGCGCCTCGGGCATCTTTTTTCTCATCCGTAACGTCTGCCGGGTAGTTACCCGCAGGTTTGATCACGTCGTACCGCTTGCCGGGTTGGGGGATGGTGCCGTTGGTCGGCGGGTATTCATCATAGGTCTGCCCAGGCCGGCGAGTGATGGTGCCCTTGTTTCGATCAATCGCATAGTGGATGACCTTGCCGTTGTATTCGGTTTCTACCAACAGCACGCCATCGGCCACTCGTACGGGGTGGTCCGCCCGGTGGTAGCTGACTTCCTTGCGGACCGTCAATTGGCCGAACTGCAGATGCTGACGGTCTTCCAGCGGTTGTCTGGCCAGCAGCAATTTGTACTGCGCCGCCGTGGTTTTTTTCAGCGCATCGGAAAAGTCGGTGAATTGTTGCGCGAACAGGTCTTTTGGGCGTGGCAGGCTTTTCAGCTTTTCGCGAACCTCATCGAAGTTGAACGCGCTGGATGAAGAGACCCAGGCGGCGGGCGTTTGATCAGGCTGCTCCTGGTTTTCCTCGGACCTGAACAGGTTGGTGAAGTTACGTGCCTCTTCCTTCCAGAAGTTGGCACGGTTGGGTGTCCAGAACAGAGGGCGTCCGTCGATGTAACTGTCCAGTATCGAGTAGCGTTCTGGAAAGCGTTTATGTGCGGGCTGTACGGTGATGCATTTTTCGTCGAACCATTTCGGGTCGATGTGCGGCAGGGCCTTTTTCAGCTGTTCCAGTGCAATGGCCCGAGTGGTCGGGAGTTCCCTTATGTCTGTTTGCGCCGCCTCCTTCAACTCGTTGATCTGGGCGGTGAACGCCTTGCGCACTTCAACCATGGCCGCTTCGGTCGAGGGATAGGCCTGACCGTTGGCGACGGCCCACTCCTTGAGTGCTTTGGCCTGGGCGGCATATTCACTTGCGCTGTCCTCATCGGTCACCGGTGCGGTGCTGCCTTCCAGCATGATTTGCGCATAGTTCATCGTTGCCGTGGCACCCGGCGATTTCGCTTCAATACGGGCGACTAGGGTGGCGAAGCTGACCCAGCTGTGAGTGCCTGGGACGATCGTGTCCGGGATGCCCTTGACCCGGAACTCCGGTGCCAGCCTGGTCAACACCAGGTGCGCCTGGATCAGCGCCTTTTCAGGCGACGAAGCCTGCCCGCGAGCAACCAGATGCTCGACCAGTTCCTTGAAAACCGTGGCAGCCGTCTTGTCCACATTCTCAGGCGAAACCAAGTGATAGCCGCCAATCTTCAAGCCCTGTGCTGCGTCGCTATCAATCTCCAGATGCAGCGCCGCCAGCAGCCAATCGGTGCCGGGGCCTTTGACGCCGCGCGCGGCAAAGAGTGCTTGAATGGCGTCACCCAGGGCCTGGCCCCTGGGGGAGCTGATCAAGGCTTCAATCATCAGGCGCGGGTTGTCGAGCTCGGCGGGAGAGATCGACCGATTGTCCAGCAGGTAGTCCAAGACAGTTTTGAACGGGCTCAGCTTAATGTTGCCGAACGTGCCGCCCTGAATATCCGCCTTGAGCTGTTGCAGGCTCTCCTGGTCAAGCCACCTCAGCGCACCGCTGAGGTTCCCCTGCACAGCCGCCTTGGGTGTGGGAGTGGAGAGGGCGGTTGCGAGGTTGACCAGCTCTTCGTGACGGGTTGGCAAGTGCAACCCGTGGTCCGTGAGGTATTGTAAAAGCGAGACGGTCGGGGACTGGCCGCCGCTTGAGGGACGGTAGCTGCTGTCAGCAGACAGGTTGAGTGTCCTGGCTTTCAGTTCATGCGTAATCTGCCCATCATATTCGACGCCATTCTCCACGGATGCCGCCAGGTGTCTGAGTTCGCCGGCCGCCTGATGTCGGTTGTGGATATCGCCTGTAAACGCTTTCTGGTTCTGGAGTGCTTCCTCGCTGCGCGATTCGATCAAGTGTTTCGACGTGCCTGGATCGAGCGGGGTGAACCCCTGGTTTCGATCGATTTCTGCCGCCCGCTCACGCATCGCCGGCCCGGTGAGGTCCTGCCGCTCGTTGTAAAACCGGCCGATCAACCACCAGGCAACCGGTTCATCTGGAACACTGACCGGCGGCTTGAACCAGGTATCGGCATGGCCTGCGGCAATAACCCTGGCGGCATTCAGAACCGGGCCGCTGATAGCCGCCCAGCGCGGGTCGTCTTGCCCGACCGTATGGAGTTTTTGTTCGGGATCACGCGCCCGCGTGAGCGTAAAGCTGATCTGGCCCGAGGTGGCGTTGAGCTTGATCGATGCCGTGTCGATCCCTTGGTCTCGGATCCACTGCAGCACGTCGGGTGACTGAAAGGTGTTATGCAACTGCGTCCACCACTGACCGAAGGTGGAGGAGGGAGGAAGCTGGCCAATAGTGATGTTTCGTTCACGGTTGGCCGCCAGGAGCAACGCGCTGTGATATTCCGTTGTTGCAAGCTCACGATCACCCTCGCGGCGTGAACCTTCAGCCGGTGCCGAGGGGACGGGAAACTCACGCGCTTGCCCGGAAAGCTGCGGCGGGTTGGCGGTTGTCGGGGCGGGGGGAGGACGATGTTGCGTGGCATGGGAGAGCGAAACAGTGTTCATGAGGTTGGTCACCGACAGGGTGTGGATTACGCCCGGGCTCACTAAGTCCCGTGGCATTGTCCTTGTGTCGCCATGCTCGCCGTTTTGATTCCTCGCTTCTGCCGGCAGGTCCTGTGCCTTGTGTTTCCACTCTTTGCGCCAAAGGCTTTGGTGTCGAGCCGCCTTGATTGATTGGACGGCTACGGAGTTTGAACTATGTTGAGCGCATCCATCCGTTCGCACTTGGACGGACCCACGCTTTTTTCTTTTTGAACGAGAGGCCCCGGCATGCGGTTTTCCCCCTTCGTTGAGCGAATTACAGGGCAGGGCGTCGCTGCCTGGGACATACACCACGCCGCGTTTCACGCCGCTAGCCAGGGCGAGGACATCATTATCCTCAGCGTCGGCGACCCCGATTTCGCCACGCCATCCTTCATTACCGATGCCGCCGTCGGCGCCCTGCGCGAGGGCGATACCCACTACACCGAGATCCCCGGCCGCCAGACCCTGCGTGACGCGGTTGCGGCGCGCTACAGCAACAGCCTGGGGCGCGCCGTAGGCGCCGAAAACGTCATCATTGTGCCCGGCGCACAAAATGCATTGTTCATCAGCTCCCTTTGCCTGTTGCAGGCCGGGGATGAAGTGCTGGTGCTCGACCCGATGTATGTCACCTACGAAGCCACGCTCAACGCCAGCGGCGCGACCCTGGTACGTGTGCCGTGCTTGCCGGAGTCCGGCTTTCGCCTGGACGCGCAGGCGCTCGCCGCAGCGATCACCCCGCGTACCCGAGCGATCTTCTTCTCCAACCCGAACAACCCCACCGGCGTGGTACTTGACCCTCGGGAGCTGCAAGCCATCGCCGACCTGGCCGTGGCCCATGACCTGTGGGTGGTGGTCGACGAGGTGTATGAAAGCCTGGTGTTCGACGGCCAGTACCACAGCCTGGCCGCGTTGCCGGGTATGGCCGAACGCTGCATCGTGATTGGCAGTTTGTCCAAGTCCCACGCCATGACCGGTTGGCGCATCGGCTGGATCATCGCCGCGCCGCAGATGGTGGTGCACGCACAAACCCTGGTGCTGAGCATGCTTTACGGTGTGCCGGGGTTTGTGATGGAAGCCGCGACGGCGGCGGTGCTGGCCCATGATGACGTGACCCAGGGCATGCGCGAGATCTACCGGCGCCGACGTGATTTGGTGGTGACCGCGCTGAGTCTCTGCCCTGGCATCCAGGTGCAGGCACCCCAAGCCGGTATGTTTGTGCTGGTGGACATACGGGGGACCGGCCTCAGTTCCCTGGACTTCGCCTGGCGACTGTTTCGCGAAGCCGGCGTGTCGGTCCTCGATGCGGCGGCCTTTGGTGAGCCCGCCCAGGGTTTTGTGCGCTTGTCGTTCACCCTCGGCGAAGTACGCCTGGCCCAGGCGTGCCGCCGTATCGCAGGCTTTGTGGCCAAGTTGGCCGATGAGCGCGGTGACTGCAGCCTGGGTCGTCACGCAGCGTCAAATAGCTAGTAACCCGCAGATTCCGCGTTTTTGCTTTGACTGAAACGTTTAACCAAACGATAAACGGCACACGCAAGCGCTTGCGTAAGGAAATGTATCTGATCTAGAGTCGGCAGCATTCGACAACAAAAATAATAAATCCAGGAGCTCAGCCATGAGCCTTGATCCCTTGCTTGAGATGCAGGGCATCAGCAAAACCTTCAATGGTTTGCGGGTGCTCAAGAATGTCGGCCTGAAGGTCTATCCCGGTGAAATTCATGCCCTGATGGGTGAGAACGGCGCCGGCAAGTCGACCCTGATGAAGATTCTTTCCGGCGCTTACCAGGCCGATCCCGGCGGTGAAATCCGCATCGACGGCCAGCCCGTCGCCTCCTTTGACCCCGCCACCGCCAAGACCCTCGGCATTGCCGTGATCTATCAGGAACTGAGCCTGTGCCCGAACCTGAGCGTGGCTGAGAACATCTATCTGGGGCGCGAACGCCGGCGTGGCTGGACCATCGACCGCAAAGGCATGCAGGCCGGCTGCGTCGAGGTGTTGCAACGGTTGGGCGCCGAGTTCAAGCCCAATACCCTCGTGAGCAGCCTGTCGATTGCCGAGCGTCAACTGGTGGAAATCGCCCGCGCCTTGCATGCCCACGCGCGGATCCTGGTGATGGATGAACCCACCACGCCGTTGTCTTCCCGCGAAACCGACCGCCTGTTTGCCCTGATCAAACAGCTGCGCAGCCAGGGCCTGGCGATCATCTATATCAGTCACCGCATGGCCGAGATCTATGAGTTATCCGACCGGGTCTCGGTACTGCGCGACGGCCAATACATCGGCGAATTGACCCGCGAAGCGCTGTCCGCCGAGGTGCTGGTAAAAATGATGGTGGGCCGCGACCTCTCGGGGTTCTACAAGAAGGAACACGCGGCCTATAACCCGGGCAACGTGGTGATGCGCGTGCGCGATATGGCGGATGGCAAGCGGGTACGCCGCTGCAGCTTTGATTTGCATGCTGGCGAAGTGCTGGGCATTGCCGGCTTGGTCGGGGCCGGGCGTACCGAGCTGGCGCGCCTGATTTTCGGCGCCGACCCGCGCATCAGCGGCAGCCTGGAAGTGGTCGGCAAGACCGTCACCCAACTGCGTACCCCGGCCGATGCGATTCGTGCCGGCGTGGTGTACCTCACCGAAGACCGCAAGGCCCAGGGGCTGTTCCTGGACATGAGCGTGGCCGACAACATCAATGTCTGCGCCTGCGTCCCGGATGCCCATGCCGGTGGCGTGCTCGATCGTGGCCATGCGGCACAACGCGCTGGCGCTGCGATCAAGTCGCTGTCGATTCGTGTGGCGTCGGGCAAGGTCAATGTCGGCGCGTTGTCCGGCGGCAACCAGCAGAAGGTGCTCCTGGCGCGGTTGCTGGAGGTCAAGCCGCACGTGCTGATCCTCGATGAACCGACGCGGGGCGTGGACATCGGCTCCAAGTCGGAGATCTACCGCATCATCAATCAACTGGCGCAGGCGGGCGTGGGCATCGTGGTGATTTCCAGCGAGCTGCCGGAAATCATCGGCACCTGCGACCGTGTGCTGATCATGCGCGAAGGCGAGTTGGTCGCCGAAGTCGGTGGGGCTTCCGGCCATGCCATTTCCCAGGAACGTATTATTGACCTCGCCACTGGTGGCGATCAGGTGGCTGCCCATGGCTGAATTGACGATGACAACAACCCATAAAACCGAACGCGTGCGTGAACTGATGCGTACCGTGGGCATGCTGCCGGTGCTGGTCCTGTTGCTGGTGGGCTTTGCCCTGGCCAGTGAAAACTTCCTCACCGTGCAGAACCTGTCGATCATCACCCAACAGGCTTCGGTCAACGTGGTGCTGGCGGCGGGCATGACCTTTGTGATTCTCACGGCAGGGATCGACCTGTCGGTCGGTGCGATTCTCGCGGCGTCCGCCGTGGTCGCCCTGCAGGCGTCGATGTCGCCACAGTTCGGCATGTTCGGGATCGCCGCCGGCATCGGCTTCGGGCTGTTGCTGGGCCTGGTCAATGGCGGGTTGATCGCCTTCATGCGCCTGCCGCCGTTTATCGTCACCCTGGGCGCGCTCACCGCCATGCGTGGCCTGGCGCGTTTGCTGGCGGACGACAAGACCGTGTTCAACCCGGACCTGCCCTTCGCATTTATCGGCAATGACTCGATCCTCGGCGTGCCGTGGCTGGTGGTGATCGCCGTGGCAGTGGTGGCGTTGTCGTGGTTCATCCTGCGCCGCACGGTGATGGGCGTGCAGATCTATTCGGTGGGCGGCAACCCCGAGGCGGCGCGGCTGTCGGGGATCAAGGTGTGGAAGGTGCTGCTCTTTGTCTATGCCATGTCCGGCGCATTGGCCGGGCTGGGTGCGGTGATGAGCGCTTCACGCCTGTTCGCCGCCAACGGCCTGCAACTGGGCCAGTCCTATGAACTGGATGCAATCGCCGCGGTGATCCTCGGCGGCACCAGTTTCACCGGCGGTGTCGGCACCATCGGCGGCACCCTGATCGGCGCGCTGATTATCGCGGTGCTCACCAACGGCCTGGTGCTGCTGGGGGTGTCGGACATCTGGCAGTACATCATCAAGGGGATCGTGATCATCGGTGCGGTCGCGCTGGATCGCTATCGCCAGTCCGGTGCGCGGACCTGAGTTCATTCAAACAACAATCACAAGAGAGACCGGCATGAACTTCAAACGACTGTTTCCCGTCATTGCCTTGGCTACCCTGGTGTCCCAGGCCGTCGATGCTCGTGAACTCAAGGCCCTGGGCATCAGCATGGGCTCATTGGGCAACCCGTATTTCGTGACCCTGGCCGACGGTGCCACGGCCCGGGCCAAGGAGCTCAACCCCAACGTCAAAGTCACCTCGGTGTCGGCCGACTATGACCTGAGCAAGCAATTTTCCCAGATCGATAACTTCATTTCGTCCAAGGTCGATTTGATCCTGCTCAACGCCGTCGACCCGTCGGCCATGGCCTCGGCGATCAAGAAAGCCCGGGATGCGGGGATTGTGGTGGTGGCGGTGGATGTGGACGCCAAAGGCGTGAATGCCACGGTGCAGACCGACAACGTCGAAGCCGGCAAGCTGGCCTGCCAGTTCCTGGTGGACAAACTCTCGGGCAAGGGCAACGTGATCATCCAGAACGGCCCGCAGGTCACCGCCGTGACCGATCGCGTCAAAGGCTGCAAGGCGGCATTCGCCGCAGCGCCGGGGATCAAGGTGCTTTCGGACGACCAGGACGGTAAAGGCTCGCGCGAAGGCGGCTTGAACGTGATGCAGGGTTACCTGACGCGCTTCCCGAAAATCGATGGGCTGTTCGCGATCAACGACCCGCAAGCCATCGGCAGTGACCTGGCGGCCAAGCAACTGAAACGCAGCGGCATAATCATCACCTCGGTGGACGGCGCGCCGGATATCGAGAACGCGCTGAAGACCGA
This sequence comes from Pseudomonas sp. R11F, assembly GCF_050312575.1. Taxonomy (NCBI): domain Bacteria; kingdom Pseudomonadati; phylum Pseudomonadota; class Gammaproteobacteria; order Pseudomonadales; family Pseudomonadaceae; genus Pseudomonas; species Pseudomonas sp. R11F. The sequence continues at coordinate 274,723 of NZ_JBNPJU010000067.1, read as the reverse complement.
CACGCAGATCCAGGCGTCCGCCAGCCAGGACCCATGGGCCATGGCTCAGACGGCGGTGAATGTGGGCAACGACATTCTCAATGACAAGGCCCCGGCCGAAGCGGTGACCCTGCTCACGCCGAAACTGATCACCCGCGACAACGTTGGTACGTACAGCGGCTGGTCGAGCAAACATTGATCCACTGAGCAAGGGGCAAGCGCCGTGGTCACCATGGATGACGTGGCAAGCCGGGCGGGGGTGTCGACCTCCACCGTCTCCCACGTATTGAACGGCACGCGCAAGGTCAGCCCGGTGACGGTGCAGGCGGTACAGCGCGCCATTGAGGAGCTGGGGTATATCCCCAACACCCTGGCGCGCTCGCTGGCCCGCTCCAGCACCAGCACGATTGGCGTGGCGATCTCGGCGCTGTCCAACCACTATTTCAGCGAAACCGTGCACGCCATCGAAACCGAGTGTGCCAAGCACGGTTACATGATGTTGTTCGTCGATACCCACGATGACCCCGAGCAAGAGTTGCGCGTGGTCACGGCGCTGCATCATCGGCGGGTTGACGGGATGGTGCTGGCGCCCTCGAATGGCTCCAAAGCGCTGGACTACCTGCGCGCCAACCAGATCCCCGCAGTGCTGGTGGACCGCATGATGAGCGAGCAGTTTGACCAGGTCGGGGTGGACAATGCCCAGCCGACCCAGGCCCTTATTGCTCACCTGATCGCCCATGGCCACCGCCGGATTGGCTTTATTGCCGGACGCGAGGGCTTCAGTACCACGGATGAGCGGGTGGCGGGTTATCGCGCCGCGTTGCAGGCGGCGGGGTTGGCGTTTGATCCGCAGTTGCTGGTCAATGGCGGCTCGAATACGCAGCCGGCACGCCAGGCCACCGTGCAGTTGCTCGGCCTGGCTGCGCCACCCACGGCGATCATGGCCGGCAATAACCTGATGACCCTGGGCGCCATGCACGCGTTGCGTGACGCACACATAGCGGTGCCGGGGCAGATGGCCCTGGTGGGTTTCGATGATTTTGACTGGGCGGATTTTTTTGTGCCGCGCCTGACTTTGATTGCCCAGCCGGTGCAGGCCCTGGGCGCACGGGCGGTGGATCTGCTGCTGCAACGCATGGCCAGGCCCGACGCGCCGACCCAGAGCGTGCGCCTGGCGCCCACCCTGCGACTTCGCCATTCATGTGGCTGTATTGGATTGGAATAACCCCCGTATGAGCAGTCCTGTTTCCCTCGGCATAGACCTCGGCACCTCGGAACTCAAGGCGATCCTGATGGACCTCGACGGCGTTGTGCTGGCCCACGCCGGGGTGCGCTTGAGCGTGTCGCGACGCCACAACGGCTGGTCCGAACAGGCGCCGCAGGATTGGTGGCTGGCTTGCGTGCAGGCGCTGGAGCAATTGCGTGCCCATGAAGCCTTCGCCCGTGTCGCCTGTATCGGCTTGTCGGGGCAAATGCACGGTGCGGTGTTGCTGGGCAAGGATAACCGCGTGTTGTACCCGGCCATCCTGTGGGATGACTCGCGGGCGGTGGCCGAGGCCGAACAACTGGGCAGCGAGTTCGCCGAAGTGACCGGCAGCTTGCCCATGGCCGGGCTGACCGCGCCCAAGCTGCTGTGGCTGCAACAGCATGAGCCAGAAGTCTTCGCCGCGATTGATTGCGTGTTGTCGCCCAAGGATTACCTGCGGTTGCGCTTGAGTGGCGAGCGCATCAGCGAGATGTCCGATGCCGCCGGTACGCTGTGGCTGGACGTGGCGCAGCGTGAGTGGTTTACCCCGATGGTGCGCGCCACGGGCCTGACGCCGCAACAACTGCCCCGGTTGGTCGAAGGCGGTGCTGCCAGCGCCGTGTTGACGGCCGGCGACCTGGGGCTGGCGCCTGGCGTGGTGATCGCCGGCGGCGGTGGCGACAACCCGGTGGCTGCAGTGGGCATGGGTGCCATCAACGCCGGCGATGGTTTCATCACCCTGGGCACCAGCGCGGCGGTCGTCGCCATCACTGATCACGCTGCCGGCAACCCGGGCAGTGCCGTGCACAGTTTCTGCCATGCATTGCCGCACCGCTGGTACACCATGGGCGCCATGCTGGCCGGGGCGAGTTGCCTGCGCTGGGTCACGCGATTGACCGGCATGCCGGACGAACAGGCCTTGCTGGACCAGATCCAGGCGCAATGGCCGATCGAGCAGCCCGTGCCCTTGGAGATGCCGCTGTTCCTGCCGTATCTGGCCGGCGAGCGCACCCCCCACAATGACCCGCTGCTGCGCGGCGGCTTCATGGGCCTGGGCCATGATTGCACGGCGGCCATGCTCGGTTATGCGGTGCTGGAGGGCGTGGGTTTCGGTTTGCTGGATGCGTGGCACGCGGTGCAATCGGCCGGTGCCCACGTCGAGCGCTTTGCCTTGGTCGGTGGCGGTGCGCGCAGTGAATACTGGGCACAGCTGCTGGCCAATATTCTGCAGCGGGAAGTCTTCACGCTGCGCGGTAGCGAGTTGAGCGCCTGTATCGGTGCGGCGAAGCTGGGGTTCCTGGCGATCGGGCAGGGCGACAGGCTGTTGGAGACCGGCATGCCGGTCAAGGCGCGATACTGGCCGGACCTCACGCAGCAGCCGCGGTTAAACGCACGTTATCGCCGGTTTCAAGGCTTGCTGGCCGCCGCCAAGGCGCTGCACACCGTCAGTCAGCCAAGGGCGGCAAACGCCGTTTCACCGGGGTTTTCTTGACGATGGCGGTATTGGTTTCGGCGTAGGTGTTGAGCCGGTCGAGCAGGGTGTCGAGCTGTTCCATGGTGCGCACATGCAAGCGCGCAATAAAGCAGTCATCACCGGTGACCTTGTCGCATTCGGTGAACTCCGGGATCGCCTGGATCTGACGTTCCACTTCCTGCAATTTGCCGGGCAACGGGCGGATGCGCACGATGGCTTGCAGCAGGTAGCCGAAATGCCGGGGGTCGATGTCGACCGTGTAGTGAGTCAGCACGCCGCGCTCCTCCAGGCGGCGCAGACGCTCGCCTACGCTGGGCGAGGACAACCCGGTGATGCCCGCCAGAGCCTTGAGCGACAGCCGCGAGTCATCCATCAAGGCGGCGATCAGTTGCTGGTCGATGGTGTCAATCATGATGTTCGCCTAATAAGAAAAGGTGATTTTGGGTTTTTGCCTTTTTTAGTCGCTGGAGCCACCGCCAAGCAGATTGCCATAATTGAGCCTCACTTGAGGAGTCTCAATCATGGATACATCCATCCGTCGCGGGTCATGGGAAATGGTCGCCGCCATGCTGATCTCCGGCACCATTGGCTGGTTTGTGCTGGTGTCTGGCGTGTCGGTCATCGAAGTGGTGTTCTGGCGTTGCGTGATCGGGGGGCTGACGCTGCTGCTGGTGTGTGCGCTACTGGGCTATCTGCGCCTGGACTTGCTCACCTGGACCACGCTGGGGCTGGCCATGCTCAGCGGGGTGGCCATCGTCGGCAACTGGCTGCTGCTGTTCGAGTCGTATTCCCGCGCGTCCATCGCCATCAGTACGGCGGTGTACAACGTCCAGCCGTTCATGCTGGTGATGTTGGCGGCGGTGTTTCTCGGGGAAAAGATCACCGTGCAGAAACTGGCGTGGTTGAGTGTGGCGTTCCTCGGCATGCTGGCGATTGTCACCGCCCATGGCGCGCAACAGAGCGGCGGCGGTGATTACTTGACGGGCACCGCCCTGGCCCTGGGCGCGGCGTTTTTGTACGCGGTGGCGGCGCTGATCATCAAACGCCTGAAAGCCGTGCCACCGCACTTGATGGCCTTGATCCAGGTCATCACCGGTGCCTTGTTGCTGGCGCCATTGGTGCCCTGGAACAGCTTGCCGGCGGCGGGCAACGCATGGGCGGCCTTGGCCACCCTTGGCGTGGTGCATACCGGCTTGATGTATGTATTGCTCTACGGCGCGATCCAGAAACTGCCGACGGCGATCACCGGCGCGCTGTCGTTTATCTACCCGATTGCAGCCATTTTCGTGGATTGGATTGCGTTCGGACATCGCCTGGGATGGCTGCAATGGCTGGGCGTGGCGGCGATTCTGCTGGCGGCGGCAGGGTTGCAGCGGGGTTGGTGGTGGCCCCTGAAAGCCCCTGGCCGAATTGAAAAGGCGTGATCCCTGCGCCTTAGATGGAACAGATTCCTACGCAGGCGCCACACAGGGTGGACGGATGCCAGGTTGCGGGTCTACCGCAGCCTGGAGCAAATTCCCCACCCCAATGGCGAACGATGAAAACCACTCTTTTTACCTTTCCAACCCCTGACTACCTGGCAGGAAACGTTCAAGCCGCAACAGAACCCGGCAACGTCCGTCACAAGGGTGCGCTTGATGCCCCTGCGGCGGTGAAGCGTGAGTTGGCGGCGGCGCCGTCGGGCCTGAGCAAAAACTCGGCCAGCTGGGTGAGTTTTCAGCATGGCGTCAATCTGGCTGAAGGCATCGAGCCTGGCTCATCCAAGCGCATGACCCAGCAAGAGCTGATCGCTTTGCCAGGGAAAATGAGTGCCACGGCGGTGACCCCCGAGCAGGCGCTTTTCATTGCTGCGGCCCGCGTAGGTCCTGCGCTGGAATGGGCGGTGGCGAATGGCATCCTTGAGCGCAAAACCGAATATTCACAGGCGGATATTCAAAAAGCCGTTGCCGCACTGGACAAACACCTCGAAGAAATAGCGGACGCCGTCAACAGTCTTTCCACGCCCATGCCGATGCGCAAGGACTATTTCATCGGCACACAGCAGGTGTCCCCGATCAAGGGCCATGCCGACCCGGATAACAAAACCTACCCGGTGGCGCTCTACGACGACAAACGGTTCGGTGAGGACTTCAAAACGGATCTGGCGAACAAGAAAACCGCCTACGCCACGATCCTCCAGGAGGTGTTCTCGACCTTGCCCGTGCCGGACCAGATTGCTATCGCCCAGGGCGACGTCGGTGTGTATGCAATGAAGTCATCGGGAACGGACGGCAAGCTGGAGCGCCGCACGTTCTTGCTCAAGGCTGTCCATCAGGGCAAGACCACCGTGTATGAGGTCAACCCTGAACAGGGGACGGTGGTTAAACGGGATGACTATATCGGTGTCTTCCAAGGCAGTAGCGTGATCGGAAAAAAACGCTTGCCCGACGGTGGTTACTCCGAGACGTTCACGGCGTGGCAAAAGCCGAATATTCAAGGCAGTCAGTACCAGGCCAAAGTGGATAAGAAGCCCGGTGTGCAGCCGGACAACACGTCTTTTTCAGCGCAGCTTTACGCGCTGGAGCCCCTGGGGGAATTGCCGGCACCGGCTGCAGGTGCGACCACTCAGTCCAACCCGCAGGCGCTGTTCCTGGAGCGCAACAAGCAGCTATCGACGCTAGTCGGCGAGAAGTTGTTTTACCTGAGCGATCTGGACTTGCTGCACAGCGCACAAGAGGACCCGGAACGCGTTACTGACGCCGAGAAAGATGACCGGAAAAACTATCAGGCATTCAAGCAAGAGAGGGAAAAACGTCGCGAAGTGCTGAAAGGTTTTGTGCCTCTCTGGCACGGAATCGAAGCAATCAGTGCCGGGCGCCCCATAGAAGGGCTCGCGCAGATATGGATAGATATACTGTCCTTTTTGCTGCCGGTCGAAAAAGTCGTCACCGAAGTTGTAACGAGTGGCATCCGACTGGTGAAACCGGTCATTCCGAAGTTTCTGAAACCCTCAACCCACTTTGCCAGTTACACCTTCAGGCCGGGTGCGCCAGGCGTCGCATGGGAAGGCGGTGTACAGGGATTGAAATGGGCGCCCAATACCTCGCAGAACCTGGCCAAGGGCGTCAATCAGTTCAAATTCAACGCAACGCCGCTCTCCAAGGCCGGCTCGGGCATGCGTGAAATCGAGTACAACGGCGCCAGATATTTTGCCGGTGCCAAGCCGGACGCCGGGGACAACGTGCACTATCTGCTGCGGGTACCGGACCCTCAAGACCCGACCCGGCTGGTGAGCAGCGGCATTATTGCCAAGCCGGATGAAACCGGCGTCTGGGCCAGGCGAGGGGTTCAAGGCGGCGAACGCCCCGGCGCAAAGAAAACGCAGGCAACGGATGCGAGTTCGAAAGGTCGCCTCCAGGCGCCCGGCAACACGGCGGCAAGTCAGAAATTGGTGAACCATCCAAACTGGCAGTCGGTAGTGGATTCGGGCACGTACAACGGGCAGCCGGTTTACATTCATTACACCAATAAGGAAGGCGCAGAAGCGATTACGCGGCAGTTGAGTATTAATGATGCCTCGCGTGAAGCCACGCGTGCCGGCTCCAAAGGCGGGGTCTACGTTAACCCACCGGGCCAGCAATTTAATGGTGAAAACGTCGAAACCCTGTTGTTTTTGGGTAACAAGCGCTACGAGGGGCGAGGTGACTATATGGTGATATTCAGCACCGATCAGGTGCCGACGAATTTGGGTCCTGTCACGGCGGGCAGTCCGTTCGTCGAGCTGAAGTTTCCCAAAGGCATCAAACTGACGTCGGCGAACTTCCTGTACGCGGGGCCTAACACGTTTCCCAATTATTTCGGTTGAGCGCCGCTGAGGCGCCAGGCGTCGGTTTCGTCCAACGCCTGGTTTATACCTCTCTGGGTCGACTCAGTGCGGTGCGCGCGGGATGGTCTTGAGCAAGTCATCCGGGCTGATGTAACCGACCACACTGCCAGGCTGCGGCAGGCCGAGGATATGCCCCTTGATCTTGCCCACCACGTGCATCTCGCAGGGTTTGCAGTCGAACTTGAGCGTCAGCACTTCATCGCCATGGATCAATTGCATCGGCGCCACCTTGGTCTTCACGCCCGTCACCCCCTTGGCCTGTTTAGGGCACAGGTTGAACGAGAAACGCAGGCAGTGCTTGGTGATCATCACCGGCACTTCGCCCGTTTCTTCGTGAGCTTCGAAGGCCGCGTCGATCAGCTTTACGCCGTGACGGTGGTAGAAATCCCGGGCCTTCTGGTTGTAGACGTTGGCCAGGAACGACAGGTGCGCTTCCGGGTACACCGGCGGCGGCGAGGTTTCAGCCTTGCGCCCGCCACGTGGATGAGCGGCAACGCGAGCGGCGGTCAGTGCTTCGATCACTTCGCGGCGCAAAGCCTTGAGCTGTGAGTTGGGGATGAAGAACGCTTGCGGTGCATCCAGTTGGATGTCGGTGGCGTGGTACTCGGTGGTGCCCAGTTGGCCGAGCAGGTCACGCAAGGTCTCCAGCGCCTGTTCCGGCTTGTTGGCCACGCCAAACGGGCCGGGCAGGGTGACGCTGGCACTCAGGCCCTCTTCGCTGGTGGCGGTGACTTGCAGTTGGTCTTCACGCAGGCGCGCTACCCAGGACAGGCCGATACGGCGCTCGGCGGAGGTCTTGAGCAGCGCCTGTTGCCAGTTATGGTCCAGGTTGCGGTTCAGTGGGTGGTTGGGGCGCAACTGGTGCAGGCCGGCCGGCATTTCATTCGGCTCGACGCGGTACCGGTAGCGCTTGGCACCGTCTTCTTCGAACTCGCCTTTAGGCTCGGCGATGTTGGCGCGAAAACCGACGACCTCGCGTTTGATCAGCACATTGAGGCCGTCACCATTGGACAGCGGCTCATGGGTCACCACTTGCAGGTCGCGCTTACCGGCTTTTTCCACCACGCCGACCGGCAGGCCGGTGAAGGTCGGGGTGTCGAAGGCGCCGATGTCGATCTTGCGATCGCTGACGAAGTAGTCGGTGCTGCCCCGGTGGAAGGTTTTTTCCGGGTCGGGCAGGAAGAAATGCGCGGTGCGGCCACTGGACGCGCGAGCCAGGTCCGGGCGGTCTTCCAGGATGTCATCGAGGCGCTGGCGGTAGTAGGCGGTGATGTTTTTCACATAACCCATGTCTTTGTAGCGGCCTTCGATCTTGAACGAACGCACGCCGGCTTCCACCAGGGCGCGCAGGTTGGCGCTCTGGTTGTTGTCCTTCATCGACAGCAGGTGCTTTTCAAAGGCCACGACGCGGCCCTGATCGTCTTTCAAGGTGTAGGGCAGGCGGCACGCCTGGGAGCAGTCGCCACGGTTGGCGCTGCGGCCATTCTGCGCGTGGGAGATGTTGCACTGCCCGGAGAATGCCACGCACAGGGCGCCGTGGATGAAGAATTCGATGGCGGCATCGGTCTCGTCGGCGATTGCACGGATCTCTTGCAGGTTCAGCTCACGGGCCAATACCAACTGCGAGAAACCGGCCTGGTCGAGAAACTTGGCGCGGGCCAGGGTGCGGATGTCGGTCTGGGTACTGGCGTGCAGTTCGATGGGCGGAATATCCAGCTCCATCACGCCCAGGTCTTGCACGATCAGGGCATCGACGCCGGCGTCGTACAGCTGATGGATCAGCCGGCGCGCCGGTTCCAGCTCGTTGTCATGCAGGATGGTGTTGATGGTGGTGAACACACGGGCGTGATAACGCCGGGCGAAGTCGACCAGTTGAGCGATATCGCTCACTTCATTGCAGGCGTTATGGCGTGCGCCGAAGCTTGGGCCGCCGATATAGACGGCATCGGCGCCATGCAGGATCGCCTCGCGCGCAATGGCGACATCGCGGGCAGGGCTGAGCAATTCCAGGTGATGCTTGGGCAAGGACATAGTTTTTTTAGTCAGGCTTGTCACGGTTGAGGCGCGCATTGTAGCCGTGAAACGCTGGGCGGGCACCTACCATAGGGCCGGTGTGCAAACCGCTCAATCCTTGTGGGAGGGGGCTGTTCAGGCTTTGGCGGCCATCGCGGTGACTTCGACGCGCATGCCTTCAACGGCCAGGGCGGCAACGCCAACCGCTGCGCGCACGGGCCAGGGCTTGGCGAAAAAGCGTTTGTAGACCTCGTTGAATGCGGCGCGGTCGGCCATATCGGTCAGATAAATGGTCAGGTGCATCACGCGGTCCATGGAGCTGCCGGCTTTTTCCAGGGCGACTTTCAACGCCTGCAGGGTGCATTCGCTTTGCAGGCTGATATCACCCAGTTCCAGGCTGCCGTCGGCGCGGGTTGGAATTTGCGTGGAAACCAGGATGCCGTTGAAGCCGATAACGTCGGAAGAGATCGAATCGGCGTCGGGATCGGGGGTAAAGCTCAGGTCGTGGTTGGCCATGATGGGCTCGGGTCGAGTAAAGGGCAGCCAGTCTAAACACTGGCACCGCGCCGGTCACTTCTGTGGCATTTATGATCAATTACTTGGCGTCAATTAATAATTATTTTTTGCGCCTCAAGTCACTATTTTTCTGCCGATACTAGACTCAAGAATCAGTGAAAACGCTCGAGTGAGGGTACGTCATGTTCAATAAAGCGCTTAAAGCAGAACTGGCGGCCAGGACGGCCGAAATTACGCAATACAAGGGATTGTTCGCCGCACTCGACCGTTCAATGGCGGTGGTCGAATTCGACCTGACCGGAAAGGTGTTGCGCAGCAATGAGAACTTCCAGAAAACCATGGGGTACACCGCCGATCAGTTGGTCGGCAAGTCCCACCGTGACTTTTGCCCGTCGGATTTGACAGGCAGCCCCGCCTACGCGGCGTTCTGGAATGAGCTCAAGGCCGGCAAGTTTGTATCGGGCACCTTCAAACGTCTGGATTCCCACGGTAAAACCGTCTGGTTGGAGGCAAGTTACAACCCGGTGCCGGATGCACAGGGGCAAGTGTTGAAAGTGGTCAAGTACGCGCTGAACGTGACGCAAAAAGTCGAACAGGAAGCCGCCACCCGCAGCAAGCTGGCGGCCCTGGACCGGGCGATGGCGGTTATCGAGTTTGATTTGAGTGGAGTGGTGCTCGACGCCAATGACAACTTCCAACAGGTCATGGGTTACTCACTGGCGGAACTCAAAGGCAAGCACCACCGTATGTTCTGCGAATCGGCACTGGTCAACAGCGGTGAATACAGCGACTTTTGGCGCCGTCTTAACAACGGCGAATTCTTCACCGGGCAGTTCAAGCGCATCGGTCGAGGTGGGCGTGTGGTGTGGTTGGAGGCCAGCTACAACCCGGTGTACGACGGCGACGGCAAATTGATCAAAATCGTCAAGTTTGCCAGTGACATCACCGAGCGCGTGGAGAAGTTCGAGGAAGACTCTCGCGGGGCATCCCGGGCCTACCATATTTCATCCGAGACCGAGCGTTTTGCCGAGCATGGCACCGATGTGATTCAAGAGACTGCCGCTGAAATGCGCCGCATCGCCGATAACATCGGCGCTTCGGCACGGCTGGTCGGGCAGTTGGGCGATCGTTCCGAGCAAATCACCGCGATCGTCAATACCATCCGCGGTATCGCCGACCAGACCAACCTGTTGGCGCTTAACGCCGCCATCGAGGCGGCACGCGCAGGCGATCAGGGGCGCGGCTTTGCCGTGGTGGCCGACGAGGTCAGGCAACTGGCCGGTCGCACCAGCCGCTCCACCGCGGAAATTGCCGAGATGATCGGCATGATCCTCTCGGAAACCCGCGATGCGGTGTCCAGCATGAATGCGACCCAGGAAGGCGCGCAGCGTGGGGTCAACCTGGCCGACCAGGCCGGCTCGGTGATTTTGCAGATCCGCACCAGTACGGGTGACGCGGTCCGTGCGGTGAGTATGTTTGCCTCGAAACTGGATGAGTCCGAGGTGATCCCTAAAACCGCCGTCGGCTGGGTAGGGTAGTGTGCTTGCACCGGCCGCCCGCTGGGGTGGCCGGTGCAGGGCGTGGTTACAGCAGGGTGAACGGGTAGTCGACGATCACCCGCAGTTCATTCAACTTGCCATCGCCCTGATCGGCGTTGGATGACACCATCGCGTCACGCAGGCGAAACGACAGGTTTTTCGCCGGGCCGCTCTGTAGCACGTATTTGGCCTCCACATCGGTCTCGTGGTGGTCTCCCTCGGCACCGTAGTCTCCGGCATAGGCACTGTTGGCCGGCGTGTGCGTGCCATTGATGTCCGAACCGTTGACGTAGCGGGTCATGAAGCTCAGGCCGGGGACGCCGAAACTGGCCATGTTCAGGTCATACCGGATGCCCCAGGACTGTTCGCCCGGGCCGTTGAAATCGCCCCACTGGATCGAGTTGGCCAGCAGCACCGAATCGCCGCCTTCCCCCGCGCCGTTGTTGCCGGTGCCGATGTAGTCGAACGGCGTGTCGCCATGCACTTTCTGGTACGACAGCGTCAGGGTATGCGCCGCCAGGAACGAGTAGGCCGCGGCGACCGAGTACGTCGTGTTGTTGATCGCCCCGGCCTTGGCACTGCCGGTGTCGAGGGTGCGATACAGGTTGCCATCCAGTGCCAGCGACTGGTCGTGGCTCAACGGGATCACATAGTTGAGGTTGGTGTAGTACTGGCGCCAGATATCTTCCAGTTCACCGGCATACAGCGTGGCGCTCAACGACGGCGTGAAGGTGTACTTGCCACCGACGAAGCTTGCGCTGTTGGCCGCCACGTTGGCGTAAGTGGCGTAGATATCGTGGTCATGGTTGCTGGTCATGCCGCTGTTGGTGCTGGTGAAGCGTCCGGCCTCCAGGTCCAGCCCGGCGATCTCGCTGCTGGTCAGGTCAAACCCGGTCGCGGTCTGCGGCAAAATACGTGTGCCGCCGGTGGCGAAGACCGGGGCGGTGGGCTGCATGTCACCGAATTTCAACTGGGTCTTGGAGACCTTGATCTTCACGTCGGCGCCCACTGAACCGTAGCCATTTTCAGGGTCGCCATGCCGGTCGGTCGGCAATTCGCCGGTGCCCGCATCGGCGTGCGTGGCGTCGAGCTTCATCGCGCCGTAGGCATAGGCATCCACGCCAAAACCGATAGTGCCCTGGGTAAAGCCTGAGGCGTAGTTGAGCATCGCGCCTTGGGTCCAGTCGCGGTTGTCAGCCTTGCCGCTCTGGCGGTCGCGGTCAAAGTAATAGTTGCGCAGCAGCCCCGTAAGGCTGCTGCCTTCGATAAAGCCCTTGGACTCTGCCTGGTCGGTCACCGAATCGGCAAAGCTGAGTTGGCTGATGCCGACGCCTATCGCCAGCGTCAACAGGCTGCACTTTCTGATCATATTCTTATTTCCCCGAAATAATGAGCGCGCACAGTTACACCGCACTTTATTGAAAGACGCATAGGTTTAATGGGCAGGGATTCCAGGTGAGCGCAGTGCCGTTTTTATTGTGCTCGACGTGTTTGTCGAGTCCTGATTATTAACGGATTTTTCGCGGTGCGCAGCGGGGGACGGGATTAAACTCGATTAATTAAACTTCACACTATTTAATCGGTTGGGGGTGTAGCGTGGTCAGGGTCTTAGCCGCTCTGCTTCGACACTACCCTTTGGTTTGCCGCCGCAGGTTCTGCGGCGGCTTTTTTATATCCACTTACAGCAATGGCCGGGTATTCCAGCGCGAACTACTGGCGGGCTATTACTCTTTCACATCCATGAATTCTTCAGCCCAGGCCACGTAGCTCTCCGGCAACGTGTAGGTATGCGTCAACTCGGTGGCACTCAGGTTCGAGGTGCTGTGGGTCAGCTTGCGCTGGGCGCGCAGGCTGTCGTAGGTGGCCTTGATCGAGGCAAAGTAGGCGCCATGCCCGGCCACCACGATGCGTACGCCCAGGCTGGCCAGGCGCTCGCTGTCATGGAGCAGGGGATTGCCGTAGGTCACCAGCATCAACGGCACCGTGAGGTTCGCCGCGATCTGCTCAAGGTGCTCGAAGTCTTTGACGCCGACCATGCAGATGCCATCGGCGCCGGCTTTTTCATAGGCCTTGGTGCGCTCGATGACGTCGGCGGTCGGCAACACAGCGGCGTTGGTGCGGGCGATGATCGAGAGTTCTGGATCGACACGCGCCTCCAGCGCCGCCTTGACCTTGCCGATGCCTTCTTCGATGGAAATCAGGTCGGTGGATTTACGCCCGAACTGCGCCGGCAGCAAGGTGTCCTCAATCGTCAGCGCCGCCACGCCGGCACGCTCAAGCTCCTCGACGGTGCGCATCACGTTCAGGGCGTTGCCATAACCGTGGTCGGCGTCGGCGATAAAGGGCAACTGGGCCACGCGCCCGATGCGGGTGGCCTGTTCAACGAACTCACTCAGGGTGATCAGCGCAAAATCGGGAGCTGCAAGTACCTGCAACGAAGCGACCGAGCCACCCAGGATACCGACCTCGAACCCCAGGTCGGCCGCGATACGCGCGGACATGGGGTCGAACACCGAGGCGGTTTCAACGCACATTTTCTTGGCAAGCAATTCACGGAAGTTGCGGCGCAACGCTGAGTGAGAGATTTTTGGCATGTTCTTTCCTGGCTCTGTCGTCTTCAGTGACGATCACTGTCTATTCATGGTGGCGCGAGATTACCACGCAGGCGAGCCGGGGATTATGACGTTTGAGCATGGGGTAGGCGCCCTGCACATGGTGCACCTATTTGGGGCGGATCAGGGCGCTCGCGCCGGCTCTGAATCCAGCCGCGATTGCCCGGTTTCGTGAGCGTGCGTGGCTCCCATGAACAGGTACATCGCCGGTACCATGAACAGCGTCAACAGCGTCCCGATCGACAAGCCGGCGAAGATCACCAAGCCCATGTCATGGCGCCCAGCCGCACCGGCCCCGGACGCCCACACCAGCGGCACCACGCCCAGCACCATCGCCGCCGTGGTCATCAGGATAGGGCGCAGGCGCACGGCGGCCGCTTCTTCAATCGCCTCACGCTTGCTGTGGCCGGCGCGTTGCAATTGGTTGGCAAACTGCACGATCAGAATCCCGTGCTTGGTGATCAACCCCAGCAGCGTCACCAGGCCCACCTGGGTGTACACATTGATCGACGCGTAGCCCATGGTGATAAACGCCAACGCGCCGAACAACGCGGGCGGCACGGAGAACAGGATCACCACGGGGTCGCGAAAGCTCTCGAACTGGAAGGCCAGCGCCAGGTAGACGATCAGGATCGAGAACAGCAGCAGGCCGACGAACCCACCAGACTCCTGCATGAACTGCCGCGACTCGCCGGCGAAGTCCGAGGTGTAGCCCGAAGGGGCAACGTGGTTGAGGATCGTGTTCAGCTTCGCCAGCAACTCGCCCTGGGCCACACCGCTGACGCCGCCCAGCGTCGCCGAGTTGAGTTGCTGGAAGTGGTTGATCGATTCCGGCTGGGTCGAGGTCTCGATATGCGCCACCGTACGCGCCGGTATCATGTTGCCGGCAGGTGTGCGGATGTAGTAATCGAGGATCTGCTCGGGGTTGAGGCGGTTGACCTGCAATACCTGGGGAATGACTTTGTACGAGCGCCCGGCGGTGGAGAAATAGTTCACGTAATTGCCGCCCAGAGCGGCTGACAACGCGGCGCCCACATCGGCCTGGGTCATGCCCAATGCGGCAATTTTTTCCCGGTCGACCACCAAGCGTGCCTGGGGTTTGTCCAGCTTCAAATCCATATCGGCGAACCAGAACAGCTGTTGTTTCAGGGCCTCGGCCATGACCGCCTGCGCGACTTCGTTGAGGTTCTCCACCGAGTCGGTGGTGGTGATCACAAATTGCACCGGCAACCCTTGGGCCCCCGGCAGCGAGGGCAGCGGGAAGGCCGCGATGCTGGCCCCCGGCACCTGATTCCATTTTTGCTGGAGGTCCAGAATCAGTTGGGCCTGGGAGCGGGTGCGGTCGCCCCAGGATTTGAGCAGCACGCCGCCCAGGCCCTGGTTGAGTGCCGGCAGGCCGGTCAGTTGGAACATCTGCGCGTATTCGGGTTCTTTGTTGGCGATCTGGAACGCCTGGTCGGCAATGCGCTCCATCTGCTGCGGTGACGCCGTCGGCGGACCTTTGATCTGCATGAACACCAACCCCTGGTCTTCGGTGGGCGACAGTTCGCTCTTGGCCGTCATGCCGCTGGCCGCGACCAGCAGGAACAGGGCAAAGCCGAAGGTCACCAGCACCGGCCAGACGTCCAGTCCGCCGGACAGCACGCGGTGATAGCGTTTGCGCAACCAGTCAAAGTACTGGTCGAGCCGCCGGGCGAAACGACCTTCTTCCTGGCCTGGCTTGAACAGCCGCGACGTCATCATCGGTGAGAGTGTCAACGCCACCACGGCCGACACGGTCACGGCGCCTGCCAGCGAGAAACAGAACTCCTTGAACAGGGCACCCGTGAGGCCGCTGCGCAGCCCGATCGGCACGTAGGCGGCCACCAGCACCACGGTCATCGCAATGATCGGGCCGCCCAGTTCGCGCGCCGCGATCAGCGCGGCGTCCAGTACGCCTTTACCTTCCTCCTTGATATGCCGGTCGACGTTTTCCACCACAATAATCGCGTCGTCCACCACCAGCCCTATCGCCAGTACCAGGGCGAGCAGCGTCAGCAGGTTGATGGAGTACCCCAACAGGTACATGACAAAGAACGTTCCCACCAGTGACAGCGGAATCGCCACCAGCGGCACAATCACCGCACGGAACGAGCCGAGGAACAGGTAGATGACCACCGAGACGATGATCATGGCTTCGACCAGGGTCTTGACCACCTCGTAAATCGACGTGTTGATGAACTCGGTCGAGTCATACACGATCTCGCCGCGCACCCCGCTGGGCAATTGCGATTGCAGCTCGGGGAACGCCTCGCGCACGCTGCTGGCGACCGTCAGGATGTTCGCCGTGGGAGCCGCCTTGATGCCGATGAACACCGAGCGCTTGCCGGAGAACGCCACGCTGCTGTCGTAGCTTTCGGCGCCAAGGGTGACGGTCGCCACATCCTCCAGGTACACCAGCGCATCGCCTTTGTGCTTGATGACCAGGCGCTTGAACTCATCCACCGTGTGCAAATCAGTGCCGGCCGTGAGGTCGATCGTCACCGACTGCCCACGGGTCGAGCCCACGGCAGACAAGTAGTTGTTGTTGGCCAGGGCGGTGGAGACGTCCTGCGCGGTGACGTTGTGTGCCGCCAGTTTGTCCGGGTCGAGCCAGGCGCGCAGGGCGAACTGGCGGCCGCCGAGAATCTCTGCGGTTTGCACGCCCTGGATCGAGTCGAGCTTGGGTTTGACCACCCGCACCAGGTAGTCCGTGATGTTGTTGGTGGGCAGCGTGTCACTGTAGAACCCCAGGTACATGGCGTCGGTAGTCTGCCCGACGGCCACCGTCAGCACCGGTTCCTGGGCTTGGGCGGGCAGTTGGTTCTTCACCGAATTGACTTGGGTATTGATCTCGGTGAGGGCCTTGCTCGCGTCGTAGTTCAGCCGCAGGGTGGCGGTGATGGTCGAGACGCCGGTAATGCTCGTTGAGGACAGATAGTCAATGCCTTGGGCTTGAGCAATAGCCGCTTCCAGCGGCTGGGTGATAAAGCCTGCGACGGTGGAGGCGTCTGCACCGTAGTAGGCGGTGGTGATGGTGACCACCGTGTTTTCGGTGCGCGGCCATTGGTTCACCGGCAGTTCGAAGATCGAGCGCAGCCCCAGGATCAGGATGAACAGCGAGACCACTACGGCCCAGACCGGTCGGTGGATAAAGGTATCGGTCAGTTTCATGGGACACCTTTAATGTTCTTGGGGAGTCGGAGCCGGGTCGTTCAACGGCGCGGCGCGGTTGTCGACCTTCACCGGCGAGCCATTCTTGAGTTTCATCTGGCCGCTGGTGATCAACAGATCGCCTTCTTTCACTCCGGACACAATCGCCACCTGGTCGCCCCGGGTCGGGCCGGTCTTGATAAAGGTTTGTTGCGCGCTGAGCACTTCCTCACCCTTGTCGTTTTTACTCGAGGTGGCGATGAACACGGTGGTGCCGTAGGGGTTGTAGGTCACCGAGGTCTGTGGAACGGTGAGGTAGCGTTGGGAAGCGCCGGAATTGACCACGGCGCGGGCAAACATACCGGGCACCAGGCTTTGCCTGGGGTTCTCGACGGTGGCTTCGACGGTGACGTTGCGCGTGGTCGGATCGAATTGGGTGTCGACCGTGCTGATCCGCCCCGTGAAGGTTTGTTCGAAAAGGCCGTCGGCGGTCACCAGGACCTGTTGGCCGATGGCAATGGACCCGAGCTGGTTCTGTGGGACATTGAAGTCGATATAGATGGGGTCGAAGGTCTGCAGCGTGGCAATTTTGTCGCCTGGGTTGAGGTATTGGCCGGGGTTGACGCCGGTGATCCCGATACGCCCGGCAAACGGTGCGCGAATGGTCTTTTTCGCCACCAGCGCGCGTTGTTGTTCGGCGGCGGCAAGTTTGGCCTTCAAGTCTGCCGTGTCGGTGTCGACCTGGGCCTGGGACACCGCATTGACCGCCAATTGAGCCTTGTTACGCTTGAGCACGATGCCCGCCAGGTCGGCAGTCGCCTCCAGGGAGTGAAGCTGCGCGAGGTCCGCGTCGGCATTCAACTGCACCAGCAGCGCCTGGGCCGCCACCTGCTGTCCGGGCGTGAAACCGAGGGTACGCACGATGCCGCCGACTTCGGTGGTCACGTCCACGCCGCGCACCGCCTTCATCGAACCCACGGCGGACACACTGGGTTGCCAGTCGGCATACGGCACGGGCATCGCGGTCACCACGGCGGCGGGTAGCGGCAGTTTTGACTGGGCGATCAGCGCGGAAATCTGCACGAATTTCACCCCGGCGATGATCGCGACAATCAGCAATACCACCGCGATCATGATCAACATCGGCCGCCACAGTCGACGCTTGCGCGGTACGCCGGGCTCGGAGGGCGGGGGAGAGGCAGTCTGGACGTCGGCCATGGAGAGTCTCACGGGTTCAATGATTCGGTTCAGTCCAGCCCGCCGCTGTGGCGGGCGTCGCGTGCGCATTGTCGGCCGGCATCAGCTCCCGCCATGACGGCAGGCCGAAGCGGTCCGGCTGGCCCCGGGTGGCGGGGTCAACATCGGTGCGGTTCCACCAGCCGCCTCCCAGCGCCTGGAAGAGGGCCGTGGTATCGCTGTAGCGAGCAGCCTGCGCCCTGACCCGCGCCAGCACCGTGTTCTGGTAGGTCTGCTGGGCGGTGAGCAGGTTGATGTAGGCCACCGCGCCCAGGCGGAATTGGGCCTGCACCAGGTCCAGGTTGGCTTGCGCCGAGCGCTCAGCGGCAACCTGCTGGTCGAGGGTCTCGGCGTCGGCTTCGAGGGCGCGCAGTGCATTGGCCACGTCCTGAAACGCGACCAACACGGTGCCGCGATAACGCGCCGCGGATTCATCGTAGGCCGCCACGGCGGCGCGTTTGCGATGCTCCAGGGCGCCGGCATCGAAGATCGGTTGGGCAATCCCGCCCGCCAGGCTCCAGACGCCGGAGCCGGCCGAGAACAGCCGGGTGCCGCTCGCCACCGTGGAGCCCACGGAACCGGTGATGCTGAACTGCGGCAACTGATTGTCGACCGCCACGCCAATGTTGGCGCTGGCTTGGTGCAATTGAGCCTGGGCCGAGCGCACGTCCGGTCGCTGGCCGACAATCGCCGAGGGCAGACTGACGGGCAGGTCTGTCGGCAAGTGCAGGGAGGCCAGTTGGAAACGTTCGTCGCGGTCCTGATTGGGGAACCGGCCGAGGTAGGTCATCAGTTGGTTGCGAGTCTGCGCCAGCTGCTTTTGCAGGGGCGGCAGGGTGGCGCGGGTCTGGGCCAGCGCGGTTTGCTGCGTGAGCACGTCGGCATTGCTGATGGCGCCCAATTGTCGTTGGGCTTGCAGGACGTCGAGCTGATCGCTCTGCAGTCGGATGATGGCCTCGGTGGCCGCCACTTGATCGCGCAAAGACGCCAGGCTGACCGCCGTGTTGACCACATTGGAGGTCAGGGTGAGGTAGGTCGCCTCCAGTTGGAAGCGTTGGTACTCGGCCTGGGCCGTGGTCGATTCGATCTGCCGGCGCGTGCCGCCGAACACGTCCGGGGCATAGGATACGCTCAGCGACGCCGAGCTGAGCGTAAGGATGGGCGATGAGGGGGCCCCCGTTGTGACGCCCGAGACTTTCTCCCGGGTCTTCTGGAGATTGGCGTTGACGGCGGGAAACAGCGACGCCTGGTCGGCGTAAACCTGCTCATTGGCCTGGCGCAAGGCCGCTTGCGCCGCGCTGACATCCGGGTTGGCACGCAGGGCTTCTTCAACCAGGGCATTTAATGTCGTTGAGTGGAACAGCGTCCACCATTGCCCCGGAATGTCCATGCCCGCGATCAAGCGCTGCGCCGCGCCGCCGGTGTCGATATCGGCCTGGGCGGTGGTCGTCAGCGGTTCTTTTGTGTAGCCGGCCGCTGCGGGCACCTCGGGGCGGCTGAAATCCGGCCCGACCGTGCAACCGGCAAGGGCCAGGCACAGCAGGCCAAGCCGAGCCAGGAGAGGTGATTCACGCCGCCGCGGATGCTCTTTCATATCGACTCTATTAATCAGTTGGGCAACTGCTTTTTTGTCGAGCAATGCGTGCAGGTATCTGCGGGCGATCTACAGAAATGACCCTGGGCGCTGGACTCAAATCAGTGTAGGTGGTGCACGACGCTACGCAATGTCGGCGTATTCCCGGGGGCGTTTCTATGGGCTTGAAAATGCATTGTGCGCATTATTATAGAATTAGGTTATGCGTTATCGGTATTTTACACGCGCTGATCAGTCCCCCATCTTGTCCGTCCCCAAGAACAGGTAGCTGGAGACAAATGTGCGTGATCTGACAAAACGGGTAGCCGGGATGGTTGCCGCATTGCTGTGTCTGAGTGCGCACGCGCAAACGCTGGTGGTGGGCGACCAGAGCTACAACGCTCAGGCCGTGATGGAGGCGGCGGGCGTGCTCGATGACCTGCCTTATCAGCTGGAGTGGAAACAGTTCACCGCGGGCTCGCCGGTCGCCGAAGCACTTAATGCCAACAGCCTGGATATCGGTTTGCTCGGTGATGCGCCGGTGTTGTTCCTGGGCGCATTGGGTGCGCCGATCAAGGTCATCGCCATCAGCCGGCAAAATCTCGACGGCGTGGCGATTCTGGTCAGGAAGGATTCGTCGATCCACAGCCTGGCGGATCTGGCGGGTAAGCGTGCGGCCGTGTGGAAGGGCTCCTGGAGCCAGCAACTGCTGCTGACCGCACTCGACAAAGCCGGGGTGTCGCGAGACTCACTGGAGTTGCGCTACCTCAGCGCGCTGGACGCTTCCCATGCCCTGGAAGGCGGTTCGGTGGACGTCATCGCCACCTGGGAACCCTATGTCACGCAACAGGAACGCCAAGGTGCGCGCGTGCTCGCAACGGCTGACGGCCTGATCCCGGCCCAGAGCTTCGTTGCCGCCAATGCCAAGGCCGTGGATGCCAAGCGTGCGCCGATCAATGACTTTCTCCAACGCCTGAAGAAAGCCCGCGACTGGACCCGCCAAAGCCCGGCCAACGCCGATGCTTATGCCGATGCCTGGGCCAAGCGCACCCGGGCCGATGCGGATATCGCCCGCGCCTGGTTTGCCCGCGCCCGTACCACCGTGGAGCCGGTGACAGCCCAATCGCCGCTGGAGGCGCAAAAGACCGTGGACTTCTTCGCCAGCCAAGGCTTGGTCAAGTCTTACCCGGCCGCCAGTCTGTTCGACAACTCGTTCTCGGCGGCACTGCAATCCGCCGTCGTTACAACACAGCCCTGAACGCCGCAAGGAACCCCTTGGACATGACCAAAAGACAGCTCAAACTTGGCGCCTTGACGATGGGTTGCGGCGGACCGGGGCGGCACAACCTGTGGCTTGACCCGCAATTGCCGGCCGATGCCAGCGTCAACATCGACTGGTACATCGACATTGCGCGCCAGGCCGAAGCGGCCTTGTTCGACTTGATGTTTATCGTCGACAGCCAGTTCATCACGCCGGGGTCGCCATCCCATTACCTCAATCGCCTGGAACCGTTGACGCTGCTATCGGCACTGGCCGTCAGCACGCGCCATATAGGGCTGGTCGGCACCCTGACGACTTCTTACAACTCGCCTTACAACGTCGCACGCCGCCTGGCCTCGCTGGACCTGATCAGCAAGGGCCGCGCCGGCTGGAACGTGGTCACCAGCGGCGACGCCGGTACCGCCGGCAACTACAGCCGCGATGAACATTATGACTACGACACCCGCTACGGCCGTGCAGCCGAACACGTGCAAGTAGTGCAGGGCCTGTGGAACTCCTATGAGGACGATGCCTTTGTGCGCAACCGCGCCACCGGCCAGTTTTTCGACCCCAACAAGCTGCACAGCCTGAATCACCAGGGCGAGCATTTTTCGGTGGTCGGCCCATTGAACATCCAGCGCTCACCCCAAGGCCAGCCGGTGATCTTCCAGGCCGGCGACTCGGAGCAAGGCCGCGAGCTGGGCGCCGCCACGGCGGACGTGATCTTTACGCATGCGGCCAGCATCGAGCAGGGCCAGGCTTTTTACCGGGATATCAAGGACAGGGCCGCGCGGCACGGTCGCGATCCCGAACAACTGCGGGTGATGCCCGGCGCAGAAATCTATGTGGGCGACACCGATGAACAGGCCCGCGAAATCGAGCGACACTACCATCACGCCGACCACAGCTTTGAATTGGCCTTGAAGGAGTTCGGGCGCAATTTCGGCTGGCATGATTTCAGCCAGTACGACCTGGATGCGCCGTTTCCGCAGGAGAGCCTGGAGGCTGCGCGCAGCAGCTTTTTCACTGCCGCCAAACGCATTGCCGACCAGGCCCGGGAGAAAGGTTTTACGTTGCGCCAGGCCGTCGAATTCGGTCGACAACTGCGCCCGGGGGCCTTTGTGGGAACGGCGGCGACCGTCGCGCAGAAAATGGCGGAGTGGTTCGAGGCGCGGGCGGTGGATGGGTTCAATATCTATATTGGGCATCCGGAGCAGTTCGAGCGCTTTACCCGTGAAGTCATACCGCTGTTGCAGGAACGCGGTGTGTACCGCACGGCCTATGAAGGGACGACGTTGCGCGAAAGCCTGGGGCTGAAGATTCCGAAATCGCTGACGTAATCACTTGAGCGTAATCACCACCTTGCCCCTGGCGCGCCCCTGCTCGACGTACGTCAACGCCTGCGCCGTGTGTTCCAAGGGGAAGGTGCGGTCAATCACCGGCTTGATGATTGCGGCCTCGATAAGCTCGGTGAGCTGCTGCAGTTGTGCGCCATCGGCCCGCATGAACACGAATGCGTAGCGCACGCCCTGTTTGCGCGCCTTGCGCCGAATCCCCAGGCTCAGCAGGCGCATGACTTGCTGCAGTGGCCAGGACAGCCCTTGTTCGCGGGCGAATTGGACCGTGGGTGGTCCTGAGATGGAGATGAGCTGCCCACCGGGCTTGAGGACCTTGAGCGACTTCTCCAATACATCCGCGCCGAGGCTGTTCAGCACTACGTCATAGTCATGCAGGACGCTTTCAAAATCCTGCTGTGTGTAGTCGATCACCCGGTCGGCGCCCAGCGCCTTGACCCATTCCACATTGGCCGTGCTGGTGGTGGTAGCGACAAAGGCACCGAGGTGTTTGGCGAGCTGGATCGCGAGCGTGCCGACACCGCCTGACCCTGCGTGGATCAGGACTTTCTGGCCCGGTTGCAGGTGTGCGGTGTCGACCAGCACTTGCCAGGCGGTCAGGGCCACCAAGGGGATCGCTGCGGCGTGTGCCATGTCGAGATTGGCGGGCTTGCGGGCGAGCGCGTTTTCGTCCACGGCGATGCGTTCGGCGAATGTCCCGATGCGGGTTTCAGGTGCGCGGGCGTAGACCTCGTCTCCCGGTTTGAAGCGTTTGACTTGCGAGCCCACTTCTACCACGACCCCGGCCAGGTCATTGCCCAGGATCAACGGGAGTGGGTACGGCAGGATCAATTTGAAGTCGCCTTTGCGGATCTTCGCGTCCAGCACGTTGACGCTGCTGGCGTGCACCTCAATCAATACGTCGTGCGCCCCGACTATCGGGGAGGGCACCTCGCCAAGGCGACCAGTGTTCTTGCCATAGCGATCAATCAAAAAGGCTTTCATCGTGACGCAGCTCTTGTCGGTTGGCAGGCGTCGATGCAGGGCCTTGGGCGCCTGCACCGAATCCTGTTGGGATGATCGTGACTCAGTGATCGCACTCAGGCCAGGTAGCGTTGGGCAACCGCAGACTGACGGATTTGCCCAAGCAAGCCCTGACGGGCGGTCTGCAGGCCATCCCAGCGTTCAGCTTCGTGCAGCGGCGGAATCGTCACCACCTCACGACGGTCGAAGCCGACCAGTGCGGCATCCACCAGATCGCCCACTTCCATGATTTCGTTCAGGGTGTTGATGTCGATGCCGGAGCGATCCCAGATTTCCGTGCGGGTTGCGGCCGGCAGTACGGCCTGCACATACACGCCCAGAGGCGAAAGCTCCAGGCTCAGGCCCTGGGAAAGGAATAGCACAAAGGCCTTGGTCGCACCGTAGACCGACATGCCGAACTCCGGCGCCAGGCCGACCACCGAACCAATATTGATGATCGCACCGTCGCCGGCCTTGGCCAGACGTGGAGCGATGGCACTGGCGAGCCGCACCAGCGCGGTGGTGTTGAGGGCGACCAATTGCGCGACGCTGTCGGTGCTCTGGTCGATAAAGCGGCCGGACAGCGCCGCGCCGGCGTTATTGACGAGGATTCCGATGCGGGCATCGTCGCGCAGACGGGTTTCAACGCGGGTCAGATCGTCGAGTTGGGTCAGGTCGGCGGGGATGATCTCGATGCTGACCTTGTGTTCGTCGCGCAACCTTGCAGCGAGTGCTTCCAGGCGCGCCTGGTCTCGAGCGACCAGCACCAGGTCGTGGCCGCGTTGCGCGAAGCGTGCGGCGTAAGCCGCGCCAATGCCGGTAGAGGCGCCGGTGATCAAAACAGTAGGGCGAGTGCTCATGGTTCATCTCTCTGGGTGGGTTTTGCGTGTTTTTATGATGATGATCGAAATCTAAGCTGTCAACGGTTTTGATTATGACTGGCATCTATGTATCATGGAGCGCAGGTTTTCCCGTTGAACACGAGGTATGACAGGTGAGAGTGACCAAGGCGCAGGCGCAGGCCAATCGAGAGCACATCGTTGAAACGGCTTCCGAACTGTTCCGCGAGCGCGGTTTTGATGGTGTCGGCGTCGCCGATCTGATGGCGGCGGCCGGCTTCACCCATGGCGGTTTCTACAAGCATTTCGGCTCGAAGGCCGACCTGATGGCCGAAGCCTCGGCCTGCAGCCTGTCCAAATCGCTGGTGGGGGCTGAGTCGCTCGATGTTGCTGGCTTCATCAACCGCTATGTGACCCGAGAGCATCGCGACCGACGTGGCGGCGGTTGCACCCTGGCGGCGCTGGGGGGCGACGCGGCGCGTCAATCGGATGAGCTGAAAACCACCTTTGCCGAAGGCATCGAACAGCTCCTGCACACGCTGGGGCAGAAATACCCGACGGGACCGGATGCCGCGGCGGGTGAGGGCAGGAAGAACATGATCGACCTGCTGTCTCGAGCGGTTGGCGCGATTGTCTTGTCGCGGGCTTGCCCGGACGATTCCGCGCTGGCTGACGAGATCCTTGAAGTGTGCCGTGCGCAGATGTTGGCTTCGTTGGACGTTGCGGCCAGTGACGGCGCGCCTGCTTGAGCGCCTTTTTCGCGTGGGGTGTTTAAGCGACTGGTATCCAGTGGATTCTCAAAAAAGCTCGTTAATGAGAATTAGTGCTAAACGAGAACTGTTGATATAAGATCCGCCGCGAATTCCTGGCAGGTCCACCTTCTCGTCGGCTCATCCATAAGGTCCAGCATCCATGCGTCGTACCCTCATTTCCCTCTGCGTGCTTCAAGCATTTTCCCCTTTAGCCTGGGCGCAGGATGCACCCTCTGAAAACGCCAGCCTCGAATTGCAAGCGACCACGGTCACGGGCGAGATGGACAGTGAGACGGCCCAAGGTCCGGTCAAGGGCTACCGCGCCACACGTTCGGCGAGTGCGACACGTACCGATACCTCGATTCACGAAACGCCCCAGTCCATCAGCGTCGTACCCAAGGACGTGGTCGAGGACCTGGGGGCGACGCGCTTGCAGGAAGCCCTGGACTACGCGGGTGGCGTTGGCCGGGCCAACAACTTCGGCGGGCAGGGGCTGACCAGCTTCACGGTGCGCGGCTTTACCACCGCCGAGTTCTATCGCAACGGTTTTCCGATCAATCGGGGCTACCCGAGCATGCCGGATGCCAACAGCATCGAGCGTCTTGAAGTGCTGCGCGGGCCTGCCAGCCTGCTCTATGGGCGTGGCGACCCTGGCGGCACCTTCAATGTGGTCTCCAAGCAACCCCTGGCCGAGCGTACGATCACGCTGGGCAGCCAACTGGATGATCAAGGCATGCGGCGCGGTACGCTCGATGCGTCCGGCCCACTGGATGAGCAAGGGCGCCTGGCCTACCGGCTGAACGTGGTGGGTGAGGGCGGCGACACCTTTCGCGACCATGTCTCCACCGAGCGCTATGGCGTGGCGCCGGTGTTGACCTGGCAGGCCACGGACGACACCAAGGTCACCTTCGAAGGCGACTTCATGCGTAACAATCACCCACTGGATCGCGGCCTGACCCGTTTCGCCAACCAGCGTGGCACACCGTCACGAGACACCTTCTGGGGTGAGAAATACGCCGGTAACCTGCACAACGACAACAACATGGCCCAGTTGCGTTTCGAACATCTGCTCAACGACAACTGGACCCTGGCCGGTGGCTTCCAGTGGCTGGACGGGACGATGAAGGGCAATGGCGTTGAGGCGAACAATGCGACGAGCCTGAATGCCGACGGACGCACCCTGCAGCGCAACTTCAACTACCGCAAGCTGGATTGGACCGACAAGGACTACCAGCTCAACCTGACCGGGCACTTTTCCCTGGGCGGCCTGGACCACACGCTGCTCACCGGCATTGAATACGAAGACTACGATTACAAGTCGATCATCCAGCGTTCCAGCGCCGCAACGGGCACGTTCCCGATTGATATCTTCAACCCGGTCTATGGCCAGCCACGACCTGCGCTGATCCGCACGCCGACCCATGACAAAGAAAACCTCAAGACTTACGCGGCTTTCGTCCAGGACCAGGTGGCGCTGACCGAGCGCTTGAAGGTTCTCGCGGGTGCGCGCTTTGAGCGCTTCGAGCACGAATACGAATCCTACGTACCGGGTGTCAGAAGCTGGAACGCTGCCGACAACGCGGTCACCCCACGCGTCGGTGTGATGTATGACCTCACCGACACCGTCGCGCTCTACGCGGATGCGGCGCGTTCGTTCAAACCCAACACAGGCGCCAGTCGTCAAGGCGGCGGTTTTGATCCGGAGCAGGGCAAGTCCTATGAAATGGGCGTGAAGTGGGAAGCGCTTGACCGGCAGTTGAGCGTCGACGCAGCGATCTACCAGATCGACAAGAAAAACGTTCAAGGTGTCGACCCCGTTGACTCGGCCTTCAACGTGGCGACGGGGCAGGTGCGCAGTCGCGGCTTCGATCTGAACGTGGCCGGCAACCTGACGCCCGAGTGGCGGATGATCGGCGGCTATGCCTATGTAGATGCCGCGGTGACCAAGGACACCACCATTCGCACCGGTACGCGCCTGGCGAACATCCCGCGCAACAGTTTCAGCCTGCTTAACGTGTATGAGTTCCAGGACGGCGCCCTTAAAGGGTTGGGCCTGGGCGCCGGTGGTAAATACGTGGCCGAACGCGCCGGGCAAACTGCCAATAGCACCTTCACGATGGGGTCCTACACGGTCGTTGACCTGCTGAGTTACTACAAGGTCAACGAAAAGGTCAGGCTCAATCTTGACGTGAAGAACCTGTTCAATCGTGAGTACGAAGAAGGTTCTTTCCTGAACTTCTATGCCTACCCTGGCGAACCGCGTACGGTCCAGGTGGGGATTTCCTACACCCTGTAACCCCACCTGAACAGGGCGAGAAAGTCGTCATTCCACGCAGCCCTTGCCTGGTCGGCGACCGCCGCGCCGGGCAAAAGCTCGATTGTGACTGCGCCTGGAGCGTGCTCACTCATAGGGCATAGGTGTGCTGTTTGGTAGCACACCGTGCTGGTCGTACGCGGCGGTCTCGCCGCTACTTTCCGATTTATGCAGCCGATTCAACCCCTTGCCTCCCTTCACGCGAGATGGCACGCATTCTGCTTTTATGTATCCGTGGATAATTGGATACAAAAAATCAAAAGGTGCCGCCGATGCAATTTGCCCCCGCTTACGTAGACCGTCAGCCCCTGACTGCCGAGGAGGAGGCCTACAACTACCTGCTGGAAGCCATTTGCAGCGGCCGCTACCGCAAGGGTGACCGGCTGATTGCCGAAGATATCGCCAGTGAGGTCGGCATGAGCCGCATGCCGGTGCGCGAAGCGTTCCGGCGCCTGGATGCCCAAGGCCTCGTTACCCTGCGACCCAACCGTGGCGCGGTAGTCAGCGGCCTGGATATCGATGAGTTGCATGAGGTGTTCGAGATGCGCAGCGCCCTGGAAGGGCTGGCGGTGCGCGTGGCGGTGGGCCGTATCGGCGAACGCCAGCTGGCGGCCCTGGAACGCCTGCTGGACGAGATGGACGACTACCGCGACGAGAGCGCCGCCTGGGTCCGGCGGCATCGTGCGTTTCATGAATACCTGTGCAGCCTCAGCGGCCGACCGCGTTTGATGAAGCAGATTTCGGCGTTGTACTCGCTGGTCGAGGCGCCCATGCGCTTATGGTTGCAGCACGGTGACAAGCCGCTCAGCGCACGCCAGGAACATGCGGTGATCCTCGACGCGATTCGGGCCGGTGACGCCGCCCGCGCCGAAGCCGTGGTGCGTGAACACATCGAAGGCACGGTGCCGGCGCTGATTCAATTCCTGCAAGCGGAAAAATAATAAAAAAGCTGTCGTGTTTTGACTTGGTGTCCTGCCCCGTTCTTCAACCTACTGGAGTGTCTGGTCATGCATAAACGCCGCGCCTTGCTGGTGGCTTTCTCCCTCAGTCTCTTTAGCCAGTGGGCCTTTGCTGCGCCCCAGGTACCGGAGCGCCTGCTCAAAGCCGATAAGCTCACTTACTGCTCGGGGATGGATTCACCCCCGCTGGTGTCTTTCGACGAGGCCCAGAAACCGCGCGGGCTGACCGTCGATCTGGGCCTGGAAATCGCCAAGCGCCTGGGCGACAAGCCGGTGCAGTGGCGAGTGATTCCGTTCTCGGGGCTGGTGCCGGCGCTGCTCGCCCAGCAGTGCGACATGATCGTCGATCAACTGTTCGACAAGCCCGAACGGCGCCAGGTGATCGATATCGTCAACTACATGTATTCCAGCCAGTCGGTGGTGGTGCCAAAGGGCAACCCCAAGGGCATCAAGGCACTGGATGACCTGTCCGGGCACAAAGTCGCGGTGCTCAATGGCTCGACCATCAAGACCCTGCTGGATAGCCAGAACGACAGCCTGACCAAAGCCGGCAAGCCCGCCATGAAACTGGTGGTCTACAACACCGACACCGATGCTTTCCAAGCCCTGCGCATCCACCAGGTTGACGCCTACGGCACCACCGTGGAAACCGCCGGTTACTACGCAGCGATGGCCCCCGACCTGTTTCAGGAGGGTGTGCCGGCGTTCAGCCGCATCCTCACCGGCCTGGGCATTCGCAAGGATGACCCGCAATTGAGCGCCGCGGTGCAACAGGTGATCAGCGACATGCGCAGCGATGGCAGCTACCTGCAGTTGCTGAACAAGTGGCATGTGAGCAGCGACACACTCGACTGAGGCAAACCCGCGATGAATTTCAATTGGGATGTGTTCTGGCAGTACCTGTTGCAGCCCAGCGGCGTGTACCTGACCGGGCTCTGGCTGACCTGCCTGATCGCGGTCTCGGCGATGTTGCTGGGCTGTTTGCTGGGGCTGGCGGCGGCGTTGCTGCGGCTGTCGAAGAACCCGTTGCTGCATCTGCCGGTGCGCTTTTATGTGTGGTTGATGCGTGGCACGCCGTTGCTGGTGCAGATCGTGTTTTTGTACACCGCCATGGCGGCAGGCGGGATTTTCCGGTTTGAGGATGTGGAACTGTTCGGCCTGATGATCCCGGGGAATATCCAGGCCGCGATCATTGCCCTGGGCCTCAACGAAGGCGCCTATATGGCCGAGATCATCCGGGCGGGGATCGGCGCGGTCGACAAGGGCCAATACGAGGCCGGACGCTCCCTGGGCATGGGCTTCGCCAAGCTGATGCGGCGCATCATCCTGCCACAGGCGTTCCGGGTGATCGTGCCGCCGCTGGGCAACGAGTTCAACGTGATGCTCAAGAACACCACGCTGGTCAGTGTCATCGGGGTGCAGGAGTTGCTGCTCAGTACGCAGATGGTCACTTCGGCGACCTTCCGTGTGTTCGAGTTGTACCTGGTGGTAGCAATCTACTTCTTGATGCTCACCACCCTGTGGGGGGTTTTCCAGCGTTGGCTGGAGGCCCGTTTCGGCCAGTCCGACCAGCCCGGCGCACCACCGCCGGCCTCCAGCCGCCTGTTCGGGCGTAGCACCTTGAAATTGCTGAGGGGACGTTAAGCATGGCGCACCAAAGTGAAGAACTGATCATCGAAGCGCTGGATATTTACAAGTCCTTCGGCGAGCTACAGATTCTCAAGGGCGTTTCCCTGCAAGTGCGGCGTGGCGAAGTGGTGGTGCTGATCGGTGCATCAGGCTCCGGCAAGACCACTTTTATCCGCTGCATCAACCTGCTGGAAGATATCCAGGGCGGGCGCATCCGCGTCAACGGCCGTGCCATGGGCTATCGCGAGCGCAGCGACGGCAGCCTGGTGCGTGATTCGGAGCGCAACATCGCCCGGCAGCGCCGCGATATCGGCATGGTGTTCCAGCGCTTCAATCTGTTCCCGCATATGACCGCCCTGGAAAACATCATCGAGGCGCCGATCCAGGTGCTTGGCGTTTCGCGTGCCGAGGCGCTGGGTCAGGCGCGGGATTTGCTGGCCAGGGTCGGCCTGGCGGACAAGGCCGGCCATTACCCCTCAATGCTTTCCGGCGGCCAGCAGCAACGGGTCGCGATTGCCCGCGCCCTGGCCATGAAGCCCCAAGCCATGTTGTTCGACGAACCCACCAGCGCGCTTGACCCGGAAACCGTCGGCGAAGTGCTGGAGGTCATGAAAGAGCTGGCCGAGGAGGGGATGACCATGGTGGTGGTCACCCATGAAATGGGCTTTGCCCGTGAAGTGGCCGATCGGGTGGTGGTGCTCGACCAGGGCGAAATCATCGAACAAGGGCCACCGGAACAGATTTTCAGGCGCCCCAGCCACCCTCGTACCCGAGCCTTTCTCAGTCGTGTGTTGTGAGCCTGGCGAGGAACCCCTGTCGCCTGTGTCCAAAAGCCTGAACCCAAGAGCCTTTGCCATGTTGAAATTTTCTGCTCACGAGTACCCCTATCCGTCACAACGCCAGAGTGTCTTTGCCCGTCGCGGCATGGTCGCGGCGTCACAACCCCTGGCGGCCCAGGCGGGGATCGAGATTCTGCAAAAGGGCGGCAACGCCATCGACGCCGCCATCGCTACGGCGGCGGCCCTCATTGTGGTGGAACCCACTGGCTGCGGCCTGGGTGGCGATGCGTTTGCGCTGGTGTGGTGCAAGGGCCGGTTGCACGGCCTGAATGGCAACGGCCACGCGCCGGCGGCCTTGAGCATTGATGCGGTCAAGGCTGCGGGCCATGAGCAGATGCCGCTGTACGGCTGGACTCCGGTCACCGTGCCTGGCTGCCCATCGGCCTGGGCGGAGCTGTCGCAACGCTTCGGCACGTTGCCCTTCGCCGATCTGCTGCAGCCGGCCATCAGCCTGGCGCGGGACGGCTTTCCCGTCTCGCCGGTAGTCGCCCATCAGTGGCAGCTCGCCTTGAACGAATTCACCGCCCATCGTGACGCCGCGCTGGATGCCTGGTTCGATACCTTCCTGATCGACGGCCGCGCCCCGCTGGCCGGGCAGTTGTACCGCAACCCGGCCCAGGCACGGACCTTGGAAGAACTCGCCGCGACCCGCTGCGAAAGCCTGTATCGCGGCGCCCTGGCCGACCGACTGGACGCTCATTCGCGTGCCAGCGGCGGCTATCTGCGTGGCGGCGACCTCAAGGGTTACCGGGCGCAGTGGGTAGAGCCGATCCATATCAATTATCGTGGCGTGGATGTCTGGGAAATCCCCCCGAGCGGCCAAGGGCTGGTGGCGTTGATGGCCCTGAAGATCCTCGAAGGCTTCAACTTCGATCACCGTGACAGCCAACAGACCTGGCATCGTCAGCTTGAGGCGATGAAGGCGGCCTACAGCGACGGCTTGCACCACATCACCGACCCCTTGCATATGTGCGTGGCGGTGGCTGACCTGCTGAGCGACGCCTACAGCACCCGCCGTCGCGACCAGATCGGCGAACAAGCGCAACTGCCCAAGCCCGGTGACCCTCACGCCAGCGGCACGGTGTACCTGGCCACGGCGGACGCCGAAGGCAATATGGTCTCGTTCATCCAGAGCAACTACCACGGCTTCGGCTCCGGCGTGGTGCTGCCCGACAGCGGCATCGCCCTGCAAAATCGCGGGCAGGAGTTCAGCCTCGATCCGGCCCATGCCAACTGCCTGGCGCCCGGCAAGAAAACCTTCCACACCATCATTCCCGGCTTTCTCACCCAGGATGGCCAGGCCCTCGGACCGTTCGGCGTAATGGGCGGCTACATGCAGCCCCAAGGCCATGTACAGATGGTGATGAACCTCGTCGATTTCGGCCTCAACCCGCAAGCCGCGCTGGATGCGCCACGCTGGCAATGGCTGGGCGGCATGAAAGTCGGCATAGAGCAGGGCGCCTCCCGCGATTTGGCCAACGCGCTGATACGTCGCGGCCACGAAGTACAGATCGCCTGCGACCTGACCGATTACGGGCGCGGGCAAATCATCCTGCGCGACCCGGTCACGGGCGTGCTGTGCGGAGGAACAGAACCGAGGGCGGATTCACATATCGCGGTGTGGTGAGCAACGCCCGTCCTGTTCGTTGAATGCCCTGCGCGGGGCATGCTGCAGGGCTGCGGCAGGGTCGAGATCATGCGAGACTGCGTGGGCGTTGCCTGCCATCGAACTTGAAACGGGAATCTGCTCGGGTGATCAAACCGCTATTGTTGTTACGCCGTCGCTTTGCGTCTGTCCGCTGGCGTACTCGCGTGACCCTCTGGGTTGCCGCCACCTGTGCCGGGCTGCTGGTCGTGATGTTCGCCCGCCTGGCCGACCTGGCGCTGATGCAATTTGCTCAACAGACGGCCGGGCGACCCTGGTTGCCGTTTATCTACACGCCACTGGTGGGCATGCTGGTGGTGTGGCTGACCACGCGGTTTTTTGCCGGAGCCCAGGGCAGTGGAATTCCCCAGGTGATCGCCGCCACGCGGCTGGCGCACCAGGGCAAACCCGTCAGCCGGTTGGTCTCGTTGCGTATTGCGTTCGCCAAGATAGGCCTGGGCACACTGGCACTGACCGGGGGCTTTTCGGCTGGGCGCGAAGGCCCTTCGGTGCAAGTGGCCGCCTCAATCATGCACTTCTTTCATCGTTACCTGCCCAATGCGCGGGTGATTCGTCCCGAAGACCTGATCCTGGCCGGAGGCGCCGCCGGCATTGCCGCAGCGTTCAACACGCCGTTGGCCGGGGTGGCGTTTGCGGTGGAAGAGTTGGGGCGCAAGCTGGAAACGCGCACCAGTGGTGTGTTGCTCAGCACGATCATCCTGTCAGGCATGGTCGCGATCGCTATACAGGGCAACTACAACTACTTCGGCCACCTGGACGTACAAGATGTCAGCCTCACGATCATCGCGCCTGCGGTGGCCGCCGGTATCGGTTGCGGTCTGCTGGGAGGGTTGTTCAGCCGAATGCTGCTATGGCCACAGCGGCATCAGCGGTTTGCCCTCTGGGAATGGCGCCGCGCTCACCCGGTCTGGTTTGCCGGTGGTTGCGGGTTGATCGTGGCCGTTCTCGGCGCGCTCAGCGGTGGCCTGTCGTTTGGCAGCGGTTACGGCATTACGTCACAGATCATCGTGTCGGATATCGGCCTGCCCTGGCATGCGCCCATCACGCGTTTTCTCGCCACCGTCGTGACCTATTTTTCCGGTATCCCTGGCGGCATTTTCGCGCCGTCCCTTGCAGTCGGCGCGGCGGTGGGCGCCAATGCCGCCGAGTTTTTCAACGTGGCGGCCCAACCCATGATTGCGCTGTGCATGGTGGGTTTCCTGGCGGCGGTAACACAGTCGCCGATCACTGCCGCAATCATCGTCATGGAGATGATCGACAGCCATGGCATGGTCATCAGTCTCATGGGCGTGGCGTTGATCGCCAAGGCGGTCAGCGCCAGGATGGGGCCGGAGTTGTATCAGCAATTGGCGCGAGGTTTTCTGCAGGTGCCCGTTGCTGCGACAGCCACCAAACCTTAGCGCCAGTGCGAAGTTGTACCTTGAGTCATTTTGGCACTGCTTGAGGCGCAGGCAGTGTTGGAGTGCCTTGGCGAGCAGGGTCGCCCAACCAGAGCATCAAGCACAGGCCTATCAGCAGGACGGCCGCCACCGCAAAGAATGGCATCGTATAGCTCTCAGTGGAGTCCTTGATCAAGCCGATCATGAACGGGCCGGTGAAACCGCCAAGGTTGCCGATCGACACAATCATCGCCAGGCCACCTGCGGCAGCACGCCCCGTAAGGAAAGTTGAAGGGATCGCCCAGAACGTCGCCTGGAAGGCAAGGATACTGGCCACTGCCATGCACAGAGCCGCAATTTTCAGGACGGAATGCTCGGTCAGTGCCGCTACCACCAGTGCTGCAGCGGCCATGGCCAACGCACCGACGACGTAGGGAAGTCGCTGCCTGCTTTTATTGGCCAGGCGCGCCCAGAGGGTCATGATGATTGCGCCTGACACATAAGGCAACGCCACGACAAAGCCCAAGGCGCCACTGGAAATACCCTGGCTTTTGATGATTTGCGGAAGCCAGATACCGATGCCGACCGAGCCGACGATGCAACAGAAGTTGATCGCCGCCAGCGTGAAGACTTTCGGATTGGTCAATGCTGCCCGCAAAGTGGTGCCATGGGAGGCGCCAATCGCTTTTTGCTCTTCAGAGAGGCGGTTGTTAAGCCAGGTTTTTTCGCGATCCGACAGCCACCGAGCCTTCAGCGGCGTATCGACGAGCAGAAACAGGCACGCGATACCCAACAGCACAGCGGGCAAGGCCTCCGTAATGAGCAATAGTTGCCAGTTGCGTAGCCCCAGGACATCGTGTTGTTCGAGCAGCCAACCCGACAGCGGCGAGCCGACGATATTCGCCACGGGAATACCGAGCAGAAAGGCAGCGGTCGCCTTGGCGCGCCACTTACCCGGGAACCAGTAGGTGAAATACAGATAAACGCCTGGGGTGAATCCGGCTTCGGCAACCCCGAGCAGGAAACGCGCAATGCTGAAGCTGATGGGGCCAGTCGCAAACGCCGTGGCCATGGAAATAAGGCCCCAGGTGATCATGATGCGTGCAATCCAGATCCGCGCGCCAAATCGTTGCATCAGCAGGTTGCTGGGGATTTCAAAAATGAAATAGCCGAAGAAGAACAGGCCGGCGGCCCACCCGAACATTGTTGCGGTCAGCCCTAAATCCTTGTTCATGCTGATGGCGGCAAAACCGACGTTCGTGCGGTCCAGGTAGCTGATGACATAGCAGACGAAAATGAATGGCACGACGCGCCACAGTATGCGGTGCATCAAGCGTTCACCTTCGGCCTCGTTGAGCGTAGTAGGGTGGGTCGAAGTGTCGTAGGTCATAGTGTCAGGTCTTTTTATAGTTGTTGTATGAGCTGTGCTGTGGGTTCAGCTATGGGAGTACATTGGTAACCCCGGTGTGGCCGTGTCGACTTGCAGAATGCTCCCGGTCTCGGACTCGATGATGAACAGCGTTCGACCGTCCACGCCGCCGAAAGCCAGGTTGGTATTGCTGATGCCGGCACAAGAAACGATGCGTTGCAGCGGCTCCGCGACTTTCGACAGTTTCCAGACAGAACCGAAGCCTGTGTGCGCGATATAGAGGTTGCTCTCTGCGTCAAGGGCCAGCCCATCGGGGCCGCCGAGACCTCCGTGCAGTTGGGCGAAGACTCCAACCTTTCCGATGATCGAGCCGTTGCCCAGCGGGATACGCCAGATCTGTTGGGCGCGGGTGACCGCAATCAGCAGATGATTCAGGTTGGGGTCGTAGACGATCCCGTTGGGACTGGGGATGGTATTGAGCAGGCAAGTCAGGTTGCCCTTCACGTCGACCTTGTAGACCCTGCCGCTCGCATCCTGCAGGCCGGTCTGTCCCTGATCGGTGAAGTACAGGTCACCATTGGGAGCGAAGACGAGGTCATTCACGCCCTTGAAACCCTCTGAACCCGCCGACTCCAGAAAGGGCTGGATATCGCCGGTGTGCGGATCCAGCACCATGATTCCGCGCTTGTAATCGGTGATGAAGATTCGCCCGTCCTGATGGATCTTCAGGCCATTCGGCCAGCCATCGTAGGCGCAGACCAGCTCCCACTCGCCGAGACGGGAAATCCTGAAAATCCGCCCATTGGGGATGTCGGTCACGTAGAGGCGACCCTCCCGGTCAAACGATGGTCCTTCCAGAAACGAATCTATCGCTCGTCCCTGGCGGTTGGCATTCGCCCAGGCGGTTGGGCGCACGTCGCGAAACTGTTCCGGCAGGCGGGTAAAGACGCTTGTCTGAACGGTCGGTGGGGCAGCAAAAAAGCTCATGTTCGCTCCTGGCGGCGAGAAGGGCGTGGGTCGCCCGGAATTGTTATTGGTCTAGTTTTAATGAAATGCTGTTTCAAAATAAACCAATCGCCGACGAAAGGCGATACAGGGTTTTCGCGAAAATAGTGCTTTTGTTGAGTTATTTTGTGGTGGCGATGAGCTGGCTAGCTTTTTAGATTCTCTAAAAGAAATGGCATTTTAAAAAAAATCGGATGCGGGTCTTCAGAGGCTCCGATGGCTTGGAGTACGCGCGCTGATCAACGCATCCAGGATTTGCAAGGCGCAGCTTTCGGGCCTTGCTAGTTTTTTTGCTATACATCACCCGGATGGCGAGCAGGCTGTCGTTGTAAGATAATCAATTTTCCTGCCCTGATCGTTGGCTGCCCTGTCTGGTCAACTGAATGGGCTCTGTCAATGAGGTGTCTTCAATGGTTAAAGCGCGGCCGCGCCCAGCGGTAAACGGGGTGGCTTCGGCTGACCGAGTCTTGACCGTTCTGTCTGCCTTTCGAATCGGCGATTCTGCGTTGAGCCTGGTTGAGCTGGTAGAGCGTACGGGGCTTATCAAAAGCACGATCATGCGTTTGATGGTTTCGCTTGAAAACCAGGGTTACATCACACGCATGGCTGATGGCCGTTATCAGTTGGCCAGCGAGGTCATGAGGCTTAACGCGGTGTATCAGGAGTCGCTCGATCTGGAGCGGCATGTGATGCCGCGACTGCAGTACCTTTCCGAGCAAACAGGTGAGACCGTTTCTTTCTATGTTCGCCATGGTGCCTATCGGATGTGCCAGTACCGGGTCAATTCCGCCCATCGCCTGCGGCTCAATATGCAGCCGGGGGATATGCGCCCCATGGATGAAGCGGCCGGAGCCCAAGCGCTGCGAGCGCCTTTTCACGTGGGCATCGCGCTGGAAAAACCGTACTTTTCGCGTGGCGCGACGGACCCACACGCGTCCTCTATCGCGCTGCCGATCTATGGGCGGCAGCAGGAGCTGATGGGCGCACTCGTCATCTCCGGGCCTGCCAGCCGACTGACGGAGGAGTGCGCGGACAACTTGAAGGACATTTTCTTCGAGGTTGCCCGCGACCTGATGCGCAGTCTGGGGCTCAAGCCGGCGGACAGCTGAACTGCCTAGGAAGCATCTGTCCCGGCGTCCGGCGCGCCAGTAGATCCTGGAGGGCGGCGTCGCCGGCTCGCAGGAAACGGCGACGAGACAGAAGCATCGCAGAACCTCATGATGTGGGTTTGGAAGCGATACCGAGGCTCCCTTGCGGGAGCTCGGCATCTTGGCGTCGATTGAGGAGCGCTTACTTGGCGACCACGGATGCGCCCAACTCGGCGTGCTCCCGCTGACGCTTGCGGCCAATCACCAACACCATGATTCCTGCCAGCGTGCAGAGCGCCGCCAGGGGCATAAGCGCTATCGCGTAACTGCCTGTTGCGTCGTGGATCGCGCCATAAGCATTCACCATCAGGCCGCCTCCGATCAGGTTTGCCATTGCGCCTACGGCTGCGAGCCCGGCAGCAGCCGTGGAGGAGGAGAGCCAACCGGAAACCAACGCCCAGAATGGACCTTTCATTGAGTAGGCCCCGACCAACACCAGGGTGAGCAAAATGACGGTGGCAACCAAGGAGGAGGTGAACAGGGTCAGGAGCAGGCCGAACGCGATCAGCAACAAGGTCATTGCTGTATGCCAGCGACGTTCGCCGGTGCGATCGGAACTGCGTCCCCACACGATCATCAGGACCGAAGCGATACCATAGGGAATGGCATTCACCAGGCCGATTTCCAGTGAGTTCAAACCAAAGGTCTTGAGTAGTTGCGGGGCCCAGACACTCATGGTGCTGCCGGCGGCGGAGGCCCCCGAATAGATCAGGGCAAGCACCCAGATGTCTTTATGGCGCAGCAGTTTCCACAAGGAAATATGGCCGATTGCGGTTTTTTTCGAAGCCTCTTCAGCCAGGCGCTGAGTCAACCAGCGGCGTTGTTCATCGGTCAGCCATTTAGCCTGTTCGGGGCGGTCAGTGAGCACGAACAGGCAAGCAAACCCCAGCAAGACGGCGGGTATGCCTTCGAGGATGAATAGCCAATGCCACCCGCGCATCCCCATCCAGCCGTCCAGGCTGAGCAACAGACCGGACAGCGGCGAGCCGATGAAGTTGGCGGCAGGAATCGCCACCATGAAGATCGCCACCATGCGTGCACGGTAAGCTGAGGGCAGCCAGTAGGTGAGGTAAAGCAGGACCCCCGGGAAGAAACCCGCTTCGGCGGCTCCGAGCAGGAAGCGCATCACATACAGGGAGTTGGCGCCCTGCACGAATGCCGTGCCTGCCGAGATCAGCCCCCACGTGATCATGATCCTGGCGATCCACATACGCGCGCCATATTTTTGCATGGCCAGGTTGCTGGGGACTTCGAGGAGGAAATACGCGACGAAGAACAGGCTGCTCGCAAAGCCGAAGACTTTCGCCGTCAGGCCCAAGTCTCCGTTCATCTGCAGCGAGGCCATGCCGATGTTGCCGCGGTCGATGATCGCAATCAAATAGCAGACGATCAGAAATGGAAGAATGCGCCAGGCGACGCGGTGCATCGTACTGCGCTCTAGCTCACTGATGGTGGAAGTTGCTGAGGTCATGAGGCTCTCCGATTGTTATTGTTTCTGGAGTGTCGCGTTCATTGTGGGCGGCCCTGGTGTCCAGCCAGGGCAGCGGGGGCAAGGTCACTGCACCGCGGTACTGGCCTCGAGCAGATGTCGGTTGACCACACAGCGAGGATCCAGGGGTTTGCCCGCCCACACATCGAGAATCTGTTGAAGTGCAACGAGACCGACGCGATCACGTGCCTCGCCGGTATTGGCCCCCACGTGGGGAGTGGCGACAAGTGTCGGCAGACCCCAGAGCGGGCTGTCGGAAGGCGGCGGCTCGGGGTTGAAGGTGTCCAGGCCGGCGCCCGCTATCTTGCGCTCGCTCAACGCTTTGACCAGTGCGTCGGTATCAATCAATTCGCCCCGGGCGGTATTGATCAGGATGCTGCCTGGGCGCATGCGCTCCAGTTGCGCGGCGCCAATCAGGTTTGCGTTGGTGTCCGTCAGCGGGCAATGCAGGCTGATGATATCGCTCTGGGCCAGGAGTCGATCGAAATCCTCCTCGCGCTGCACATGATCGCGTTGCGGCAGTTGCTTCAGGTAGGGGTCGTAAACTTTTACCTGCATGTTCAACGGAGCAACCAGGTCCATCAGGATGCTGCCGATCGAGCCCAAACCCACCAGGCCGAGCGTCTTGCCAAACAACTCAATACCGTTCGCCGAGGTCTTGTCCCAGTGACCGTCGCGCATGCGTGCGTCCAGCAATGCAGTCTGGCGCGCCACGCTGAACATCAGCGCAAAAGCGTGTTCGGCGACGGACTGCGCGTTGGCACCGACAGCGATGCTGACTGGAAGGCCATGGTCGGCAGCCGCCTGGATATCAATGGTGTTGTAACCCACGCCGTGCTTGGCAATCGCCTTGAGTCTGGACGAGGCCTCAATCATCGCGCGGGTCAATTGCCCCTGGCGAACGATGATTGCGTCGGGTTGCTCGGCACGGATGATCGCTTCCAGCTCGTCAGCAGCAATGTAGGGGGTTGTAGGGATTACCCTGACGCCCTGGCGTGCGGCCAGGTTCATTGCGTCTGCAGCCAGTTCGGGCCCGGTAAGCAGGAGGGTTCGGGTCATGACAGATACCTTGTTCTTATGGGTATGGCTGACGATCAAAGCGAGAGCGTCGCGACAGACCGACATTAGCATAATGAAATGCCGTTGCAATATCTGTGATTGAAATGCTTTTTTTGCCCGATGGCCGGTTAAATTCTTTGTTGCATTGAGATAAATGAAATGCAATTCTGAAATTAAGCCTTGGCTACTCGGCCGACGGCAACGAATAAATTCAATAAGCAACGTCAGTAGAGGTTTGTCACATGAGCATTGGATTCAGGGTGTTGGAGCGTGCGCGCAAGGTAGATGCCGAGTGGGTTGCACGTTACCGGGAGGTTCCAGTGGCGAACGTCAGCGACTCAATGAACCGCATGACGGCAGGTGGCGCCAAGGTGCGTCCGATGCATCGTGCAGGCGTATTGGCCGGCGCTGCGCTCACGGTCAAGGCTCGCCCGGGTGACAACCTGATGCTGCATTACGCCCTGGATATTGCAGAGCCGGGTGATGTGGTGGTGGTCGATGCGGGGGGCGACCTGTCCAATGCCCTGATCGGCGAAATGATGGTTGCTTACGCCATCAAGCGCGGTGTCGCGGGTATCGTGATCAATGGTGCAATTCGCGATTCGGCCGTCATCGGCGCAGGCGATTTTCCACTGTTCGCGGCAGGCATTTCACACCGTGGCCCTTACAAGGATGGCCCGGGCGAGATCAACGTGCCTATTGCTATCGATGGTATGGTGATCGAGCCGGGCGACCTGGTAATTGGCGATGACGATGGCCTCCTGTGTGTACCTTTCGATCAAGTCGGCGAAGTCTTTGATCGTGCGTCAGCCAAGCATGCTGCCGAGTGCAAGCAGATGGAGCAAATTGCCCAAGGCACCAATGATCGCACCTGGGTACTGGAGTCACTGAAGAAAAAAGGTTGCCTGCTACCCTGATGTGCCATTGAGGTGCGATGGGGCGGGCATTGCTGTTACTTGCTAATCAGGAGCAACGCCTTGCTGGACCCCATCACCACGCAACGCAGGAAGTGGCCCGCCTCCGTGAGAGCGCTGGCACATCGTAACTTTCAAATCTATTTTGCAGGACAAGCCGTTTCCACCCTGGGCAAGTGGGTCCAGCAGGTGGCGTTGTCCTGGTTGACCTATCACCTGACAGGGTCAGCTGTACTGCTTGGCACCATCACCTTCCTCACCCTGGCGCCTCAACTGCTGATAGGCCCTCTGGCGGGAGCCTGGACGGACAGGCACGACAAGCGTCGCCTGCTGATCATCGTACAGGCCATCCTCGCGCTACAGTCGCTGGCGCTCGCGATTCTTGCCTATGAGCAATGGATGAGTGGCTTGATCCTTGCGCTGATGGCATTGCTGCTCGGGTTGCTCAACGCAGTGGAAACGCCGCTTCGCCAGGCATTGATCGCAAGCTTTGTGCCTGATCCTGCAGACCTGCCGAATGCCCTTGTACTCAACGCCATGCTCATCAACGCCGCGCGCTTCGTCGGCCCACCGTTGGCCGGCGTCCTGATTGCCTCAGCGGGCGAAGCGGGCTGTTTTTTACTCACCGCTCTTGCGTTCATGTTCCTGTTGATAGGGCTGGTAAAAGTGCGCACGACACCCAGCCCCAGAGCCAGTGGTTCAACCCGTGAAGTCTTCCGCGAAGGGTTGCGTTATCTCTGGAGAACCCTCGAAGTTCGGCGGTTGATGGTCAGTGTGGTGATCATCAACCTCCTTGCGTCGTGCTACACCGCATTGCTGCCGATTTTAGCCAAGACCGTTTATGCGGGGGATGCTCGTACGCTTGGCTGGCTGTGGGGCGCGGCGGGTTCCGGGGCGTTTCTTGCAACCATCCTATTGGCGGTCAGCGGTTCCGCGTCGAGGTTGCAGCATTTTATATTGGCCGGGGCGGTGTTATGCGCATTGGGTTTGCTGGGGCTGGCCATACCTACTCATCTGGTACTGGCATTACTGTGCCTGGCCGTGCTCGGGTTTGGGATCACCGTCAGTAACGTGAGCAGTAATATGCAACTGCAAAGTGGAGCGCCTGGCGCACTGCGTGGACGAGTGATCGCGTTCTACATCGCGCTACGCTTTGGCTTCGAGGCGATTGGCGGGCTGCTCGCCGGGTTGATCGCGGCTCAA
The DNA here is from genome assembly GCF_050312575.1 of Pseudomonas sp. R11F. NCBI lineage: Bacteria > Pseudomonadati > Pseudomonadota > Gammaproteobacteria > Pseudomonadales > Pseudomonadaceae > Pseudomonas > Pseudomonas sp. R11F. The sequence continues at coordinate 233,318 of NZ_JBNPJU010000067.1, read as the reverse complement.
TGGGGAGTGTCCGTCACTCTCGCGATAGCCGGAGGGCTGTTAGGGGGGATTATCGTTGCTCGCGAACTCCTCGGCGGCAGGAGAAGCGCGTCATAGTGCATTCAAGCGTGCATTTAAACGAAGGGAGCGCAGGTTTCCTGGGGGGCCAACTGTACTCGGTCACGACCGCCGGATTTGGCGGCGTACATGGCAGCGTCCACCCGCCGCATAAGGTCCTCGAAGGACTCAGGGTGTGCCCAAGTCGCCACGCCAAAGCTGCAACTCACCTGGCCCGCTTCATCGAACGGGAGGGCGCTTATCAACAAGCGGAGCTTTTCTGCGAGTTTTCCTGCGTCGTTCAGTGCGCTGCTCGGGCATATGAGTGCGAATTCTTCTCCGCCCGTCCTGCATAACAGGTCGCTTTTACGTATTGCCGCACTGATCCGGGCGCACAGAAGCCGCAGGACTTTATCGCCGCACAGATGCCCCTTGCGGTCATTGATGAGTTTGAAGTGATCGATATCGAACATGATCAGCGATAGCGGTTGGCGTTGAATATTGGCCTCCATGAGCAGGCGCGCCATTGATGTTTCAAAGTAGCGTCGGTTGTACACGCCGGTGAGGTGGTCGGTAATGTTCATGGTCTGCAATTCTTGGGTGCGCTCGGCAACCAGGGAAAGCGCGCGGGTGCGTTGTGTGATCAGCAGGAACATCATCGCGGTCATCAACAGCGTCAACACGGCCCCGGATACAACAATCAGGCCGCTGGAAAACACGTGACTATTGGCCGCCGAAAACGCCGGGCCGGGCCGAAACTGCATGACGTAGGTATTGTCAGCGACGTTGAGCAGCCGCCGCTCGTAGAGTTCCGAATCGGCTGGCGGCGTTGAGCTTTGATAAATGTACTCACCGGCCGCTGCGTCAATCGTTGAGAGCGTCACGTTCAGCCTCAGCATGCTTGCCAATGGAATATTCTGTTCCATCAAGAACGCCAGGCGCACGGTGGAAACCACGTAGCCCTGCAGGCCATCGTCATGCTCGGGAATCGTGGCGTCTGGGCCGAATACGGGTGCAATAAAGAACACACCGAACTGGCCACTGGACATTTTCAGCGGGTCCGACACGACCATTTGATGGCTCTCGCGAGCTCGGGTGAACAGCGCTTCACGATTCGGGTTGGCCATGACGTCGGTACCTGGGGTGATCTTTACATCATCCAGCGACAGCAGGTAGAGCAGTATCCAGTGTTCAGCTCGTTCAGTGAGGGGACGCGTTTGGCCGTTGAGGGGATTGATCTCATGATAAGAAAAATCGCTGGTTCCGTTCAGCAGCGCTTCGGTGCGAAAGGACTCCAGATCCTTCTGCTGGATCCTCTGGACCCAGCCATAGGTTTCGCCTTCCTCAACCAGCGGCGTGACAAAGCCCATGAATTCTTTTTCAGTAACGTCGTCGGCGTTGATAAAGAACCGCTTGACGGTGTCCAGCTTTAAATCTTGCACACTGAAACGTCGCTGTACGCGACTGAAGCGCTCGTCAACTTCGAGTTTGAATGCAACGCTGGCGGTGCGTTGCTCTGTCCTTGTGTAAAAGGTCAGCACCAAGACTGTAACGGCAATGCCTGTCAGGCAGATCAGGGTGCAAAAGATCACGTCGGCAACTTTGAAAGCACCCAAATGAGAACGCATCTTCTTTTTTGATCCTCAAGCGTCGACGGCAGAGCGTATAGGGGAGACGGCAGTATGCTGGCTATCGGCCCTTGCTCAAAATACTTAACGACTCGCCTGGAGAACGCCTTGGATTTGAGAACGGCGGTGAGCGGAGCAAACCGGTTTAGAATATTGGCGCAAGTTCCAGAGCAGCCCCGCCCCGATCAAACCATTTCTTCAACGCTTGCGGGCTTAGAGGCTGGGTGATCAAGTAGCCCTGCGCTTGTGTGCAGCCCCATTTGGCGATCAGGTGAAGAGTGCTTTGCGTTTCGACACCTTCGGCGACTACTCGGTAGCCCAACCCCCTGGCCAGTTCGATGAGTGTCTTGACCAGACGCTTATCTTTTTCATTGTGGGGGAGGTTGCCGATCAGTGATTGGTCGATCTTCACTGAGTTGGCCGGAAGCTGACGTAGATAGGTCCAATTGCTGTAGCCCGTGCCAAAGTCATCGACCGAAATTTCTATTCCCAGATCTCGAGCTCTTTCGAGTTGGCGTACGACCTTCTCCGGATCGGACATGACCATACTTTCGGTAAATTCCAGCTCCAAGTCTTCAGGAGCAAGTTTGCCGGCCTGTAGGTAGCTTTCGATTTTATCCACGAACCTCGAGTTTTCGAGGTCACTGACCGTCACGTTCATCGCGACCCGTACCGCAAGCCCCTCGGCTTTCCATGCGCGCGACTGTTCGACTACTGCCTCCAGGACCCAGAAGGTGATGGACTGCATCAGTGCGGTCTTGCCTGCCAGGGGGATGAATTCTGCCGGACTGATCACGCCAAGTGTTGGATGCGTCCAGCGGATCAGTGCTTCAACGCTGTCGCATGTGCAGCCAGGTATGTTGATCTTAGGGTGGTAAACCAGACTGAATTGAGTGCTCGAGCGTACGGCCTCTGATAAGGAGCTAAGGAGCGTAAACGCGCGTTGCTGAGCCGCATCCAGCTGCGGCTGATACAGCGCCCACCCGATATTACGCACCCTCGCATCATCCGCAGTGCCGACGACAAGGCGCAGCCAGTCCTTCTCCTCCGGGCCCTGGATTGAAAGTACACCAATACCGGTCTGCATCAGGATCGGAATGCCCCGGCAGTCCACCGGTTCCTCGAAATTGGCAAGGATTTTCGCGCAGAGTTGCTCGATGGAAACATCGCTCTTGAGCAGGAACCCAAAGCGTGTGGGGCTGATTTTGTACAGCAGGCAATGTTTGGGGATCAGGCGTTGAAGGCGTGATTTGACGCACAGCATCAACGCCTGCGCGAAACTGTAACCGAGTGCCTTGACTACATCATTCAAGAACTTCGGTGAAATCACATCAACCGCGTAAACGTGGTACGGCTCCGCGTTGGCGCGCGCCTGGCGGATATCTTCTTCCAACCGGAGGCGGTTGAATAACCCGGTCGGCTGATCTACATAGTTTCGGGAGCGCAAGCCCCTGATTTGCATCATCACCAGCTCAGAGAAATACGTCAGCATGGCTGCATCGCGCGAGCGCATCGGGGTTCTGGGGGCGGTATCTATGATGCACAGGCTACCGAGGGAGAAACCGTCATGGGTGAGCAGCGGGGCGCTTGCGTAGTAACGAATAAAAGGTGAGCCGGTCACTAACGGATTGTTCACGAAACGCTCGTCCTCGTGAGCGTCCAGGATTTCCATGAACTCTCTGTCACGCAGAGAATAAGCGCAAAATGCGACATCCCGCGGTGTGGAGCGTTCTTCTATCCCCACGCGCGCCCTGAACCACTGTTGGTGTTTTTCCACAATGGATATCAGCGCGATGGGCGCATTGAAGTACTCCGAGGTCATCGCAATTATTTTCTCGAAGACCTCATCCTCTTCATTGTCATGCGGGCACAAGTCCGCCACGCGTGCCAGGCGCTGTGTTTCATAATCCCTTTCTTGATCCAAAGCGTCCATGATCTCTCTCGTTTAGCCTGTGTCTGGCTGGAACAGTAGCAGATGGCTATTAGCCCCACGACTGCATTTATCTATCGCCTCTATAGCTCAACGCAGACGGAACCGGACACCGGATCAGGCTCAACTCACTTATGAAACCGGCGCCCCAGCGCATCCAGCCGCACCGCAATCGGTGGCAACTGCTGACTGCTCCTGGCCAGCGTTTCCACATCCAGCGCGGTGTTCTGCGCAATGTTCTGCACCGATTGCAGCCGTCCCACGATCGCCACATTCGCCGTGGATTGCTCTTGGGTGGTCGATACGATCCGCCCATTCAACTGATCAATCTGCGAGATATCGTTGCCCACCGCGCGTAGCATCTCGACCGCCAGCTGACTGTCTTCCACGCACCGTTCCACGCCTTGGCGGCTGTCGTGCATGGCCTGCGCCGCCCGCCGGCTGCCGTGCTGCAACCCCTCAATAATAGTCTTGATCTCCTGGGTGGACAGCGCCGTGCGCTGCGCCAGGTTGCGAACCTCATCGGCGACGACGGCAAACCCACGGCCTTGCTCACCCGCACGGGCGGCTTCAATGGCGGCGTTGAGCGCCAGCAGGTTGGTCTGGTTGGCGATGCTGCTGATCACCTCCAGCACCGAGCCGATCTGTTCGGCTTGTACGGCCAGTTCCTGGACCGTCTCGTTGGTGTCGTGGAGGCGGGTGGCGAGTTGGGTTATTTCCTGTAGGGCCCGGCCGACGCTTTCCTGGCCGCGAATAACCTGCCGGCTGGCTTGAGCCGCGTGCTCGACGGCATGTTCCACATGTACGGCGATATGGCCCGTGGCGTCTTCCATGCGTTGCATGGAACCGGTCATTTGCACGATTTCCGCCAGCTGGTGGCGTGCGCCGGTTTCCAGAGTGCCGCTGGCGTGGGCCAGTTCCTGGCCGAGTTGGCCGAGGCCGTGGGAGTCGCGGGCGACGCCGTCGATCAGGCCGGTGATCTGCGTCAGGAAGTGATCGAAGCGGGTAGCCAGGGGCACGTGGGCTGTTTCCGCCTTACCCGTGGCGGATCCATCGTTGAACTGGGTGGTGACGGCCAGCATCTTTTCGAGCATTTCCTGGCTCTCTACCGCTTCGCGCTGGCTGTGCACGGCAAGGTAGAGCAGGGCGATCGTCTCCATGACCACGTATAACGCATGGACGAAGATCATGTTCCAGCCGCCGTGATGTTCCATCACAAATACCGGAAAGCCCTGGTGCTGCAAGGCATGAAACACCACGTGGTGCACCGCGATGGTCACGGCGGCCACCAGGATCGGCAGCCAATCGCGGTAGACGGTCAGCACCGCCAGCAGCGCGAAGATACCGAAGTGCGATTCGATGACTCCCTGGGCCTGGTTGATGTGCAGCGCCGCCATGATCATCAGGCCAACGCCAAGCGCACAACGCATCAGGCGTGTGCCGCCGATGACCCGATAGGCCAAGGTCAGCACCACGCTGGTGCCGACACCCACGAACAGCGTTTGAAGCAACGTGTCGTGCCAAAACGCCAGGCCCAGTGAAAACAGGGCCATCAGCCAGATCACAGCGAGCATGATGCGGTCGGCTTTCTGGTAATGCTTGATGAAACGAATTTGCGCAGGCATTCACTCGTACTCCATGTGGACAGGCCAGGGTCAGGCAAGCATGCGACGTGCCACAGGGGTAAGGTTCATACCGGAAAAACTCACCAGCGATCCTTGAGTCGGTGTTGAGGCAACGTCGGTTGCCTGCTAAACCCTGATCGCCTGCACCACTCCAGCACAGACACACCAAACCAGCGATGAAATGCCCGAGAAAAAGTGCTGACATCGGCGTAACCCAGCAGATGCGCCACTTGCGTCATGCTGATTGTCGGGATCTGCAGATAGTTGCATACCAATTGCTGGCGTGTCTCATCCAGCAACTGCTGAAAAGACGTATTTTCCTGAGCCAGGCGGCGCTGCAAGGTTCTCGGGTTGACTGCCATGCAAACGGCCACTCTGTCGATCGTTGCACGTCCGCTGGGCAACAGGTTACGCAGCAATTGCCTGACGTAGCCAGGCATCGCGTCTGTCGACAAGCGCTCTATACCCGATAGGTGTCGAGCAAGAATCTGATGTAATGCTTCGCTGGCACAATCCAGCGGTTGCGCCAGCACGCATGCGTCAAATAGCAGACCCGTGTGCGCTGCCGAGAAGATCGGTGTGATACCCAGTGCCTGGCGATAGACCGACTCATCTGCAAGAGGGCGATGACGCAGCATCACTGCCCGAGGTTGCCATTGATCCCCGGCCAGGGTCAGCATCAGTTTTAGACCCACTCCACACGCCAACTCTTCTGCTTGAGGCAATCCGCCAATCGACATCTCATCGGTTCGATAACTGAGTAACGCGACGCCGTCGACAACCTCCAGATCAACCTGTGCCGCGCCGTTGTACAGCGCGAAATTCGCACGCAGTTCGAGCAAGGCATCGCCGATGGTTCGAGCGTTGTGAATCAGGAAAAAAATATCTCCGAACACGTCGACCCCTTGATGCAGCCCGAACTCCAGGCCGAACAATGCGTTATTCGAACGCTGCCGGCACAACTCCAACAAGCCGCAATAGTGGTGGAAGGACAGGATATCTTCCGGGCGCTGTAGCGACATCAAAGGTACAGAGGCCAGTCGCAGCATCTGACTCGGGTCCAGCCCCTGATGCCGGGCGAATTGATCGAATCCTGTCAGGCTGATTGCACGAATGAAGGGATTGGAAGCCATGTTTTACCCCAGCGTGTGTTGCATGCGCTGTTTCCACTTTTGCGGGCTGACGCCGTTCCAGCGAGTGAACGCGCGGGAAAAGGTGCTCAGGTCGGCGTAACCCAACAGGCTTGCCACCTGCGTCAGACTGATCGATGAGTCGCAAAGGTAGCGCACGGCCATCGCCTGGCGGGTATCGTCCAGCAACTCCTGGAACTGCGTGCCTTGTGCCCGCAGGTAGCGTTGCAGGGTGCGCTGGCTGATCATCATGTACTCGGCCATGTCGCGAAGCGTGACCGGGCCATGGGCCAGTTCAGTGCGCAGGCGGTTTTGCACGTAGGACGGCAACTCTTGCAGGGTTACGCAGGCGAGTTCGTCGAGATGTTGTTGGGCCAATTGCTGACACCGGGTGTCTGTCGCTCCCAGGGGGATCGCCAGCAATGACTCATCAAAAACCCAGGCATTGACGGGACTGTCAAAGCGCGGGGGGATACCCAGCAGCGCACGATAGGCAACGCGGTGGGGCGGAGCACCGTGGCGCAATAGCAGAGCGCTCGGTTTCCAGGCGTGTCCCAAGAGTTCGCGGAGCAGACACGCGGCAATTCCCATCGCCAACTCCACTGTCTGACGTACCGAGACCAACGTTCCATCAGTGACATCGTACAAAAGCCGGGCGCTGCCGGCCTGACGTTCAAGGCTTAGCAGCGCGCCGTCGCTATGGATAGGGAAATAGCGTGTCAGCAGATTCAACGCCTCACCCACATTGGCTTTACTGCGCATGGCGTACAGCAGGGGACCCAGACTTTGCGTGCCCTGGTGCAAGCCGAACTGTAAGCCGAACAGAGGATTGTCCGAACGCACCGCACACAACTCGACCAAGGCATTGAACTGCGCGCCGGAAAGTTGAGCATCCAGCGGCTCTTCAGGCAGACCCATTTCGGCCAGTAGCGAGTTCGCATCGATGCCCTGACTGACAGCAAATGCCTTGAACCCCCACAGAGCAGCGCCACGGACAGTGGACATCAGATTGACCCTCCGAATGACGAGCCGTCTCTGGCCTGGGCGGCATTGGCACGATATGCAAAATTTCTGGCGCGATCTGCAAAGCTTTCACCTTGGTATCGAGACCAGACTCGAACCACCAATAACAAAAAACCTGCGTTCGGCCCCACGCTGGACGGTGGAGGTGTTCGATGCGTCGGTCTCTGTTCGCTTTGCTGGTAGTCGCACTGATTTCGGGGGCGCTGTATTTTCAGCCGCGCTCCGCTCACCACACTGTTGCTCATCATTCCAATCACCCACCGGTTGCCGGCATCAGCGACGCCTTCACACATTTCTGAGCACTACAGCGCACTTTCCTGTGCAGAGGCGTGCTCGCGGAACTCGCCACCAGAGAGCGCTCCGTGCAGGAACATTTGCTCAAGCGTGCGTGCCGAATCGGCGTTGGCAGCACGCCCGCGCTGCTCGGCATCCACCAGGCCGTAGATCAGCGTGATGAACAGCTCGGTAAATATCGCGGCGGTGATGTCGATGCGGAACAGCCCTTTTTGCTGACCTCTCAGGAAGAACCCATCCAGCGCCTCCAGGTAAAACTGCCAGCGTGTGTCGCCCCGTTCGAAGTCGAGAAAGTCAGGGCGGTATTGCGCCATCAGAAAGGCAAGCAGTTCGCGATGGGCAAGGTGCTCACGGATCAGTCGACGCAATGCGTCCAGTGGCTGCAGGTGCTGCAAACCGGCGCTGCGGATAATCATATTGAGCGTGCCTTCGGCATATTCCTCCAGTCGCTGCCCCAGATTTTCCCGTGTTCCGCAGTAGCGGTGCAGGGTCGCCTTGCTCACGCCTGCCAATTGCGCCAGCTCTTTCATGGTCGCCCGCGGTCGGGTGACGACCGCCACGGTCAGCGACTTGAGCATTTGTTCATCATGGGAGTTCGGGGTCATCACCACGCCTCAAGCGATGTTTATACAAGAATCACACATTTCTCAAGTGAGACAATGTTGACTCATTAGGGTTTGGAAAGTAGCATTCGCACCAAATTCAATCAAGCCTTGGGTGAGTTATGGGCAATTTGCGTGCAGTAGGGATGGCGGGCTCGCTGGCAGCAGCCATTGCGTTGGCCGGGTGTGGACCCGCGAATGAACAAGTGGATGTAGCCGAAGTGGCGCGCCCGGTAGAGGTGTTGGCAGTGCAGACGGAGCCTTTGGCACTGACTTCAGAGCTGCCGGGCAGGGTGGAACCCGTGCGGGTCGCGGAAGTGCGCGCTCGTGTACCTGGCATCGTGATGCAAAAACGTTTTGAAGAGGGCGCCGATATCAAAGCCGGTGACCTGTTGTTCCAGATCGATCCGGCACCGCTCAAGGCGGCCTTGTCTCGCGCCGAGGGTGAACTGGCCCGTGCGCAATCCGTTGCACTTGAGGCACAGGCACGGGTCAAGCGCTATGAGCCCCTGGTGAAAATCGAGGCGGTCAGCCAACAGGATTTCGACAGCGCCATGGCGGACCTGCGCAGCGCTCAGGCAGCCACCCGCTCAGCCCAGGCTGATTTGCAAAGTGCCCGCCTGAACCTCAGTTATGCATCGGTGACTGCGCCGATTTCCGGTCGCGTAGGTCGTGCCCTGGTCACTGAGGGGGCCTTGGTCGGTCAAGGTGACGCCACCCTGATGGCGCGGATTCAGCAACTGGATCCGGTGTATGTCGACTTCACCCAGTCGGCTGCTGATGCACTACGTCTACGCGAATCGCTCAAGGGCGGAAAGCTCTCCGCTGACGACAACAAGGCGTTGTCGATTCGCATCGACGGCACCGCTTACGAGCGCCAGGGCGCGCTGATGTTTACTGATGTCGCCGTAGACCGTGGCACTGGCCAGGTGTCGCTGCGCGGCAAGTTCGCCAATACCGACGGCGTGCTGTTGCCTGGCATGTTCGTGCGCGTGCGCACACCACAAGGCACCGACAACCAAGCCATTCTTGTGCCGCAACGCTCGGTGCAACGCGGCAGCGATGGCGGTGCCCAGGTCCTGGTGGTCGGTGCCGACGACCGCGCCGAAGCACGCACTGTGGTAACCGGCGCGATGCAAGGTTCGCGCTGGCAGATCAGTGAGGGGCTGAAGGCTGGCGATAAGGTGATTGTCAGCGGCCTGAGCGGCCTGCAGCCGGGCGCCAAGGTCGTACCTGGGCAGCCCCAAGCGCAGGCTCAGTCGCCTGAGTCGAAACAGTAAGGGCGCTGTCGCCTCGAGGATATTCCGATGTCTCAGTTTTTCATCAAGCGCCCGAATTTCGCCTGGGTGGTGGCGTTGTTCATCTCTCTGGCCGGTCTGCTGGTCATCCCGATGCTGCCGGTGGCGCAGTATCCCAACGTAGCGCCGCCGCAAATCAAGGTGACGGCAACCTATCCGGGCGCCTCGGCAAAGGTGCTGGTGGACTCGGTCACCAGCGTGATCGAAGAGTCGCTCAATGGTGCCAAGAACCTGCTGTATTTCGAGTCGACCAACAACTCCAACGGCATTGCCGAGATTGCAGTGACGTTCCAGCCCGGAACGGATCCGCAACTCGCCCAGGTCGACGTGCAGAACCGCCTGAAAAAGGCTGAAGCCCGCATGCCGCAAGCAGTGCTCACCCAAGGCCTGGAGGTGGAACAGACCAGCGCCGGTTTCCTACTGATCTATGCGCTCAACTACAAGGAAGGCACCCAGCACAGTGATACGACTGCGCTGGGCGACTACGCCGCGCGCAATATCAACAACGAACTGCGCCGGGTGCCGGGCGTCGGCAAGCTACAGTTCTTCTCCTCTGAAGCGGCGATGCGCATCTGGCTCGACCCGCAGAAACTGGTGGGTTATGGGTTGTCCATCGACGACGTAAGCGCTGCCATTCGCGGACAGAACGTGCAGGTACCGGCCGGCAGCTTCGGTAGTACGCCGACCAGCAGCCAGCAGGAACTGACAGCCACTTTGGCGGTGAAAGGCACCCTGGATAACCCAGAGGAGTTTGCGCGCATTGTCCTGCGTGCCAACGAGGACGGCTCGACGGTCAAGCTGAGCGATGTCGCCCGCGTGGAAATCGGTCAGGAGAGTTACAACTTCAACTCGCGCCTCAACGGCAGACCTGCGGTGGCGGCGGCCATCCAGTTGTCTCCCGGCGCCAACGCAATCCAGACCGCAACCGCGGTCAAGGAACGTCTCGCCGAACTGTCGGCGTACTTCCCGGATGACGTTGAGTATTCCGTCCCCTATGACACCTCGCGTTTCGTCGATGTCGCGATCGAGAAGGTGATTCATACCTTGATCGAAGCGATGGTGCTGGTGTTCCTGGTGATGTTCCTGTTCCTGCAGAACATCCGCTACACATTGATCCCATCGATTGTGGTACCGGTGTGTCTGTTGGGCACGCTGCTGATGATGTACGTGCTGGGCTTCTCCGTGAACATGATGACCATGTTCGGCATGGTGCTCGCGATCGGCATCCTGGTGGACGACGCCATTGTGGTGGTGGAGAACGTTGAACGGATCATGGCCGAGGAGGGGTTGTCTCCGGTCGACGCCACGGTGAAGGCCATGGGGCAGGTATCGGGCGCGATCATCGGTATCACCCTGGTGCTGTCGGCGGTGTTCATGCCACTGGCGTTCATGTCCGGGTCGGTGGGTGTGATCTATCAGCAGTTCTCGGTGTCGCTGGCGGTGTCGATTCTGTTCTCCGGTTTCCTGGCACTGACGTTCACCCCGGCGCTGTGCGCCACGCTGCTCAAGCCGATTCCACATGGCCACCATGAAAAGCGCGGCTTCTTCGGCGCCTTCAACCGTGGCTTCGCGAAGCTCACCGAGCGTTATTCGATCCTCAACAACGGGCTGGTGGCACGTGCTGGCCGGATGATGTTGGTGTATGTGGGCATCATCGCCATGCTCGGCTACTTCTATCTGCGCCTGCCCGAGTCGTTCGTACCGGTGGAAGACCAGGGCTATATGATTGTCGACGTCCAGTTGCCACCAGGCGCGACCCGTACCCGCACCGAAGCGACCGGCGAGCAACTGGAGCGCTACCTCGCTTCCCGTGACGCGGTCCAGTCGACGTTCCTGGTCTCTGGCTTCAGCTTTTCCGGGATGGGCGACAACGCAGCGCTGGCATTCCCGGTGTTCAAGGACTGGTCGCTGCGTGGCGAAGATCAATCGGCCATGGCGGAAGTCACGGCGCTGAACGAGCAATTTGCTGTGACCAACGACGGCGCAGTGATGGCGGTACCGCCGCCACCGATTGACGGTCTGGGCAACTCCGGTGGTTTCGCGTTGCGCCTGCAGGATCGCGCGGGTCTGGGCCGTGAAGCGTTGCTCGCCGCCCGCGACCAGGTACTCGGTCAGGCCAACGGCAACCCGAAAATTCTCTACGCAATGATGGAAGGTCTGGCCGAGTCGCCGCAATTGCGGGTGGTGATCGACCGTGACCAGGCTCGCACCCTGGGTGTGAGTTTTGAATCGATCAGCAACGCTCTGTCTGCCGCGTTCGGTTCGCAGGTGATCAACGACTTCACCAACTCCGGCCGTCAGCAGCGCGTGGTGGTGCAGGCCGAGCAGGGCGAGCGGATGACTCCGGAAAGCGTGCTCAAGCTGTACGTGCACAACAACGCCGGCGATCTGGTGCCGCTCAGTGCTTTCGTCACCACCCATTGGGAGGAAGGTCCGGTGCAAGTGGTGCGCTACAACGGTTATCCGTCGGTGCGCATCGTTGGTGATGCGGGGGCGGGATACAGCACCGGTGAAGCCATGGCGGAAATGGAGCGAATCGCGGCGCAGTTGCCGGCAGGTTTCAGCTACGAGTGGACCGGTCTGTCGTATCAGGAGAAGGTCTCCAGCGGCCAGGCTACGCAACTGTTCGCGCTGGCAATCCTCGTGGTGTTCCTGTTGCTGGTGGCGCTTTATGAGAGCTGGGCGATTCCGTTGACCGTAATGCTGATCGTACCGATCGGCGCCATCGGTGCGGTCCTCGCGGTCATGGTCGCCGGCATGCCCAACGACGTGTACTTCAAGGTGGGGTTGATCACCATCATCGGTCTGGCCGCGAAGAACGCGATTCTGATTGTCGAGTTCGCCAAGGAACTCTGGGAGAAGGGTTACAGCCTGCGTGACGCCGCCATCGAGGCCGCACGCCTGCGCTTCCGGCCAATCGTGATGACTTCCATGGCCTTCATCCTCGGCGTGGTGCCGCTGGCATTGGCAACCGGAGCAGGGGCGGCGAGCCAGCGGGCAATCGGTACCGGTGTCATCGGTGGGATGCTCAGCGCGACGCTGCTGGGTGTGCTGTTCGTACCGATCTGTTTTGTCTGGGTGCTGTCGATGCTGCGCAGCAAGCCGGCTCCCATTGACCAACCTGCTTTGACTCAGGAGTGACTCATGCGTATTTCAGCTTTTTCTACGCTGGTGGTCGCCATGCTGCTGGGTGGCTGCTCATTGGCGCCCACTTATGAGCGGCCCGCTGCGCCGGTTGCCGATCACTGGATGGAAGGGTCGATGAAGCAGGGCAGTTCGATCAACCCGTTGGCGTGGGAGGCGTTCATCGTCGATCCCGACTTGCGTCGTCTGGTGTCGATCGCACTGGACAACAACCGTTCACTGCGCCAGACCCTTCTGGACATCGAGCAGGCCCGGGCCCAGTACCGCATCCAGCGGGCCGACCGGGTACCCGGTCTGAATGCCGGTGCATCCGGCAATCGTCAGCGCCTGCCGGCAGATCTGGCCAGCAACGGGCGGGCGGGGGTTGCCAGCAGCTATCAGGTCGGCCTGTCGCTGCCCGAGTACGAGCTGGATCTGTTTGGCCGGGTGAAGAGCCTCAGTGATTCCGCGCTGCAAGAGTACCTGGCCACCGAAGAGGCGGCTCGCGCCGCGCAGATCGCGCTGATCGCCGAAGTCAGCCAGGCTTACCTGGTTCACGACGGCGCCCAGCGTCGCCTGGATCTGACCCAGCAGACCCTGATCAGTCGCGAATACTCGTTCATGCTCATCAGCCAACGTCGTTCCAACGGCACAGCGACTGCCCTGGATTACCAGGAAGCGTTGGGGCTGGTAGAGCAATCGCGCGCAGAACAGGAAAGCAACCTGCGTCAGAAACAGCAGGCCTTCAATGCGCTGGTGTTGTTGCTCGGCAGCAAGGATGCCGCGAAGTCGATACCCGACAGGCTGTCTACGGAGCCGATGCTGGTTCAGGACATCGCACCTGACACCACCTCGACATTGATCGAACGCCGGCCCGACATCCTTGCCGCCGAGCATAGGCTACAGGCGCGCAATGCCGACATCGGTGCTGCACGGGCGGCATTCTTTCCGCGCATCAGCCTGACGGGCAGCTTTGGCACGTCCAGCGCACAAATGTCCGGTTTGTTCGACGGCGGCTCACGTTCCTGGAGTTTTGTGCCGAACCTTTCACTGCCTTTGTTTGATGCAGGCCGCAACAGTGCCGGGCTCAAGTTGGCGGAAGTCCGCAAGGACTCCGCGGTAGCGGCGTATGAGGGCACGATTCAGACGGCGTTTCGCGAGGTCGCAGACGCATTGGCCGCCACCGACACCTTGCGCCGGGAAGAATCGGCACGACGCGCATTGGCCGACACCAGCAGCGAGAGCCTGAAATTGGCCAAGGCACGTTATGAAGGTGGCATTGACAGTCACCTGCGTTACCTCGACGCCCAGCGTACCAACTTCGTCAACGAGACGACGTTTATCGAAGTCAGCACTCAGCGGCAGATCGCTCTGGTCGATCTGTTCCGTTCGTTGGGCGGAGGATGGTCAACGCAAAAAACCGTCAGGTAAAGCCTGGCAAGAGCTCTTTTGGTTGGCGCATCCAACCTTTTTGCCCCGTAGACCGAGAGGTCACGGGGCTTTTTTTTGCAGGAAATCCGAGTGAGGGTTACTGGGCACGCGTGGCACTGGCAGCGCCATGCAGGAACATCTGCTCCAGCACATTGGCCGAGTTGGCACTGGCCGCACGCCCACGGCGCTCGGCATCGACCATACCGAAGATCATGGTCAGGAACAGCTCGGTGAAAACGGCAGCGGTGACGTCGATGCGAAACACGCCCATCTGCTGGCCACGCAGAAAAAAAGCATCCAGGGCATCGGCGTAAGACTGCCAACGGTCGCCCTCACCATTAACCGTAAACGTGTCAGGGCGGTACTGAAAGAGCAGGAAAACCAGCATTTCACGATGAGCCAGGTGCTCATTGATCAGGCTGCGCAACGCCTGTCCTGGTTCACCGTGCAATAGATCGGTCGTGGTGGTGATCTGGTTCAACACCGTCTCACCATGGCTTTCCATTATTTGCACAAGGTTTTCACGGGTGCCGCAAAAGCGGTGCAGCGTGGCCTTGCTCACGCCAGCCGCCTCTGCCAGCTCCTTGAGCGTCGCCCGAGGGCGATCAACGATGGCCAGGGCCAACGCCTTGATGAGTCTTTCGTCTTGAGGAGTCAGGGACATCAGTCAGTCTCGATCGAATTTCAATGCCAGGAATTGTGCAGGAAAAGCTCAATACTGCAACGAAAACCGTAGAAATCAAGGAAGTTAGTTCATTTGAGACACTATCAGCTCAGTGCCCGATATTCAGACCTGCCCACTGTGCCAGGCGCTTGACTGTCATGAACTGCAAAATACATGGCGCGATCTGCCAAGCTTTCGCAGCGGTCATTATCCAGAATCGAAACCTTCAATAACAAAAGACACTGCATTTGGCTCCCGCCGGATGACGGAGGTTTACGATGCGCTCTATTCTATTTTCCTGCCTGGCCTTGACGCTTGTCTCCCTCGCCATCTACGCAATTCATAGTTTCTACTCATTGGGTTCCTACGGTGGTTTCAGCCCGGTGAGCTCAACTCTGACAGCGCAGCCGTATTCCGCTTATCCCGTTGCCAGCATTGGTGACGTTTTCCGCAATTTATAACAAGCCGCCAATTTTCGGCCTTCGCGCCCCATCTCAACACCCTGAAAATGCCTGCAAGGGACACCCCATGTGTGACCTGATCCATTACCGTGTCGAAGAAGGCTTGGCCCTGATCGGTCTGAACCGTGCGCCGGTCAACGCACTCGACCAGTCCCTGCGTGCCGCACTCATTGATGCCTGTGAGCGTGCCGCTACCGACACGACGGTGGCAGCGATGATTCTGTATGGTGTGCAGGGACTGTTCAGTGCCGGTGCCGATATCAGGGAATTCGGAACCGAAGCCTGCTTCGCCGAGCCTGACTTGCCGGGCATCCTGACGCACCTGAGTGCCATTCATAAACCACTGATTGCTGCAATTGACACGCTTGCATTAGGAGGAGGGCTGGAGCTGGCTCTGGCCTGTGGTTACCGGATTGGAGCACCCGATGCGCGGGTAGGGCTGTCGGAAATCCATCTTGGCCTGATGCCCGGTGCCGGCGGAACGCAACGCCTGCCCAGGCTGATAGGCGCCGAATCGGCTTTGAACCTGATCTTGTCAGGTGAACAGATCGATGCCGAGCGCGCTCGTATGCTCGGCATCCTCGACCGTATTTCCTCCAGCACTGACCAGTTGCTGGAGGAAGCTCGGGCTTATGCCAATGAGCTGATCGACTGCTGTGCCCCGGCACGGCCCGCCGAAGCCTGGCCAAACCCCACCGAGGGTTTACCCGATGGTTTCCTGACGCGCTATCGTGCGGAGCATGAGCCCCGCTGGAAAAGCCGATTGGCGCCCAGGCTGGTGCTTTCAGCGTTGGAAGCCGCTTGCCTGTTGCCCATGGAAGAGGGATTGGTGCGCGAATTGACGCTGTTCAAGCAGGCTGAAGCGTCACGTCAGTCCAAAGCATTGCGGCACGTGTTCTTTGCAGAACAACAAGCACGACGGACGCCCCGAAGTGAACCTGCCGATACTTCGCGCAAGATCAACAAGGTTGCCGTGATCGGTGCAGGCACCTTGGGCGGAGGTATCGCAATGAGCTTTGCCGATGTTGGCATTCCCGTGGCGCTGATGGACCTTGATGGGCGCACACTGGATCGTGGTCTCAAGCGAATTCGCGAGAACTATCAACTCAGCGTCAAACACGCAAAGCTGAGTAACGTACAGGTGCAGCAGCGCATGGAGCTGTTGTTTGGCACGCTCCACTACGCAGACCTCTCGGATGCCGACCTGATCATTGAGGCGGTATGCGAAAAGATGGAGAGCAAGCAACAGGTGTTCCTCGCGCTGGAAAATGTCTGCAAGCCGGGCGCCATTCTTGCGACTAACACGTCGTCGCTGGATATCGAAGCGCTTGCCAAGACCGTCTCCCGGCCACAGAACGTCATCGGCATGCATTTCTTCAGCCCGGCCAATGTGATGCGCCTGGTGGAAATTACCTCCTGCCAGGCCACAGCGGCGGGCGTGGTAACCGCTGTCGTGGACATCGCCAGGCGTATCGGCAAACTTCCGGTCATGTCCGGTAACAGCGCGGGCTCCATCGGCAATCGCATGCTCGAACCCTATGCCCGCGAAGCCCACCGACTTGTACTGGAAGGGGCGACGCCGGCGCGGGTTGATGCTGTGCTGACCAGTCTGGACTTGAATATGGGTGTATTCAGCATGCTGGATCTGGCAGGCATCGATGTGAGCTTTCTGATGCGCGACGCCAACCGGGAAGCCATTGCCCATGACCAGAGCTACTGCTGTCTCGCCGAGGAACTGTATGCCTTGGGGCGGTACGGGCAAAAGACCGGACGTGGCTTTTACCTCTACGAGGGACGCAGCCGTACCGAAGATCAGGAAGTCATCACGCTGGCCGAACAGCTTGCCCGTGAACTCAACATATCTCGGCGCAGCATCGAAGACCTGGAGATTCATGACCGTTGCCTGTTCGTGATGATCAACGAAGGCATTCAATTGCTGGATGAAGGTGTCGCACTGCGCGCGAGTGACATTGATCTGGTCTGGATCAACGGCTACGGCTTTCCCGCTCACCTCGGTGGCCCGATGCATTACGCCGAGCAATTGGGCTTGAACACGGTACTCAGCCGCATTGATCACTATCGCCGCACGCTTGGCGAGTACGGTGATATGTGGTTTCGCCCGGCAGCGCTTCTGGAGCGCCTGGTCGCCGCCGGCAGATCCCGCATCGAAAAAATCTGAAAATTCCCTTTCTCCGGAGGCGGGCAGGTCATGAGGGCGACCACGCATCAAGCTCATGCCTGGCCGGCTCCGGAGGAAGGGGCCTGTTTGCCCGCAGCGCGCGCCAGCGTCATTCATTTGGAGGTGTACTGATGACCCACGATTTCGTCCAGAATTTTTCCCTTGCCGGCCGAACGGTATTGATCACCGGCGCCTCCAGCGGCATTGGGGCATATCTGGCCCGGGTCGCTGCGCATGCCGGCGCCCGGGTCGTACTGACCGCGCGGCGCGTCGAAAAGCTGGCGCAAGTCGCCAAGGACATTGAGTGGGATTGCGGGCAGGCGCTGCCGCTCGAGCTCGACGTGACGGATCGGGGCAGCGTCGAGGCGGCGTTCGATACGGCCCAGGCGCATTTCGGTGTGGTTGACGTCGTGCTCAACAACGCTGGAATCGGTAACGGGCAGCGCCCGCTGGAGATCAGCGAGGAGCAGTGGCGCGCAATGCTGTCGACCAATCTGGACGGTGTCTGGCGTGTAGCCCAGGTTGCGGCGCAACGGCTGGCCAGCACCGGGCGCAGCGGCAGCATCGTCAACGTGGCGTCGATCCTCGGGTTGCGCGTCGGCACCGGTTACAGCCATTACTGCGCGGCCAAAGCCGGGGTGGTACAACTGACCAAATCACTGGCGCTGGAACTGGCGCGGTACAACATTCGGGTCAACGCCATCGCGCCGGGCTACTTCAAGACGCAGATGAACGAAGCCTTTTTTGACGACGAAAAGGGCAACCATTACATCCGCGATCAGGTGCCGATGCGTCGCTTGGGCCAGTTGCACGAACTGGCCGGTCCCTTTTTGCTGTTGGCCAGCGACGCCGGTGCGTTCATGACCGGTAGTGTGTTGGCGGTGGATGGCGGCCATCTGGTCAGCAGCGTGTGAGGATTGACTCAGTGACTGGCTACCACCAGCAATAGCGCTGTGCAAGCCGTCTCGGTCTCGGCTCTCAATCTCGACAGGTCACCATGGGCGGACCACGCGATGGTCAGCCCGTCAACCAGCTGGATCAGAAGGCGACTTGTCGCCTTCAGGAACGGCTTCCCCAGCTCAGCCCCGATGGCGCGTTCCAGCGCCTGCTCGGTCGCTTCAATGGCCACCGAGTAGATCTTGCTGGCCATTTCCGGGTCATTGCGCATTGCCCAGAAGAACAGCTCGGTCTGCGCCTTGGCTGCATCCGGATGATCGATGAACCAGGTGATCAACTGCCGCAGGACTTCGGCAGCGGTCTCGCCGGCAGTCGTTCCGGCGGGCACATGTTCCAGTGCTTGAGGGGGCAGGCTGAACAGCGATTCATAGACGGCATAGAACAGGTCGTTCTTGGTATGGAACACGTAATGCAGTGATGCCAACGGACAATCGGCGGCCGCCGCAATACGGCGGGTCGTGGCATTGGCGACGCCGTGCTCGGCAATCACTTTGATCGTGGCTTCGACGAAATCCTGCCGGCGTAATTCAGCGCCCATTCTGGCCATAGATCAGCAATCTCCTATATTCCTGGCCCCTGCGTAATGGCAGGGGCAGTGTCGACGCTAGCGGATGCTACAGCAATGAATCGCCAAACGTCATGGGCGAAAAGACACCCCCAAGCACGTGCACCATTATTGGTAACAATCGTTTCGTGAATTCACAAACAGGTGCGTTCTAACGAAACACGGGAAACGTTTTGCAAAAATTTTATCGGCTCTACTGTCCCGATGACCTCGCAATCGATTGATAAAAAACGACTATTTCCAACCCCTCGATTCTTGGCACCAGCCTTGCTTTGATCAACCGACTTGGTCAACTGATCAAGTCAGTTGATTAGGTTCGCGCAGGCAACGTGTTACCACCGTCCAGACGGCCCCGTTGCTGATCAAGGCTCACGAGGATCCACCCATGAACACAGTGATTGAGCGCCCCAATAACAAGGCTTCTACAGGTGTCGTCATCAGGTATCTGGTCGCGGCTGTTGCCGCATCGGCCTTTTTCTGTACTGCGCAGGCGGCAGACCAGGATCCTGCGTTACTTGGCACCAAACTGACCCCACTGGGAGGCGAGGCAGCAGCCAGTGCCGATGGTGTGATTCCCGCCTGGGCACCACCCGGACCACAAGGTGGCGGCTGGAGCCACGGCCAGGTGCGAGGCCAGCAATGGAAGTTCAAGGATGACAAACCGCTGTTCAGTATCGACTCAGGCAATGTCGCGAAGTACTCGAGCAAGCTTTCACCTGGCCAGGTGGAAATGTTCAAGAAGATTCCCGGCTACCGGATGGATATTTACCCGACGCGGCGCAGTTGTGGGGTGCCGGACTTCGTTGCAGAGAATACGAAGAAGAACGTCGGCTTCGCCAAGCTCGACGGCGATGGGCTGGCGCTGCAGGAAGCTTACGTGCCCGGCATTCCCTTTCCGTTTCCAACCTCGGGAGCCGAGGTGATGTGGAACATGAAGATGCGTTATCGCGGCGTGGGCTTCGATATGTCGAAAACCGTTTCCGGTATTTCACCGCGCAAGGGCAGTGAAGAATGGCTACGAACGTCTACCGATTGGTTCATGTACACACCATGGGGCGTAAAGGGCAGCGCGCTGTTCTCTTCATTCGATCGGTTCGAAGTCGCAACCTACTTCAGCTACACCGAACCTGCGGCCCTTGCCGGGCAGGCTGGGGTGGTAACGACCAAGGCCGGCGAGCAAGCCACCACGTTCTATTACTTCCCGGGCCAGCGCCGGGTGCGTCGCATGCCGGCGTACTCCTATGACGCACCGCAGATCGGCCTGGACAATCAATACACCATCGATGAGTCGAACGTGTTCTTCGGCCCCATGGACCGCTTCGACTGGAAGCTGGTCGGCAAGCAGGAAATGCTGGTGCCCTACAACTCGTTCGGGGCCTACGACAATTCGGCGAAGATTGAAGAGGTCGCCAAGCGCGATTTCATCGCCCCCGAGTCACGTCGCTATGAGCTGCATCGCGTCTGGGTCGTCGAGGCCACCGTCCGCCAGGGCATGCGCCATCAGGCGCCTAAGCGTCTGTTCTACATCGATGAAGACAGCTGGAACGCGCTGATGGCGGTGGACTACGACAAACAAGGGCAAATCTGGAAAGTCCGCGAGGGCTACACGATCCCGGTGTACGAGACCGGCACCTGCGACATGGAAGCCCAGGCGCAATACAACCTGGTTGACGGTCGCTACCTGTACGACATGACCTCTATCGGCACCGGCAAGAACGACCATCGCTGGCTGACCGACGGGGCCGGCAACCCGCGTCTGAAACGCGACTTCTACACCTCAGACAACCTGCGCGCCACCAGCGAACGCTGACGGCGGCTTTCGGGAACAGACATGAAAAAAATAATCAGTAGAACCTCAGGTCTTGTTATTGCGTGTGCAACCCCATTTGCCATGGCGTTCACCTTTGAAACCGAAAACATTCGTGGCTCATTCGATTCCACCCTTGCCGTGGGCATGGGGCTGCGCAACGAATCGCGCGGCTGCAACCTCATCACCAGCAGCCCCGGCGGGCACAATCCACCCGGCGGCTGCCTGGCGCCCAGCGCCAATATTGGTGATCAGGGCGACTTGAACTACAACCGCGGCGACCTGTTTACCAACTACATAAAAGGTACCCATGAGCTGGTGCTGAAATTTCCCGAGGACTACACGTTCATGGCGCGCGGTAGCTGGATCCGCGATTTTGCGGCGACCGACACCAGCGGTGCGTTATCGGCCAACCGACCTGAAGGGGTCGGTAGCGACGGTCTCACCAGTAGCGCCCGGGACGACCTGGAGTTCAAGGCGCGCCTGCTGGATCTGTGGGTGAGCAAAAGTTTTGATGTCGGCGACCAGCGTGTTCGAGCGCGCTTGGGCAATCAGGTGATCAACTGGGGGGAAAGCCTGTTCGCTGCCGGTGGCATCAACAACACCAACGCCTACGATGTCATGGCGTTGTCGCGCCCGGGCACCCAACTCAAGGAAGCCTTGCTGCCGGCACCGATGCTGAGTCTCGCGTCGGGGCTTGGCGCCGGGGTGAACATCGAGGCGTATTGGCAGTTCAGCTGGAACAAAAGTGAATTGCCGCCGGTGGGTAGCTATTGGTCTACCACCCATGCGCTGGGCGAGGGCAGGGGCGCCTACGGTTACGACGAAAAAAATGCACGCAATGGCGGCCAATGGGGCGTGTCGCTGCGCTGGCAACCCGACAATACAGATCTGAACCTCGGCCTGTACGTGATGCGTTATCACGACAAGCTGCCGTCACTGGCCGTGCAGGTGCTGGATCCGCAAACCTTCGCCGTGGCGCAGACCTGGGAGTATCCAGAGGACCGCATGATGTACGGTGTCAGCGCCAACATGCCGGTCGGCGACTGGGCATTGGGCACCGAGCTGTCATATCGCCCCAAGGATGCGGTACCGCTCAACCCGGTCATCGACGCCTGTGCCAGCAACGGTGGCAAATGCTGGAAAGACCAGAAAAAGCTGCAATGGCACCTGACCGGTATCTACAGCATGACGCCGTCCAACTCGCCGACTTTGCTCGACTTCACCGGCGCCAGCACCGGAACCTTGCTGAGCGAACTGGTGGTCGTGAAATACCCCGGCCTGCATAACGACTACGCCGGCGAACCGATCGCCGCCGGCCTCAATACCTGGCAATTGGACCCGGCCGTTGCACCGAGCGCCAAGGGCAACAAAACCTCCTCCGGCATCAGCCTCGATTTGAGCCTGACCTATGACAACACGCTGATTCCCGGCTGGCAGGTCACGCCCGGAGTGTTCTACTCGCGATCGATCAAGGGACGCACCCCCAATCTGTCGGCGACCTTCACCGAAGATGCCAGCAGCATGAACCTGTACCTCAACTTCGTGCGCAATCCTGCGAGCTGGCAGATCTCGGCCAATTACGCAAAGTTCATGGGCGGCAAGACTCCTTACGATCAACTGCTGCGTGATCGCGATTATGTCGGCCTTGTGGTTTCCCGAACCCTGTGAGGCGTACCGTGAACAGTTCCCTGAAAATGAAGGAAACCAAGGTGCGCGGCGTGTTGCCGCGCATCGAACAATGGTTGTTCTCTCACCGCCGGTTGACCCTGCTGACTCTGGCGATGTTCACCCTGGGCATGGCCTGGTTTGCCGTGCAGTTACGCATGGAAGCCGGATTTGAAAAGCAGTTGCCCATTGGCCACGAATACATCGAAACCTTTGAGACCTATCGCAATGACTTGCTCGGCGCGAACCGGCTGACGGTCGTGGTCAAGGCTCGCCAGGGGACGATCTGGAGCCAGGCCGGGCTCAAGCGTCTTTACGACGTCACCCAGGCGCTGATGTTCCTGCCCAACGTGTCGCGCAGCAGTGTGCGTTCGTTGTGGACACCCAACGCGTTCGTCAACGAAATCACCGAAGAGGGGTTTCGTGCCGACCCGTTGGTGCCAGGGACAGTGACGCCCGAAAGTCTCGATGAGGCGAGCATCTCAATGATCGCCAACTCGACGGCGCAGGGCGGTTTTATCGGCACGCTGGTGGCCCGCGACCAGGGCAGCGCGATGATCACCGTGGATCTCAACGAGTTCGACGCAGACGGGCAGCGCCTCGACTATGTGGCGTACAACCGGGTACTTGAGCAACAGATTCGCAATCAGTTCGAGGACAAGGACTTCGAGATCCAGATCATCGGTTTCGCCAAGCAGATTGGCGACATTGCCGTTGGTGCTTCGGCGGTCCTGGCGTTCTGCTTGCTGGCCTTGCTGCTGACGGCAGCTGCGGTGTACTGGTACTGCCATTCGCTGCGCTTCACCTTGCTGGCAGTGGGTTGTTCACTGGTGTCACTGATCTGGCAATTCGGCGCCTTGCGTCTGCTCGGTTATGGACTGGACCCGTTGGCAGTGCTGGTGCCGTTTCTGGTGTTTGCCATTGGAGTGTCCCATGGCGTGCAGCAGATCAATTTCATCATCCGCGAGATCGCCGGCGGCATGTCGGTGGAAGGCGCGGCGCGGGCGAGCTTCAGAGGGTTGCTGATCCCCGGCACGCTGGCGTTGGTCACCGCATTGGTGTCGTTCGTGACGTTATTGCTGATCCCGATTCCGATGGTGCGAGAACTGGCGATCACTGCTTCGCTCGGGGTGGCATTCAAGATCGTCACCAATCTGGTAATGCTGCCGGTCGTCGCTTCGATGCTGCGGGTGGAGGGGGGGTATGCCACTGCCGAGGAAATTTCTCGCCAGCGCCGCGCCCGCTGGTTGCACGGATTTGCCCGGTTGAGCGAATGGCGCAATGTACGCTGGGTGTTGGGCATGGCCGTGCTGATCTTGGTCATGGCAGCCTGGCAAAGCCATGATCGAGTCGTCGGTTCTTTACAGGCCGGGGCACCGGAATTGCGCGAGGACGCACGCTTCAATCGGGATGCGGTGTCGATTGCCAACAATTACGACATCGGTCTGGACTGGCTCAGTGTGGTCTTCGAGGTCAAGGTCGAAGCCGGCGCGAACGACTGCGAAGACGTCGCGCTCGGCCAGTACCAGGATCGCTTTGTCTGGGCCATGCAAGGTGTGCCTGGTGTGGTGTCGGTCACCTCGTTTTCCAACAGCCTGCGACAGTTCAACGAGGGCTATAACGAGGGCAACCCGAAAATGAACGCGGTGCCCATCGACCCGACCAATTACTCGTCGATGGCCGCCGAGGTGGCTCGCGTGCCCGGCCTGATGCGGCCCGATTGCAGCATGACTGCGGTGCATCTGTTTCTCGCCGACCACAAGGCGACGACCATTCACCGAGTGATCGCCGCGGCCAAGGCGTTCCGTAGCCAGTTCACTCAGCCCGGCGTGAGTATACGTCTGGCGTCCGGTAATGCCGGGGTGATTGCGGCGATCAACGAAGAGGTGGAGCGCAGCGAGCTGCCAATGATGCTTTACGTCTACGCTGCGATCGCGCTGCTGGTGTTCATTGTCTACCGCGACTGGCGCGCCGTGCTGGTCTGTTGCCTGCCGCTGACGTTGGGGACCTTCATCGGCTACTGGTTCATGAAGGAACTGCAAATCGGCCTGACCATCGCAACGTTGCCGGTCATGGTACTGGCCGTCGGTATCGGCGTGGATTACGCCTTCTACATCTATAACCGTCTGCAACTGCACCAGGCCCTCGGCCAGCCGATCAACAAAGCCGTCGAACTCGCGTTGCTGGAGGTCGGCGTCGCGACGATTTTCACCGCCATCACCCTGGCGGTGGGCGTCGCCACTTGGGCGTTTTCCGATCTCAAGTTCCAGGCAGACATGGGCAAGCTCTTGGCCTTCATGTTCCTCGTCAACATGGTCATGGCCATGACCGTTCTCCCGGCGTTCGCGGTGTGGCTGGAGCGTACATTCCCGCGGCGGCGCCCTGTGCGTCTGATCGGCTCACTGGTGCATTGAGGAGGCTGCGATGCGAAACCTGATTTCTTTACTCGTTCTGATGTTGCCGGCGTTGTTGCAGGCTTCGCCCTTGTCGGCCGTACCGGCGACACAAACGGCCAACGCCAGTGCGGCCACACTGTTGAGCGTCGCCAGGGCTGGGGAGCGAACCGTTGCCGTCGGTGATCACGGTGTGGTGCTGCTGTCGGACGATTATGGCCGGCATTTGCGCCAGGCAGCTTCCGTGCCGTTGTCCACGCCTTTGACCGGTGTGTCCTTCGTCGACGCCAGGCAGGGTTGGGCGGTTGGTCATTGGGGCGCCATTCTCGCCACCCGCGATGGTGGCGACGCCTGGCAGGTTCAGCGCCTGGCCAGTGCAGAAGATCGGCCACTGTTTGCCGTGCATTTCTTCAATCCGATGCAGGGGGTGGCGGTGGGGCTGTGGTCGCTGGTGCTGACTACCGATGACGGCGGCAATAGCTGGATCGAGCAGAAACTTGACGCACCGCCTGGATCGACTCGTGCCGACCTGAATCTGATGGGGCTGTTTGCCGATGGGGAAGGGCACTTGTACGCCACCGCCGAACGCGGGCAGTTGTTGCGATCGGACGATCAGGGCAAGCGCTGGCGCTATCTGGATACCGGTTACAGCGGCACGCTATGGACCGGGGCGGTGCTGGGCGACGGCTCGTTGCTGGTGGGCGGACAACGCGGCACGTTGCTGCACGGCTCCGCCGACGGCGCACGCTGGCAGCGCGTACCGCTGCAAAGCAAGAGCTCGGTCACCGCCATCGATGTTTCCGGGCAGACAGTCATTGCGGTAGGGCTCGACGGCTTGCTCGTGCGCAGTGACGACGGTGGCCAAAATTTCCATGAGCAACCCAGCGGCGACGGGGTTTCGCTCACGGCGACATTGCTGAACGGGGATGGCTCGCCGATCGTGTTTTCCCGTAGAGGCGTCGTTTCTCGGCGCTGATACCCGCGTGGATGTTGGGAGGCCGGCGCTATACCGGTTTCCCGGCAGTTCAGCGCGATTTTTCTCAAACAAACTGCTGATTTCCGGCCGGTTTTCCCGTGCCTGAAGAAGTCTTTGCGGGCTCAAAATAATAAACATAACGGATGTTGCGTTAAATAATTCCGCTTGTTAGAGTCGATGACAAATAACAAGACGCAGAACGTTGCAAGCGCAGCGGCCTGCCACTCTCGATGGAGGTACTCTGATGATCTCGCTCAAGTCGACACTGACACTGCCAGCCGCCGGACTTTCCGGTTTCGAAACCCCGCTGACAGAAGAGGAGGCTGCGATTCAGGCCTCCGTCCATCGCTTCGCCAAAGAGGTGTTGCGGCCATTGGGTCGTGAACTGGACCGCATGACCCCCGAAGAAGTCATTGCCCCAGGTTCGCCTTACTATTCATTGTTCGGCGAGTTCGCCAAGCTCGGCCTCGACCCGGCCCTGTTGGCACAGTTGCCGCCGGACATGGCGGTGCGGATCGAATCACTGATCGGCGAAGAACTGGGATGGGGGGATGCCGGCCTGGCGGTCTCGTTGGGCTGCGCCGACTTCCCTCTGCAAATGGCCATCGCTGCTGGCAATGCCGAGTTGGTCGAGCTCTGCCAAGGCCGGATCGGCTGCTGGATGGCCACCCAGCCCGACCGTGGCAGCGACAACCAGATCTTTGACATGGCTCGAGACTGGCCAGCGGGCAAACCCGGCAATATTGGCAACCTGACCGCCAAAGTGGTCGGCGATGAAGTCATCCTCAATGGCCAAAGCTCCGCGTGGGTCTCCAATGGTGCTATCGCACAGGTCGCCCTGGGCTTGGTCTGCGCTGATTACGGTGATGGTTTTTACGATGCGAATGGCCGGCCGCACGGGATTGCGTTGATCATTCCGCTCGACCTCAAAGGCGTATCCAAAGGCAAGCCGCTGGACAAGATCGGCCAGCGCTCCTTGCCGCAAGGCGAAATCTACTTCGACAGCGTGCGAGTGCCGCGCCGCTTTGCCATCGCCGAGCGAGACAACTATTACGGCGCCGTCAGCTCCTCCTGGTCGTTTGCCGGAACCCACATGAGCCAGGTGTTCACCGGCGTCGCACGCGCCGCGTTCGAGATGACCCTGCAGTATTGCCATGAGCGCCGCCAGGGCGGGCATCCGTTGATCGACCACCAGATGACGCGTCTGCGCCTGGGCGAAATGTTGCGCCGTGTCGAGGCTGCCCGTGCGGTCGCGCGACGCTCACTGAGCTTCGCGCGCCTGTCGCCACAAACCCATCCCTACGCGACAGCCTCCGCCAAGGTCACGGTGACCGAAGAGGCAATGGCCGTCGTACAAGAAGCGTTCCGCCTGTTCGGCGGCAATGGCACCACCCGTGAATACCCGATCGAAAAACTGTTGCGTGACACCCAGTCCTCATTGATCGAGGACGGTGAGAACCGTGTCTTGACCATGCGTCTGGGGCTGCTGGCCCAGCAGCTGTATGCCGAAGGCTGGGCGAACAACTGATCCGGAAGATTCACCCGACATCACTCATCCAAAAACAACAAATGAGGTAAACCCCGATGGCCAAATATCCTGTCGTTGTCTATGGCGCCAGTGGTTACACCGGCATGCTGATCATGGACTGGTTGATCGACCAGCGCATCCCGTTCACCGCCGTGGCACGCAACGCCGCGCGTGCTCAGGAAATGATGGCGCAACGCGTCGTCGGCCTTGAGTCGGCCACTTACGAAATCATTGAGTGTGCCCATGAGGTCGACGCGTTGGTTTCAGTGTTCAAAGGGGCGCGAGTGGTCTGCAACACGGTCGGCCCATTCATCAACTTTGGCCTGACCGCCGTTGAAGCGGCATTGAAAGCCGGCTGTCATTATCTGGACCCGGCCGGGGAGCAAGCGCACATTTGTGCCTTGCGTGATCAGTTCGGCGAGCTGTATCGCCAGGCCGGGCTGCTGCTGTCGCCATCGCTGGCGTACATGTACACCTACGCCGAGATCGCCGCCGAGCTGGCCCTGGAAACTCCGGGCGTCGATTCGCTGGAAACGGCGACGCTGACCCGTGGCCCACGGACCGGTGCCGCCGGTGTAACCGTTGGGTCAACCGCGACCATTTTCGAAGGCGTACGTTATCCCGGTGCCTACCTGTGGGAGAAGGAGTTGGTGCCTTATGCGCCGAATGCCAGCTTCAACGTGGTCTGCCCCGATCTGCTGGAAGCCGTGTTTTGCCTGCCCTGGGGCGGCACCTCGCTACCGGTGTTCTTCGAAGAGGATGGCCGGGTGCGCAGTTGCATGTCCTGTGTCGGCTTCTACGACAACCCGGTGATGAAAATGGTCCACGGTCTAGGTGAGAAGTGGGAAGCCGAATACAAGCACCTGCCCAAAGAACAGCAGGACGCAGTGATCCAGAGTCTCGTGCAATCGACCACCCCGAGCATGCCGCCGCGTGAGCGCAGCACCTTGCAACGCACCGTCGACTTCGCTATCGGACGCGGTCAACTGACGGCCGTGCGAGCGACCGTGCACGGCATCACGCCTTACATCGCCACCGGGGCCTTGCATGTCGCAGCAGTGGTCAAGCTGTTGAATAACGACACCGCCAAAACCGGTTTCGCCTCAGCCTCCAAAGCCTTCGGTCATCGCTACCTGCTGGGTTTCCTCGAGCAGCGTGGCCTGGCTCGCGCAACCATTACCCAATTGTGAAGTGACCGACATGGCGATTATCGATTTCTTCGACCGTGGCTGGCGGATCAATCCGCACGGCGCGGCGTACATCCAGGATGATCGGGTGTTCACCTTCACCGAAGTCCGCCATTTGTCCTGCCGGATCGCCAATGCGCTGTTGGCTGCCGGCTTGCCCAGCGGCACCAAAGGCGCCATCTGGTCGGCCAACGATGCCGTGGCCTGGACCTGCACTCTGGGACTCTGGCGCGCCAACCTGTGCTGGATTCCCGTAGGGGCGCGCAACAGCGCCGAAGAGAATCGTCACGTGCTTGACGCCTTCGACTGCGAAGTGCTGTTTTTTCAGAAAGAGTTCGCGCCGATCATCGACGCGTTGCGCGCGAGCCTGCCGAAAATCCGATTGTGGATCTGTATCGACGAGCACCTGCCCAAGGCGCAGTCGCTCAAATCCTGGGTCGAGGGGCAGCCGGTCACCCCACCCAAGGTCGAGTATCACCTCGACGATGTGGTGGCGCTCTCGCCAACCGGTGGCACAACGGGGCTGCCCAAGGGGGTGATGAACACTAATCGCAGCATCCAGACGTTCTGCGCACACTTCATGATCAGCTTCCCTTACGCGGATGAACACCCGCCGGTCAACCTGGCGGCGGCGCCCATGACCCATACCGCCGGCACGCTGTCCCTGCCGTGCACCTCCCGGGGCGGTACGGTGGTGATCATTACCAAGCCGGATCCGGCACTGATGCTGGCCATGATTCCAAAGTACAAGATCACCGAGACCTTTTTGCCACCGACGGTGATCTATCGACTGCTGGATGTTCCGAATCTGGCGCAGAAGGTCGATTTCAGCTCGCTGAAGTACTTCCTCTACGGCGCGGCACCGATGTCGGTGGAAAAGCTCAAACAAGCAATCGAGACCTTCGGCCCGGTGATGGCCGGCGGATACGGCCAGACGGAAGCCCCGGCTTCGATTTCCAACCTGCCGCCCGCCGAGCATCTGCAAGGTGGACGACTGGCATCGGATGAACGTCTGTCATCAGTCGGTCGTCCCAATCCGCTGATTCGCGTCGAGATCCTCAGCGACGCAGGGGACATTCTCGCGCAAGGTGAAACGGGGGAGATCTGTGTACGTGGTGACCTGGTGATGAAGGGCTACTACCAGGACCCGCAGAAGACTGCAGAAACCATCATCGATGGTTGGCTGCACACCGGCGACATCGGTCACTTCGATGCGCACGGCTACCTGCATATTACCGACCGCAAGAAAGACATGATCATTTCCGGCGGATTCAACGTTTACCCCAGTGAAGTCGAACAAGTGCTCTGGAGCCATCCGGCCGTGCAGGACTGCGCCGTCATCGGTGTGCCGGATGAACAGTGGGGCGAGGGCGTGAAGGCCGTGGTCGAGTTGAGCGCTGGGCATAGCGTCACAGCCGAGGAGTTGATCGAGCTGTGCAAGACCCGGCTCGGCTCGGTCAAGGCGCCGAAAACCGTGGATTTCATTGACGCATTGCCACGCAGCCCGGTGGGCAAGGTTTTGAAAAAAGATCTGCGTGCCCATTACTGGCAAGACGTTGATCGGTGCATCTGAGGGGAATGATCTGATGGAACCTATCTATATCGCCGGCATTGCCATGACCGAGTTCGGTCGCCACCTGGAGCGCAGTCTTCAGGACTTGGCACTGGAAGCCTTGCAAGGCGCACTTGTGGATTGCGGTGCCTCGCGCGCCCATATCGGCGCGGTGTTCTACGCCGGCATCACCAACGGTCATCTTCAAGGGCAACTGTCGATTCCGGGGCAGGTGCTATGCAGCAAAATCGGCATCGAAGGTGTACCGGTCTACAACGTTGAAAACGCCTGCGCCTCGGGTAGTACGGCAGTTCATCTGGCGGTGCAGAGCTTGCGCTCAGGGGCGGCCGACGTGGTATTGGCATTGGGCGCCGAGAAAATGAACGTGCCTGACAAGTTGCGGGCATTGGCCTTGTTCGAAACGGGCTGGGATGTTTCCACCGCCGAGGAAAACTACGCGACGCTGGTGAAAATGGGCGAGGGCATCGTTGTACCGCCTGGCTCGGAGTCTGATCGTCCATACAGCAAGTTCATGGCTATCTATGCCGCCATGTGTCGCTGGCACATGAAGACCTATGGCACCACTCAGCGCCAGATTGCGGCGGTATGCGCCAAGAACCATCAACACTCGGTGCACAACCCGTATTCGCAATTTCGCAAGACCTACACCATCGAAGAAGTTCTGGCGGCGCCGCCGATCACTTATCCGATCACGTTGCCGATGTGCGCGCCGTTATCCGACGGCGCGGCCGCCGCGATTCTCTGTACCGAGGCGGGACTCAAACGCATGGGTGCCGATCCGAAACGTTGTGTGCGGATTGCCGCCAGCGTGATCCGCAGTTTCACTCTGCGGGGGCTGGACGAGCCGCACAAGCACGTCAGCCGGCTGGCGGCGCTTGAGGCCTACGAGATCGCCGGCCTCGGCCCGCAAGACATGCATGTGGCCGAAGTACACGACGCCTCGGCAATGGGGGAGATCATCCAGGCGGAAAACCTCGGGCTCGCACCACTGGGGGAGGGTGGGCTGTGTGCCGAACGCGGCGATTTCACCCTGGGTGGCCGCCTGCCAATCAATACCTCTGGGGGGCTGGAATCCAAAGGTCACCCGCTGGGGGCTACGGGGATCGGTCAGTTGTACGAGTTGACCGCGCAGTTGCGCGGGGAAGCCGGCGCACGCCAGGTCCCCGGTGCGCGGCACGCCATCCAGGAAAACGGCGGCGGTCTTCAAGGTGTCGAGGAAGCTGCCGTCGCTATTCACATCCTGAGTCGATAGGAGCGCATCACATGTCCATGACCTATCAAACGCAAGAGCTGGAAAGCCACTCTACCGGCGACCGTTTCCGTCGGCTGGGTGGTTGGGTCGAGAGTCCGGCTGACCTGCAACCCGAGCTTGAAGGCGATGTCAGCGCGGATGTCATTGTGATCGGTGCCGGGTTTGCCGGCCTGTCCACCGCATTGGAGCTTACGGCACTGGGGGCGAAAGTCATCGTCCTGGAGCAGTCCTTCGCCGGTTTCGGCGCCAGTGGTCGTAATGCCGGTTACCTGGGTGGGAGCATCGGCATTGAGTTCGAGTTGTTCTTGAAGCGTGTCGGTCATGAAAAAGCGAAAAACATCGTCAGGTTCTATGACGAAGCTGTCGGCTACGTCGAAGGCCGCTTGCGCGAGCTGGGTATCGACTGCGATTACAACGCCTCTGGCATCATCAGGGCGGGCATCCATCCGTCGCAGGAGAAAAAACTGCGCAAAAGCATGGCAGTGGGGCACGAGCTGGGCTCTCAAACCGAGTTTCTGGATCAGGCGCAAATGCGTGCCCGGGGCATTCCACCGGCCTTTCTGTTTGGCTGCCTGCAACGTCACGGCGGTACGCTGGACCCCGGCAAATACGTGATGGGGCTGCGGCGGGCGGCACTCCAGGCGGGGGTGCGGTTGTATGAAAATACCCGGTTGGTGTCGTATTCCGACGGGCCGACGATCACCTGTCAAACACCACTCGGCCGAGCGACTGCGCCGATATTGGTGCTTGCCACCAATGCCTACACGCCGCAACTGGGGCTTCTGCGCGATAAGGTCGTTCCATTTCGGGTGTCGGCGATCGAATCCGAGCCGTTGTCCTCGCAGCAGTTGGCATCGTTGGGCTGGGCAGGGCGGGAAGGGTTGACCACGCCACATCTGGTGATGGAAAGCCATCGCCTGACGGCGCGCAATACGTTGTTGCTGACCACCAAACGGCTCGGTTATGCCTACGGATCGAAAACGCCGAACCTTCCCGATGAGGTCACCTACCGAGCGTTGGAAAATACACTTGGAGTACGTTTTCCGACGTTACGCGGTATCGGTATTCAAGCGTGCTGGAGTGGCTATGTCAGCATGGCTTACGACGCGTTGCCGGTGGTGGGTGAAACCGGAACTCACCACAACATCCTTTACACCGCAGGTTGCTCCGGGCACGGCGTCGCGTCGCAGTCGCTTATCGGACATCTGCTGGCGGAAAGAATCGGCGGTATCGAGCATCCGCTGCTCGCCGCTTTGCGTCACAAAACCCCGAAAACATTGCCCGAACCGCTGCAGTGGTGCGCCGTGAATGTGGCGCTGGGGGGCGCACATATCCTGGACGAATACACCAATCGCAAAGTCGCGCACCCGCATCACTAGCGGTCGAGGGCGCATAGAACCAAGCGTACAGGACGACAGAACACGCTGATTTCAGCGGTGGCACTGGCCTTGAAGTCATTGGCCCGGCAGGCATTCGCCTGCAGGAAGACAAAAGAGATATTTGCTTGTTTGCCACCGCTTTTTACTGCCGCACCGACGCTCTGCCAAGAGCGTTCAATCCAACAATAACGTTATGTGAGGCATCGAATATGAGTACTGACGCCCCTGCGGACTTAAAGCGAAGACAATTACTCAAACTGGCCGGTGCCACCGCAGCGGTGGGGACGATGGGTTTGAATATCGGCCTGGCCGGTGCGGCCGATGCGCTGGTCAAAGGCAACACGGAGGATGTGGTCGACGTGGTGGTCATCGGTGCCGGCATCGCCGGTCTGACCGCCGCCCGCGATCTGCACCTGGCGGGTTGTGAGTCTCTGCTGGTGCTTGAAGCACGCGATCGTGTAGGTGGCCGCACTCTCAATCACGATCTGGGGTCGGGCCATATCTCTGAAGCCGGCGGGCAGTGGATCGGTCCGGGACAAACAGCCGTAGCGGATCTCGCCCGAGAGCTTGAGGTCAGTACCTTTCCCAGTTTCTATGACGGGGAAACCGTCATTCTCGGCGGTGACGGACGTGTTGCCGTTGATTTGAAAGGCACGTTCGGCACCGATGAAGGCGTGTCGGCAAAACTCAGTGAGCTTTCGCGGGACGTGCCATGTGGCGCGCCATGGAAATCCCCGAGGGTTGCCGAACTGGACAAACTCTCGGCAGGAGACTGGCTGGCTCGCCAAAATATCAAGCCTGAGGACCGGGCAGGGTGGAATGCCAGCTTTCTTCTGACCTGCGGTGTCACGCCGGCAAAGATGGGCTTTCTGCATTTTCTGTCGATGATCAACTCGGCCGGTTGCGAATACATGCGGCTTGACTCAATCAAGGACAGCGCGCAGGGCACACGTATCGTCGGTGGCTCGCAGGTTCTCAGCAGCAAGATGGCGCAGTTGTTGGGAGACAAGGTTCGCTTGTCCTGTCCGGTGCGCAGAATTGATGACTGGAACCGCGACATCGTCAGGCTGCAAACGGATC
This sequence comes from Pseudomonas sp. R11F, assembly GCF_050312575.1. Classification (NCBI taxonomy): domain Bacteria; kingdom Pseudomonadati; phylum Pseudomonadota; class Gammaproteobacteria; order Pseudomonadales; family Pseudomonadaceae; genus Pseudomonas; species Pseudomonas sp. R11F. The sequence continues at coordinate 199,529 of NZ_JBNPJU010000067.1, read as the reverse complement.
AGGGCGAGATACGTGCCCGACGGGTGATCATGGCGATTCATCCCGCGTTGTGCCAACGCTTGCAGTTCGATCCACCCCTGCCCGAAGCCCGCGCCGCCCTGCAACGCGCCTGGCCGGCGCACTCGCCGGCACGCAAGACGGCGATGGTCTACCCGCGGCCTTTCTGGCGGGATAAAGGCTTGAATGGCCATATCATCCAGGTTGGCGGACCGGTCATCTGGGCTTACGACAACTCGCCGCCTGACGGTGAAATCGGAGTCATCAATGCATTCATCTTGAATGCAGCAGCACCCGCCGACCCCGAAGCAGCGAAGCGCGTGCAGACCGAAATCTATGCGCGAGCGCTGGGGGACGAAGCGCTTGAACCCGTCTCTTACCACGATCACGACTGGGCGCATTTCGACCCCTGGACGATCACTTGCGTGTCGCCGATTCCCCCGGGGTTCTGGTCGACACACGGCGAGGCACTGCGCCCACCCTGCGGCAATCTGTTCTGGTCGGGCACCGAAACGGCGGACATCTGGGCAGGCTACATGGACGGTGCCGTACGCGCCGGACACCACAGCGCTCTACAGGTGCTCAACGCGTTGCGTCGGGCATAGGAGGCGACAATGAAAAAAATCATAGCGCTTGGCGTTATCGCGGTCATTGCCGTACTGCTGGCGGTTTTCGGGCGTGACCTGCTCGATCTCTATCGTCTGCAGAGTTACATCACCACGTCCACCGAGGCCTACCAGGTCGAACGCGGGCATTGGCCGCATCTGACCGATGCCTGCACAGGTTGCCATGGCAGCCACGGTAACTCACTGAACCCGACGTATCCGAGCCTGGCGGGTCAACCGGCCGCGTACCTGTCTGCGCAGTTGCGCAACTTTGCCAGTGGCCAACGGCTTGCACCCAACATGGAGCCGTTGGCGATGACCCTCAGCCACGAGGAAATTGATCTGCTGGCGAATTTCTACGCCCGGCAATCCGTCGATGCCAATGCAGCTTTCAGCCCTGACGAAGGCCTGAAGGAAAAGGGCAAACAACTGGTGCAAACCAGAGGCTGCACAGCCTGCCATGGCGCCCAACTGATGGGCCAGGCTGCGTTCCCGCGGCTGGCTGCGCAAGGCCACGGTTACCTTTTGGCCCAGCTCAACGCTTTTGCCGCCGGCGAGCGCAACGAGCCCAGTGGCGCAATGAAAGCCATGACGGCGGCGCTGTCAGCGGATGAGCGCAAAGCGATAGCGGCTTACCTCGCTGCACTGGCTCCTCAAGCCCATTAATGCATCAAATTTCCTATCAGCTGTACCGAGGCTATCGTCATGGAACCGAGAACTGTTGTGCTGTGCCTTGCTTGTTTCTTGTTGCTCGCAACTGGGTTGACCTTCGGCATCAAGTTTCTGAAAAGAAGAAACCTGTTGCTGGCTCTCGAGTGGTTTGTGGTTGCCTTTTCCGCGACAAACTTCCTGATCTTTTATCTAACGGGATCAGAGCATTCGTACCTCATTTCATACTTTTGCGACGCGTTCTCCAGAGCCTTCGGGATACCGATCATCACGGTTCTCGGGCTGATGGCGGTGACGCATGGCTACAAGCCCTCTGTGCGCAAGGAGCTCATGATGTTTACTGCCGCCCTGGTGGGCACATTCGCTTTGATTTCCGCCAATGTTCTGGTCACGCTCCTGGCGTATTTCTACATACTGATGTGGCTGGGGTTTTCGGTCTACCTGGTGTATTTCGCGGTACGGCTGGTAACCGTTGGGGAGTCGCTGCACGCGATCGGAGTGATGCTTGGCATGCTCGCCTCATTGACCATTGCGTGCATCTACGACTTCTACAAGATCCCCGGAGATGCCACCAATGTGCTGCTGAACTTTTATGTGCTTGCGCTGACGACCTGGGCTTATTTGCTGGTGCATTTGTATTACGCGTATTGCGCGCTGGAGCGCTCGAAGGAAACAACGGCGCTTTGGCAGGCTCGCTGAGAAGTCTTTTTTGAGGTACCTGAAGCCGCCGTTCTGGCGGCTTTTTGCATAATACTGGGCAGGGCGGGGGCATCCTTGCCCGAGCAGCATCAGGGGGCGACGTTGGCCAGATAATGCGCCACGGCCTTGATGTCCTCGTCGGACAAGGCGGCCGCCATGGCATTCATGGCTTGCGTCGGATCGGTACGATGGCCACGTTTGAACGCGTTCAGTTGATCGGTCAGATAAAGCTGCCCTTGCCCCGCGATACGCGGAGCCAGCGGGCCGCCGGACAGTCTTTCGCCATGACAGGCGGCACATCCATTGGCGACGACCACTCGCTGGCCTTGCTGGTCAAGCGCATCATCCTTCCCCGAGCCTTCAGTTACGCCTGGTTTCTGTTCGGCGAAATAGCTGGCCAGTCGTTTGATCTGCTCGTTCGTCAGATTTGCCGCCAGCGGCTCCATCTGTGCACTGTGGCGGCGTCCCTCGGCGAACGCGTGTAACTGGTTTTCGATGTATGTCGCGGGCTGCCCCGCAAGCGCTGCATACTGGGCATCCCTGGGCTGGCCGTTAGCGCCATGGCACAGTGCGCAGGTGTCCTGCAACTGTGGCCAGGCACCGCCATTGGCCTGGTATTCAATGTCATGCTGGTCGACGGCATTCATGAAACGATAGCCTGCCCACAGTTCTGGTCCGTAGATCGCTATTGATGCTGCCAAGGCCGTGGTCACGACGATGGCGCCAATCGTTATTGTCCGCTTCATCATGCGTTACTCCCTGGTTGCAGCAACGCCTGCAACGCTTCCATCGCTGCCCGATGTCCGGCGCGGATCGCGCCGTCCATTGCCCCGGCCCAGATTTCCGCGGTCTCGGTACCAGACCAGATCAGGCGGCCAACAGCGGGCGTCAGGTATTCGCCCCATTGAGTCCAGAAACCGGGGGGCATGGGGGAAATGCAACTCAAGGTCCAGGGATCGATCTTGCCCCAGTCCATATCATGGAACTGGATCGGATTCAGGGCTTGTTCTCCCATGGCTTTGGCGTAGATCGCCGACAAGATGTCCTGCGCCGCCCTGGGGTCATGGGGGAGTTGCCCGGTCCTGATGAAGCCGCTGAGCACACCCAGGCTGCCGTCCGCAGGGGAGTTATCAAAGGCCCAGATCAGGGGGCCTTCCACTTGCACAATCTGCCCGTTGAGGCCTTGGTCGCGCCAGAACGGTCGCTCATAGACGTGCACCGTCTTGCGCATTGGCGAGTGGGCCGGCCAATTGCGCTGCAGCGCGGCACGCCCGGAGGGGAGAGGGGGATCGAAGATGATCTGATTGCACAACGCCGGGCTCAAGGCGGCGATCACCTGTCGAGTAAGGATGACCCCCTGATCGGTATGCAATTCGACGACATCACGATCCCAACCGACAATCTTGCGCACCGGGCACGCTAGCCGGACTTTGTCTCCCAGAGCCTGAGCCATCTTCAAACTAAGGGTTTGAGAGCCGCCCGCCAGGCGTGATTCCTGTGCGCCACCTTTGATACCTTCGAGCTTTTCGAGGCGGCAGTCCGAGGAGTTGATCATCGCCAGGTAATGCAGAAGGCCCATACCCGCCGGCGTGGTGCCGAAGGTGAGACTCACGGACATATTGAAGCCGATCTTGTCTATGTTGCTGATGCCTTGCCCGGCCAGCCATTGGCCAATCGAGAGTTTGTCGAGCGCAGCCGCATCCTTGGCTTTCCAGGGCGCTTTGGCGGGGACGCCTTCAGCGAGTTTGTTGAGTTTTCCGACGATTTCAGTATTGGAGTTCGGACCATCGCTGACATCTTCCTGGACTTTTACGGTGTCCATCAGATAAACCGCCTTGCCCTTGTAATACGTGGGGAAGGTTGCGACATCGAGCTGTCTGGCCAGGTCCGCAATCGACGTCTGACCGGGGCCGATCCATTGGCCCCCAGCCTCCGAGATCACGCCATTGCCCAGATCATGGTTAAACGTGCGGCCACCGACACGATCACGGGCCTCAAGGACAACAAACGATTCGCAGCCGGCGGCCTGAAGATCCCTGGCGGATGTAAGCCCGGACAATCCCGCCCCAATGATCACAACATCCAGTATCGAGGATGAGGCCGCGGGTGCCGTTTGAGCCATCGTGCGCCCACTGGCGCCGAGGCCTGCGGTGAGTGCGGCACCTGCAATCGCTTGCAGCAACAATCGCCGCTGTCGTGATTGCCGCGACAGCTCATCGAGATCCGAATCCATCTTCACCTCCGTCTTTTATTTATAATCACAGATGTTATGTGAATATATGACGGAAGAGGACTTCAGCAAAGTGAAATCGAAAAGGTGGCGATAAACAGTGGATTCGAGCGATGAAAGGCGCAGTTACGCAGCGTCCGCTCCACAAATGAAGCGAACCTTGTTGATGTTTGAAGACGGGTAGGGGGTTACCGAGCAGGGCTGATCAGCGTGATGACGGCATCCATCAACGCTTTGCTGCGGTTGGGTTCAAAACGTTCCGGTTCGATGGGTAGCATCATCATCCAGCCATCACTCAGTGCGCTGAGCTGATCCGCGAGTAAATCGGCGGGAAGGTCCTTGCGGATGATGCCTTGGGTTTGCCCCTTGGCCAGAATGGCCGCGAGATTCTCTCGGAATCGCGAGTAACGTTTCTGGATAACGTCGGCAAATACCGGCTCATGCCGTGCGTGGGCGAGCATCTGAAACAAGGCAAGCCAGCGGGCTGAGTCGTTGGCTTGGGTCAGGTTCAACCATTGCTCGATCATTGCCCTGACATCGACTTTCTCCTGATCGGAATCGAGCAAATGGTCGAACTCGTCGAACAGACTCTGTGCAGCAGCCGTGATCATTTCTTCCTTATTGGCAAAGTAATAGGTCACGGCGCCAGTGGTACAGCCAGCATGGCTGGCGACTTTGCGCAAAGAAGTCCCGGCATAGCCCTCCTGGGCGATGACTTCGATGGCGGCGGTCAACAGTTCACCGCGTTTTTCCAGACGATTACCTACCGGGCGCCCCCGACGTGGAGCGTGCGTGGAATCACGTTCAGTGGAATGCTGACTATCCGTGGAGGGCGCTTGGGCATCATGCATGAGAAAAGAGAGTTCCGTTGATTGAAGGCGTTGAGCCGGCAGCGGCTGCGAACGCCATTTTGGCCTGGCACATCGAGCTCATGCAATCGTTCAGATTCGGCCGCTGCCAATCACCGCGACGGCTCGGACCTCCACTCGCAAGCCGGGAATTGCCAGCTGTGAAATGCCGACAGCGGTCCAGGCTGGATAACGCTCACGGAAGTACTCGTCCTTTACCTGTCCAAAGGCATGCACTTCAGCCTGGAGATCCGTATGAAAAGTCATTAACTCGACCACATCGGCCAGGCTTGCGCCCGCAGCCTCGAGGATAGTCCTCAACGACTGAAACGCCAGATGGGATTGTGCCTGGATACCTTCGGCTGGAACCATGGCGGCGTCGATACCAACCTGGCCGGACACCCAGATCATGTTCCCCACACGTGTTGCCTGGGAAAAGTGGAAGTTGTCGTAGATCGCCTGGGTGTGACCAGGGTTGATGGATTGACGTTGCAGGTCTTGAGTGCTCATTTCATTGCTCCTCTTATAGTAATTGGCGGAACGTGGGGTGGCGGAAAGCGTCGCCGGCTTTCAGAGTCGACAATTCCTCATGGAACAGCACGCCCTGCGGCGGATATCCGGAGACGCTTTGCTCTGGAAGTGGATGAAAACTGGCGTCGTCGCCAAAAAAACGGAAGACGAAGGTGTGACGATTCGGGAAGGCTTCATCCACCGGCGCGCCGCCATGGAGTGAACCAGGATGCAGCAGGACGATATCGCCAGGCTCGGTGGCCCACGAAATGATGTCGAATGCCTTGGGGTCGTTTTGGCGCAGAGCCTCAATGTCAGGTAGACGCGGTAATGCATCGCCACCGTGCAAAGGTTGAGTCGGATCATTTGGATCGCGAAACGTGGTGCCGTCGTAGCGCGGCCCTTTGTGTGAACCTCGAATGATCTCCAAAGCGTTTTTCTTAGGGACTGATTCAAAGCTGATCCAGGCATTCGCCCAGTGGTTTCCGGCCCAAGGCAGATACGACGTGTCCTGATGCCAAAGCGTGCGGGATCCGCGCCCACCTGCTTTGAGAAACACTTCTTCGGCGAAGTACCACACATTCTCCGAGTTCCAGAGCTGCGCAAACAGCTCGCCAAAGGGCAGGGTGGTCACCAGCTCTTCGAGGCGGGCCTTGGCGACAGGATTGGCATTGTCGACGTGTGACTGTTGCTCAGTTCCGTCGAACATTCGCGTCGCGTGAGGGCCATGATTCTCGACAGCCCAGTCATAAGCTGCCCGACATTCGGCCAACTGGTCCTTGTTGAGAAAACCTTTGATCAGGACGGCCCCGTCTTCCAGGAACGCCTTTCGCACAGAGGGTTGCATAAGAACTTTCTCCTCGGAAATGCCACTTGGCAATCAGGATCCTAGCAGTCGCACAGATTAAAGACAACGATCGTTATGTTAATTTTGAGCAGCACTGCATGGAGGCTGTGATAGGAGCGCACGTGAATCTTATGAGTCATTGTTGACTCATGAGAGCCTTTGTGGCTTCATGCGCTCATCGGCGACGGAGAGACGGTGTTCGGTAACTGAATGTCTGCGAGCAGAGCCGTAACCAGATTGCTTGGCTGGCCTGATGAAGGGAGGTTTTCGAAACACCTCATGCCTTCCTGCGCCAAACATTATGAGGGGAAACGTATGTCTTCGAGTAAGGCTGTAAGTACCGTGAAAATCTTGATGTCCTCTTCTTTAGATGATGCGAAAAAAAGAGAGCTGACCAGTCTAGTCGCTCGGCTTAGAGAGTTACCTGGATGTCTTTCCTTTGGTCTTCTTCAAAGTAAACGTAATGACGAGCCATGGGTGTTGAATAGTCATTGGGTCAATGACGATTTCATGAGGAGTTATTTTTTTGAAGATGATCTTTCCAGGTTGATTCAAATTTTCGCCGGTCGGTGCAGAGAAATGCGCTTCAACACTCATTTTTGTGACAAGGAGAGCACCAATGAGATTTGATGAGCAGATTCTGCGAAAGATCGACTTGAATTCGTTGCTGACTTTTATGATGGTGTATCAAGAGAAAAGTGTGTCACGTGCAGCCTGCCTGTTAGGTGTTACTCAACCGGCAGTCAGTAATGTACTCCGTGAGTTGCGCAACAGGTTTGAGGATCAGCTGTTCGTTCAGCGTTGCCGGTATATGGAGCCGACGTTCTTGGCTGTGGAAATCGCTGCGCTCCTTGGGCCGGCAATGTATCTCATACAAACATCCTTAGAACTAAGGCTTTCTAATGGTTAAATTGTTTTTATGGGGAGGAGTATTTTTTTCTGCAGTTTTTTGGTACTGGTATTTAACAATAAATATAGGAGGTTAAATGTTGCCATCAGTGACTCCCGATTCGCGGCGACTGGCATTTGAGGCCCGCCGTCTGGCGATAGAAACGCTGGTCAAAATATATCTGGAACAAGTCGATGCGTCACGGAACCTGGTAACTATATACCTTCGCTTGATGTTCACTCTATCCTTGGGTGCGCTCGCAGGCGCGGTGACCCTATATGCCGCCATGCTTCGCTTCAGCGCTGTCAGTAGTCTTGAAGCAATCACGCTGTTAGAGGCAATTTGTGCAGTGCTGACGTTGGGAGTGCTGGTTTCATCTGCGTTCCTGTCTGCGAGAGCCTTACAGCAAAGTGCCGTGGATGCTGCACCCTTTTTGCATAATCCATTCCCAAATGCTGGAACTGTAATTGATTCGATTTTTCAGTCAAATGATCTCGATGAACAACAGATTCTGAATAAGTTGTATTTTGCTATCAACCAGAGCATTGAACATCAGCCCGCTCTCAGGGTGAGTGCGCGCTTGACCACCGCATTATTGATCCTTGGCCTGTTTTTGGCGGGGATATCATTTCTGGTTTGATGGTTGGGTACTGCATTCGATTACATCGTATTTTGCAACTTGAGCCAGTCCAGGCTTGCAGCTGTAGTGCTGGAGGGACGGTATTCACATCCGATCCATCCGGCGTACCCACGCTGCTCCAGAGTCGCAAACAATTCAGCAAAATTTATCAGGCCTGTCCCCGGCTCGTGGCGACCTGGGCAGTCTGCAATCTGCACGTGGACGGTACGCTCATAAAACTGATCCAGAATAGTTGCCGCGTCGCCGGTCAATAACTGTGCATGGTAAAGATCAAGGATCAGTCCAATACTCGGGAAGGTCTCCAGCACCCGTTGCGCCTGGCTGAAATCCGACAGGTAGTACCCCGGGATTTCTTTTGGGCTTATCACTTCAATCAGGGTCCGTATCCCCTGATCTTCAAAATACTTGACTGCATATTCCAGGTTGCTCATGAAGCTGGACGCAGCCGAGACTTGCGTCGTAATCCCAGACATGATGTGCACGTTTGAGCAACGCAACACCTTCGCATACCTGGCGGCCAGGGCTAAACCTGCACGAAACTCTTCTTCCTTGCCTTGCAGCGCCGCAATGCCCTTGGTAACGCCGGCCGGTGCGGCAAATTGGATGAGAGGCAGAGAGTATTGAGTCAGATGTGCGGCTAAGTGACTGGCTTCAAATTCATAAGGAGACGGAAACTCCACCGCCTTGAATCCAGCAGCGGCAGCCGCTTCTATACGCTGGAGAAAAGGCAAATCGTTAAATTGAAAGCCGAGATGAGCATTGAACTTGAGCATTCGGTAAAAAATCCATTTTTGAAAGAGGCAGTCATCGACGTGGACGCTGACCTCAAGAATTCGACAACGAAGTCATCGCAGGCATATTAACGAGATGCCTTCATCACGAAAAATACTATGTTGTGATTTGTATGATCACTAATTGTTATGCTTGGGGTTTCGAGCCGAGTATGACTGTCATGAACCTCAAAGCCTTGATGGGCTGCGTAGAAGTTGCGCGGCAAGGTAGCTTCACCAAAGCCGCCCAGAGCTTGCACATCGCCCAACCCGCGTTGAGCATGGCTATCACGCGCTTGGAGGAGGAGCTGGGCGTGACGCTTTTCAACCGTGCGGCACGACAAGTAACCGTGACGGCTGAAGGAAAAAGCTTTCTTGCACATGTCGAAGTCGCTTTGCTCGAGTTAGACATGGCCCGCCAGGAGTTGCGGGATATGGCGCATTTACACAGTGGTGAGATTCGTCTCGGCGTGCCTCCGATGTTTGGAATCCACTACATTCCGCAAGTGCTGAACGCTTTTGGCACGCGCTATCCAGGCATCGTGATGACGGTGGTTGAAGGCAGTGCGGATGACATCAGCCAGCGCCTGGAAAACCGTGATATCGATGTGGCCCTATTGGAGTCTCGTCGAGTCAAGAGCGGATGGGACTCGGTTCTGCTAGGCACCGACGAGATGGTGTTGTGCATGAGCGATAGCCACCTACTTTCGGGCGAGGCGTTTATCGAGGCCTGGCATCTGCAAGATCAGAAAATGGTGCTGTTTGACCAGACCTTCCTGCAACGCCACCTGTTCGACAGCTTCTGCGACGCTGCAGGAGTCGACTATCGAATAGCCTTGCAAAGCAATTTCGTATCACTGGTCATCAAGGCCACACTGGACGGCATCGGGGCCTCTACGCTGCTGCGCTCCATTCAACAGAGCGTACCCGGCATGGTGGGTATTCCATTCAAACCGGCACAGACCATGAGTTTCAGCCTGTGTTGGCGAGCTAACGAATACTTGTCTGTCGCAAACAAGCGATTCATTGAGTTTGCTCAAACAACGGGTTTTTTCAGCAAAGATCCTGACTAATAGTCGATGGAGGTGCAGTGCCTCTGCTCCTATGTCCCCGCGCATCCGTATTGCCATCGGCCTGTGTCGAGCCGATTGTCGCGAGTGCAGAGATGTATCTGTTTAAGCTCCAGGGGGAGGGGAGGAACATATCGTGCGATAAACGAATCGCAAACATCGCTTTTGGACGATGGAAGCCCGGCCATCTCATAGATGAGGATGAGATTTCAAATTACTGGTTTCGGGATACGGGGTCTGTGCAAACGTGACCTAGGGTTAGTGGCATTGGATATCCAGATACATGATTTAACATAATATACATTATGCGAACCTGCATATACCGATCTGGAGGGCTCTGGTGGTCAGATTTGAAGCCTGACGGCGCCTCCTGCTTTCAGCTTGGCGATGCTGATCACTGCGTGCTTGAATGCCGCCCGACAAAAGTTGCCTCACCTATTGACGGAGAAATTGCATGTGGCTTTGCACAGAATGGAAAATCGACTGGGACGCTGTAGCTGCTGTCGCAACGGCTGCTGCTGCAATCATCGCACTTATTATCTGGAGCTTTGACAAGGCTCAAAGAAAACGTGAACGGGCCGCAAGCGCGAAGCTCCTAGCTCAGATCATGACAACACCGGTTGGAGCTACCCAGATAGAAATCGCAAAATTCAGATGCTATGTGGTGCCTTCTGATAGCGACCAAACATACTTACTGGACGTGCTAAATGATGAACACGCCCGAAAAGATTTGGCTACTCAAGCGTCGAAAATCACCATCGATCTACCATCTCAATTCTTAGATAAAGCTGACATCTTCAGCGAGACAGTCAACAACAGGCTTGCGAATGCATTCTCACAAGTGAACCGTCTAAAAAAGATGTCGAGCCTCCTAGCTGATCTACCAGCCTCGGCGTTAGAAGAAGAAATTTCCCAGCACCTTATGGCGGTTCTCAACCAAATCAAAGAGGCGGAACAAGCCACTGCAGAAGCTTTCCAGGCTCTCTTAAGGGCCGGAAAATCCTCTTAAAGTTTAGGTCTGCCCTACTCCACTCTAATAGCTAAATAATATAACTATGCTAAATGACTATTTAGTCGAGTTATCGAATTGCCCGAAGCCTCCCAGCTATTGTTTGCTCTCGTCTGCCTTGCCCTCCTGCATCTGCACAGAAGACTTGGTTCCACTGGTGTTTTTCTTCGTCGCATTATCGGCATTGTCAAAACACCCATGAAGCATGAATACGCTGCACAAGCCCAAACACAGATGGAGCTTTTTCATGATCGTTCTCCCGTAATCAGTGTGCCCTGCCCCCTGCTTAAGCTGCGGGTTTGAGCACAACTTTCGTCCAGCCATCGTCACGCGCGTCGAAATGCTGGTAGGCCTCTGGCCCTTCAGCAAGTGTGAGGCGATGAGAGATGATCTGCGACGGCTTTGCACGTCCGTGATGGATAAGCTCGGCCAAACGACGATTGTAGGCTTTGACGTTGGCCTGCCCGGTCCGGATCTGCTGGCCCTTGAACCAGAATGCACCGAAATCGAAGGCCATCTTGCCCTCCTTCGCCAGCTCATTTTTTGCCCCTGGGTCTTGCGGTACGAATACGCCGACGACGCCGATTCCGCCAGTCGCCTTGGTCGAGGCCACAAGATTATTCATGGTCAGGTGATTGGCTTCATGACCGTGGCGGTCGCAGCATTGATAACCGACGCACTCACAACCACGATCGGTACCTTTGCCCTGGGTCAGGTTCAATATCTGATCCACGGCTTCTTTTTCCAGCGCGTTGATCGGCGTTGCGCCCATCTGGGCCGCCAGCTTCAAGCGATCAGGGTGATTGTCGACCACGAACACCTGGGACGCGCCCTTGATCATGGCTGAGTGCGCGGCCATCAAGCCCACCGGGCCGGCGCCGTAGATGGCAATGCTTTCGCCCGGCAACAGGCCGGCTAATTCAGTGGCGTGCCAGCCTGTCGGGAAGATATCGGAGAGCATGACGTAATCTTCTTCGCGCTCTTGCGCATCTTCGGGTAACACCAGGCAGTTGAAATCACCATACGGCACCCGCAGCAATTCTGCCTGGCCGCCCTGATAAGGCCCCATGTCGGCGAACCCATAGGCAGCGCCCGCAGTGCCCGGATTAGCCGTCAGGCAGAACCCGGTCAGGCCTTTTTCACAGTTTTCACAGAACCCGCAGCCAATATTGAAAGGCAAGCACACCCGGTCACCGACCTTGACCCGATCTACACCGGAGCCAATTTCAATGACCTCCCCCAGGTTCTCGTGGCCAAACACCCTTCCCGTCTCAAAGGAAGTCCGGCCTTCATACATGTGAAGATCAGATCCGCAGATATTGGTGGTGGTGACTCGCACCAGAATATCGGTGGGTTTCTCGATTTTGGCATCCGGAACATTTTGCACGCTGACGTCACGAGGGCCGTTATAAACGATGGCTTTCATTGCGTTCTCCCAGGGGCAAGACGAAAAGAGTTTTCGTCAGCACATGTTTAATCTGTCCGAGAGAGCAATTCGTATGTTCAAGAAAATCGCATCAAGTCTGACGAGCGGTGCTTTGGATGAACGCTCAAAAAATCTGAATTATTCCTCATCGAGTCTCTCTGTTCCTGTTTGGGCGGCCTTCCCTGCTTTCACCTCTGGAGCTGATAAAACGAGGAACTCCTATGTCGAACGCTATGGACACGACGCAGCAGCCGATCACAATTGAATACCTGCTAGACACGCTGTTCGGGGTCAACACACTCACTACCGAGTGCCTGGCGCAGAAGATCGACAAGGCGCCCGGCTTCCAGCTACGGCTCGCCCCGCCATGGCCGTCGCAGCTGAAACACGCCCATAGCATTGCCTTTGAATGGCACGGCAGCGCCTGCCGTGGCGTGGTACAGCACGCCGAGCCACTGCCCAGCGGCGATCTGCTGTTGGATATCGAGCCGCAACCTCGGTAGCGTTTTGAGGCCGAGCACGCCCTGATGGAAAAACTGGTGCACACCTACGGCAAGACTTGGCACACCTGGCATACCGATCTCGATAAACGCCTGCCACTGGGCGTGCCTCAGTTGATGATGGGGTTTACCGCCGAAGGCCAGGCCGACCCGCGCATGGTTGCCGAACGCGATCAGCGTATGCGTATCGACAGCGCCGAAAAGAAGCGCGCTCGCGCCGACATTACTGCGCCTCCCATCGCCCCCGGTGCGGACGCATGGCGTCAGGGCGATGTTATCCAGATCACCGACCCGACGTTGAAGGCCCATCAACACTGATAGCACCACTCGTGCATTTGGATGGAACGATCATCGCCGCCCCCTTCTCTACCGCAACACCCCAACTCGGGGGCAGCGGCCCCCCCCTTTTACGAGGTAACCCAGCATGTCTTACGACTTCCAAGGTACTGCCAGCGTGATAACTGCCTCGCGCCATCTGGGGACACCCTCGGATGAATGCCTGAATGAATCGGTCGAGATCCAACTGACCAGCAGTGGCAAGCCGACCGTTGCGCGGTTGAACTTCGATAGCCCATTGGAGTGGCCGGGGCACCCCAACTTTGTCACCGTCAACCTGCCCGACGGCACCTCTGTCAGCGGCGTTATCGCCGAGATCGAGCGGCCCGCAGATGCAGGCGGTTGGGTAACTTTCACAGTGGATGACTGAGCATCGTGAGGTGATCGGGTCACCTATCGAATTGTTGGACAATTCTTTTGAATTTTTTTTGACGTCAAATATCTGTACTTCATGAGCATAGGGAGGCCTCATGAAACACAACGATCTATTCACCATTGACTATCAGCTTCACGGCGAACCGAAGTCTTTCATCGTACGGGCGGCGCAAATGAACAATGCCGAGGCTTGGCATTGGGCCAGTTGCGATGCAGGGGTAGCTATCATCCCCAGATTTGGTCGGCAAGCCCTCAAGCGAGTCTCCAAACCCATGGCGGAGAAATACGGCATCAGCGACGTACGCTGGAGTACTGCGCAGCAGATTCAATGGGCGGAGGCTTGACATGATCAGCCAGACACTGGGTTACACCAGCACACAAGAGCGTGAGGACGAGGTCGAGCGCAACAACCAGATGTTTTTCGAAGCCGATCGACTGGATGCGCAAGCCTATAAAATCATTGAGTCGTACAGCGGTGATGCACAGACATGGGCGCGCTTCACCGAAGCCAAGCGGCTCGCGGATGCGCAGCGGACCGCGGCCTATCGAGAATGGATGCGTATCCACCGGGCGCGGCGCAAATAACCGTCAGCCCTAGCGATTTCAAGGCCCCTGATTCGGTTTTTTAAAGGTCTGCCTGAGACAACACCGCCCTGGTCGAGGTTTGCCTCTCCAGGGCGGTGTTCATTCAGAGAATCGGTTTGCCCCCCGTCACGCCGTAGCGTTCGCCGGAGATATAACTGCCCTCGTCCGATGCCAGCAGTACATAGATGGGCGCCACTTCGACCGGTTGACCGGGGCGTCCCAGCGGTGTGTTGCCGCCGAAGTTTTTCACCTGATCCTCAGTCATGGTCGACACGATCAACGGCGTCCAGATGGGTCCGGGAGCCACGCTGTTAACGCGAATACCGCGCTCGCCGAGCATTTGCGCCAGGCCCGCGGTGAAGTTGGCGATCGCGCCTTTGCTCGCGGCATACGGCAACAACGTGGGGTTGGGCATGTCGGAATTGACCGAGCTGGTGTTGATGATCGAGCTGCCTTCGGCCATGTGCGGCAACGCGGCCTTACATATGCGGAACATCGCGGTGACGTTGACGTTGAAGGTTTTCAGCCAGTCCTCGTCGGGAATGTCTTCCAGCGATTGGTAGGTCATCTGGAAGGCTGCATTGTTGACCAGCACATCGATACGCCCGAACTTCTCCACGGTATCGTTGACGATCGCCGTGCACTGCTGCGCGTTGCCCAAGTCGCCGGGCAACAGCAGGCATTGCCGCCCCGCCGCCTCGACCCAGCGTGCGGTCTCCTTGGCGTCTTCATGCTCGTCCAGGTAAGAAACCGCCACATCCGCGCCTTCACGGGCGAACGCGATGGCCACCGCACGGCCGATGCCGCTGTCGGCGCCCGTGACCAAGGCGATTTTGTTGGCGAGCCGGCCTGAGCCTTTGTAGGTCTGTTCACCACAATCGGGCATCGGGTCCATCTTGCGCTGTTCACCGGGCACCGGCTGTTGCTGGGTTTTGAACGGTGGTGTTGGATAGTGATTCATCGTGTTTTCTCCAGTCGTGATTAATGTTGCGAGGGTGCGTCGGGAGGGGAAGTTCAGATGGATGTGCGGTTAATCGGATAACCGTGCCGCACGAGAGCAACCCGTGGCGAGGGGCTGGTTCCCTCGCCACAGGGCCTGGGTCAGAACTCGGGCTTGGGCTGCAACCCCATGCCCAGATCGGCGCCGGTGATCGGGTCGCTGAGGGGGTCTGACACCGTGCGGATTTTCATCGCAGCCAGCACGGCTTCGTCTGCCTCGTCCAGCTGCACACTGGCCGTTCCATCGCCACCGTCGACCGCCGGTTGAGGGGCCTCGACGAATTCCCAATCGTCGCCCTGGTTCCATGGGCCGCGCACACTTTCCGCACCTTGCGACATGTTGTAATAGACCTGTGCGAACTCAGGCTTGCCGGGTAACTTGCCTTGGGGAAAGTTCGGCTGGATCGCATGCAAGGCCTTTTCAAAGGAAATCTGGTGGGCGATTTCGCGCGTCATCAAAAAGCCCAGCGCATCCTTGACGCCTGGGTCGTCGGTGACGTTCATCAATCGCTCGTAGACGATCTTGGCGCGGGCTTCCGCGGCGATATTGGAGCGCATGTCGGCCGTGGGCTCGCCGATGGTGTCAACGTAGGCGGCGCTCCATGGCACCCCGGCGCTGTTGATCAGCGGCGCACCGGCACCGTACAAGAGGCTGGTGATGTGGGAATCATTGCCGGCACCGTTCAGCGAGCGGTACAACTCACCCTCCTCCTCCACGCCTTCCGCCAGGCGACCTTTGGCCCCCTTGTTGAGCATGACGATGATCGAGCCGACGATTTCCAGGTGGCTGAGTTCTTCAGTGGCGATGTCCATCAACAAGTCTTTACGCCCTGGGTCGTCTTCCGACAGGGCTTGGGTGAAATAGCGGGAGGCCGCTGCCAACTCGCCTTGGGCGCCGCCAAACTGCTCGAGTAAAAGGTTCGCCAGGCCCGGGTTGGGCTCGGCGACGCGTACGGTGTATTGAAGTCGCTTGTTATGTAGAAACATGAACAAATCTCCTCAGCTCAGGAAGGGGGCGGCGCCCGTTGCGGACACTCGCCCTACCTTCATGTGAAGCAACCGCCGGTTGAATAATTTCAAAATAAACCCCGGCGCTGCGACCAGCGGTCAAGCGCCGAGCTTCAAGCGAAGCGGCGTTCTAGAGCGCTCGCGTTCAATCGGCGCGGTGCTTTTGCGGCGCAGGCACGGTGTCGATCCCAGGCGTGCCATTGGGCGGCAACGCGGCCTCGCGGGCCTCGCGGGCCTTGCCGGAGTTGGGCATCTTCAGCGCAGGTGTCGTCGGGATGGTCCCAGTCAGTCGTGGCGTTGGGATCTTCGTTGCGCCCCGCCGTTCCCAGGACGCAACCGTCCTCATTCGGTGCAGGCGATTCTTCAAACGGTTGGTCTTGGCCATTGGATGAGTCGTGGTTCATGGCAAGCGTCTCCTGTGTGCGCGTATGAACTCATTTGGAATCTTGCGAAAGTTTCAAGTGCCACGCGAAGGACGAACGGCCGTAAGTTATCGATAGGCTGCAATGATTAAGTAGCCATTACCGGTAACACCTCTGTTTCGTCCCTGCAAAACTTATACGAAGCGGCAAGCGAAGATCATTTTTGTATAAGTTTTCAGTATTAATCGCCGTTCGTCGCCACACCCCGAAATTTGTAAAACGTTTTTCCATCGCCCGATATCGGAGTAAATGTCCGTTGCGAAACGGGCAACTAACGAAGCGCCAACTTAGTGACTGGAGAATTATCATGACTACAGGTAATAAAAACTCGGGTAACTTTGCCAATGACCGCGAAAAGGCTTCCGAAGCCGGGAAAAAAGGCGGCCAATCGTCAGGTGGCAATTTTGCCAATGATCGCGAAAAAGCCTCTGAAGCCGGGCGCAAGGGCGGCCAACAGAGCCACGGCGGTGGCCGTAAATCGGGTTCTTGAGTGACCGTGCATGGGGGCGGCTTTGCCGCCCCTTCGGTTTCGGTCTGGCATAGTCTTCACCGAGGCCTCACGCTATATTGCGCAAGGCATAAGCGGCTTGGGCACCTTACTGCTATTTAAATGATCGACATGCTGATTTGTTTTTATAATTGGTTTTAGTGCATTCATTTAGTTCGGTGGGCAGCACGCTTGAGTGACTGTGCTCGCGCTTGTGTTTCAACTTTAAATATCGCGACCTAAGACTGGTTATTGCATATTTCCGTGTGCTTTGTGCCGATAAGTAACCTGATCAATTTTCGTCTTATAAGCGCTGGCAACTTTCTTCCAACAACAGATCAACCACCGCTTGCCCGCGTTGCAAGGCAGACGCGCCCGGCGCATCGAAGGCACGTAGCTGACGCTCGGCACTGGTGCCGTCGCGCAGCATTTGCCGTATCTGCTCGAACACGCCCTCCTCGCCCACCGCACGGGCGGTATCGCCCCATTCTTGCTGCGCCAGCACCAGCCATTGTTCAAGCGATACGGGCTCTGTGTCCGGCGCCAGTACAAAGCGCGCATGGCGGCCCCAGCGTCGCGCTTGAATGCGGTTTTCCTTGAGCAACCAATGCCGCTCCAGGCTGTACTGGCTGCCGGGGGCCGGTAGCTGGCAGGCGTGTTTGATCATCACCCGGAACAGCCCGGCCAAGGCCAGCGCATCGCTCAAGCGCGGGCACGCATCGGTCATGCGCAACTCCAGCGTCGGGTAGCTCGACGAGGGTCGGCAACCCCACCACACATTCGCGTCAGCGGCCAACGCCCCGCTACGCTTCAACATATTCAGGTAGCGCTCGAAGCTCGGCTCATCCGGCAGATATTCAGGAATGCCCATGCGTGGCCATTCATCGCAGACCACCTGCCGATAACTGCAATAGCCGTTGGGCTGGCCCTGCCACAACGGTGAGGAAACGCTGAGGGCCAACAACATCGGCAACCCAGGCAGCACCTCGTTCAACACGGCGATGCGATCCACCCCCACCGGGATCTCTGCATGGACATGCAGCCCACTGAGCACGCTGCGCTGCGCGACGCTCTGGAACTCCTCGAACAAGCGTTGGAAATGCGCCTGGGGCGTAGCGCGTTGCGCCTGCCAATCGGCCAACGGGTGCGCGCCGCTGCATATGAAGCCCAGCCCATGCTCGGCCAGTGCCTGACTCAACTCGCGGCGCACCCGGCCAAGGTAAGCCGCAGCCTCTGGGGTGTCGGTAAACACCGGCGATGCGACCTCGACCTGGCCCTGGAACATCTCATAGGAAAAGCCCTCGCCAATCGCCTCGCGGCACACCGCGAGCACTTCGGCTGACGGTTCGGCGAGCATGCGCCGGCTGTGCAAATCGGTGAGGAAATATTCTTCTTCGATGCCGAAGCGCTGTGCGCGATCCATGGGCACTCAGCTCAGCCGAGTCACAGTGAGCACCACCGCAGCGATGCGGTCGACGCGCTCATAGCCCGGCTGCTCCAGCTCTTCGCCGAACACATCGGGGTCAAGCTCCTCGTAGGTCCAGCCAAACTCATCGCCGGTCAGCATGGCGCGAGCGGCTTCAAGAAACACATCACGCCCCTCCACCATTGCCACGCCGGTGTAGAGCAGCAAGGTGCCGTCGCGCTCCAGGCGGGGCAAGGCTTCACGCAGGATGCGCAGCGACAACGCCTCGCCCAGCTCACCGCCGCCATGGCGATAGGCGCGCTGCTGGCTGTCCTTCATATAGGGTGGGTTGGCGAGGATCAGATCAAAGCGGCCGTCGAGGCTGTCGAGCACATCACTGTGGTACACGCTGACGTTCGGCACCTCGGCCAATTCGGCGTTGACCGCACTCAGGCGCAGCGCCTTCGGGTTGATGTCCACCGCGAACACTTCCGCCTCAGGACGGGCACGCGCCACCATCAAGGCAGCGGCGCCTGAACCGCAGCCGATGTCCACGGCCCGGCGAATCGGCGCGAAGCGTTGGCGCAGGCAGGCGTCAATCACACGGGCAAAACGGTAAGTGTCGGGGCCGAAAAATACCGAATCGGCCTCCTCGGTCGGAAACGCCGAATGCGCCAGCAACAAAGGCCCCAGGCTCGACCAACGCACCGTACTGCGCCAACGGCCGTGCGCCTTGACGATAACTCTCGCCTGTTGCAGCTCCTGCAGCTCGGCTGCCTCGAATACCTGCGTATCGAAGGGCCGCGACCAACCGAAAATCCCGCGCAGGTCGCTGGCCGGTGCATTGTCCCACCGGGCAATGACGCGCTGGTGAGTCAGAGGCGTGGGCGTGATGAAGTGATAGTCCTCGGCCTGCAAACGGCGGCCCAGGCGCAACAGCGCCCGGTCAGCCTGTGCTTGAGCCGATGACACAGGGGGTGTTGAACACAACAGCGAGTCGACCATGGTCAGGCTTCCTTGTCGATCAGCGCAGGCTCGCGCGCAATTCAATAAAGCGCCGGGTCGCATACAAACCGGCGGGACGATGATGGCGGTGAGGCGCCAGCCACGGTAACAACAGGCCCAACTGCCGCTCGCCGTTATGCCGGGCCAGGGCCTGGCGCAAGGCGCAGGTTTCAGGGTCATCCGGCGTAGGCTCGTGGGTGCCTGACGACACCGGCCGCACCGGGCGTGGGCGTGCAATCGCGCTGGCGTCGCGCCAATCTCCGGCGATCCAGTCGCGCAGCAGTTGTTTTTCATAGCCGCTGAAGACGCCGAACATCGCAGCGCCCGCGCCCTCGATCAACTGCCAGAAACGACTGTCTTCGGGGGACTGGTTTCGCTTGATCCAACCCTTATTCTCAAGGGCCTGCAAGAACCCGCGCACTTGGCCGGGCTGGGCTAGCCATTGGTTGACGGTCTTGCCTTCAAAGCGGCAGTAGTCCGAATGCATGTGCTGGGCAAACGGCCGCTTGCGTTCAAGCATGGCCACCAGCTCGTGTTCGAGGTCGAACGCCTGGATCACCGCGGTAGTGCCCAGCCCCAGATCGTTCAACTGATAACCACGGCGTACCCGCTGCCAATATTCGGTCGCATCCATGCCGTTCGGCATCAACCCCAGCACCGCCTGCACGGCGCGTCGGGCATGACCGCTGCTGGCGTTGTCGATGGTGACATGCAGGCTGAAATAATAGGGGTCGATGCCCAGTTCCTTGAGTTCATAGGCGCAGATCAACAGGTGCAACGGCAGCTGCTCGTAACCCAGGTTGTAGCCCAGGATCTCCGGCATGTGCGATGCGGCGCTCTGCCCCAGGGCCAACTGAATGGCGCCTTGGTGAAAGTGCTGATCCTGCCAGCCGAAATCGCCGTCACAGTCTTGCTCGGCCAGCAGGCGTTGGTAAATCGACACATGGTTTTGTGCCAGTTCCCCATCGCCGAGTTCTTCCAGGTAGGTGGTCACAAGCCCGTCATAGCGGTAATCCTGCCAATGGCTGAGTACCCCGTAGAGCCAGGCACCATCGACTTGTTTAGTCGGCGCCACGCACTGCAGGAAGTACAGGGCATGGGCTTTGTTCTGGAAATAGCGTCGGCCGCCGCCTTGCTGCCGCTCTTGCAAATACTGCGCATATTGCTCGGCCACAGCGGTGCAATTGAGTTCGACCCAACTCATCAGTTGGTCGGGCGACGCGGGCAATGAAGTGTCTTCAGTGGTGCTGACCTGAGCCAGCTGCGCCTGCAGAAAATCTGCCGCCGATTGCGCGGCCCCCGTGTCCCAATCGGTGAGCAGGCGTTGGTACTCACTGCGCAACGGGCCTTCATGCTGCCACTGAGATGCACTTTGCAGGGTTTGAAAGACAGTCATAAGCGGTCCATCCACAATTTTTTATTCAGGTCTCGGCGGATGCCAATACCTGGTACGCGACGCCTTTGGGCGCTTCTATAAGGAGAGAGCCGCCCCCTGCTCAATAATTCCATCGGTGTGCACCAAGGTCTGACCAAGGGCGCAGGGGTCAAGGCTTCAAGCGTTTTTCGTCTTCCGGGCCCGGTGTCACCCGTGCGCCGTAACCGTTTGAATCCGCGTTGCCCTCACCACCCTCCCGGGACACGCGTTCGTCATCGGTGAGCCCCTGGCCGACGTCTTTTTCCGGCAGCTGTTCAGGGGAGTCGGTTCCGGCTTGAGTGGGAGTGGATTGCGCCTGCATCGGCATGGCCTCCTCGGCTGGCTGGTAATCAACCCTTGCTGTGTTCGGGCGAGGACGGCCCCTTGGTGACGCCGCGCGGGCCGGCAATGGCCCATATTGCCGCGCCTAAAAACGGCAACAGCACCACAATCGCGGTCCAGCCTGCCTTGCGCCCCGAGGGGTCGTCACTGCGCCAGACGCTGTTGATGATCCATAAATCGAGGAGTATGAGAACGACGGCCAAGCCTATCCAAAAGTAAGTGGTTTGCATGGGGACACCTCCGGGTTATGCAGCGTTAGGTCATGCATAAACTGGCAGGGTTCATTATTTTTAAACGCCGTCGTTCACACTAAGCGAAGCGGCTACATGCTATTAGTTTAATATCGCACGCTTGAAAAAGTTATACGAAGCGGTGTGATTTAAATCGTTTTGTATAAGTTTTAAGCCGCTCTTTACCGTTTATCGGCATTTCCGGAAATTATCAAAACGATTGCCAACGCAGGCTTATCCGAATAGATGTTCGCTGCATCAAGGTGCAACTAGCGAAACGACAACTCATTGTGGAGATCTATCATGACTACCAGCAATAAGAACCCTGGAAATTTCGCCAACGATCATGAAAAGGCTGCCGAAGCCGGCAAAAAAGGCGGCCAGGCGTCTGGCGGCAACTTTGCCAATGATCGTGAAAAAGCCTCTGAGGCTGGCCGTAAAGGTGGCCAGAACAGCCATGGCGGCGGGCGCAAGTCGTAAGTGACCCAAACGGGGGGCGGCCTGGGCTGCCCCTTCATTTCAAGCTGGAGAACACACCATGCATGCGGCACCCGAGCCTCAGCGACACGCCCCTCAACCAGCGACCGCCCGTGAAACGCGAGCGGTAGACGCCGCCAAGACACTGCCGACCCCCCCGAATTGTTATGAGCGGATGGAAACTGTCGAGCATGCGGAAGCCACTGTCCGCTCCTCACAGACACCTCCCATCTGTGAACGAACTCCGTAGCAGTGCTGGTTATTCATCAACGGTAGCCATCCCTGACTCAGAGGTGCCTTATGCCTTTGCATATCATCAACTTCACAGGCCCGGTCAACGCGTCGACCTGCAGCCAACTCATCGAAAAATCGTCATTGGCTGTCCAGCAGAACGCGACCGGCTTGATCGTGAACATCGCGACCATGGGCGGTGAGTGCAGTTATGGCTTCACGATGTACAACTTTTTACTGGCCCTGCCGATTCCGGTGCATACGCACAACCTGGGCACCGTGGAATCGATGGGCAATATCATTTTCCTGGCGGGCGAACGCAGAACGGCGTGCGAGCACAGCAAGTTCCTGTTCCATCCGTTTCATTGGCATGTACAGGGCGCCGTGGATCATTCGCGCATGTCGGAGTACGCCATGAGCCTGGACTATGACTTGCAGTTGTATGCGCGCATCGTTGCGCAGCGAACCGCGCAGGCCATTGAAAAGCTGGACACCGAAAACTACTTGATCGCCGCCCCGCGCATTCTTGATCCACATCAGGCGCTGGCCAGCGGCCTCATCCATGCAATCGAATTGCCCGTCATCCCGGCGGAATGTGTATGCAGCTTCATTCATTCCTAGCCAGGCAACCCTAGCCAGGCAACCCTAGCCAGGCAACGAAGGCCCTATCAAGAAACGCGAAGGAAAGCCGCTTCGAACTCAGAACACTTTCTGACTTGATGACAACATTCAGAAGGAGCTCACATGAAAAACACGTTATATATTATCGAGTATGAACTTCATCACGCCCCTAAATCTTTCATAATAAGAAGTGAAGCCATGACCAATGAAGAGGCGTGGCACTGGGCATGTTGCGATGCAGGGATAGGTATCATCCCCAAGTCGCGCAACGATAAGATCAAACGCATAAGCAAACCGCTCGCTGAACGTTATGGGCTTGAAAATGTGAGATGGCGTCCCTCAGGGAATATTCCATTTGTCGCACAACCCTATACGCCGCCTCCGCCCGAATAAACATGGCGTTCTAATACTGATATCAAGTCCATAAAAAACAGCCCGCACTCAGTGCGGGCCAATCACGCTCGATGTTTACCCAAAGTTGTGCCCTTCACCCCCTCTCCCCGGCCCACGCACGATCGTAGAAATAAGGCAGGCATTTGAGTGCGTACTCCGCAGCGTACATCTGCACCTGCTCGCGCGAGCCGATAAAACGCTCCTTTCGACTGAACAGGCACAAACCCTGCGGGGCCCGATAAGCCCAGGCAAAGCAGATCGTTCCGGCCGGGATACCATCGACGTCATCCGGGCCCAGGATGCCAGTCGTTGCAACGGCCACGTCAGCGGCGCTATCGCACAACGCACCTTGGGCCATTTCCCTGGCCACCTCGCAACTGGTCAAGTTGAACGTTTCGATGGTGTACGGACGCACCTTCAGCAGCCGCTGTTTTGCTTCGGGCGAATAGACAATGTAGCCACTGTCTATGAACGATCCGCTCCCTTCAATCTGCGAAAGCAGCGTGATGATCTTGCCGGCGGTGCAGGATTCAGCGGTGGTGATCACTAAACCCTTGGATTCCAGGAACTGGACAGTTGAAGTGGCGATGCTCATTCCGGCCCCTCTGCCTATGGACTGTGTCGTACATAAAAATGACTGGGCCGTTGGGGCAGTTGTTCCAAATTTCTCTGCGGGAGTGATTATGAACTCACGCCACTTCGCGGCACTCGGATTAAAAGCCATGTGAATAAAGGGAGGATGGACGCAATGCGCAACCTCAAGATCGCCACGTTCAACGTCAACGGCATAGGGACGCGACTGCCCAACCTCCTGCAGTGGCTTGAAAAAGAACGCCCCGACATTGTGTGCCTGCAGGAGCTGAAGGCCCAGGACAAGGCTTTCCCGGCAAGCGATCTGGAGGCAGCGGGCTATGGCTCATTGCATCATGGTCAAGCTGCGTGGAACGGCGTGGCCATTCTGGCGCGCGACTCCGAGCCCCTGTTGATTCATAAAGGCTTGCCCGGCGCGCAGGACGACTCGCAGTCTCGCTACCTAGAAGCGGCTGTGCATGGGGTTGTCGTCGGGTGCCTGTACCTGCCCAACGGAAACCCGCAGCCAGGTCCCAAATTCGATTACAAGCTCAAGTGGTTCGAGCATCTGATTGCGCATGCCGAAACGCTGCAAGCCAGCGAACACCCGGTGGTGCTGGCGGGCGACTACAACGTCGTCCCCACCGACCTGGATATCTACAACCCCCGCTCCTGGCTCAAGGATGCGCTCCTTCAACCAGAAAGCCGCGAATGCTTTCAAAGGTTGCTGAGCCAGGGTTGGATCGACTCGCTGAGACACTTGTACCCGCAAGAGCGTGTGTACACGTTCTGGGATTATTTCCGCCAGCATTGGCAAAAGAACTCCGGTTTGCGCATTGACCACCTGCTGCTGAACCCGGTGCTCGCCCCTCACCTCAAGAACGCCGGCGTGGACGCATGGGTCCGAGGTGAAGAGCACCCCAGCGACCACGCGCCGACCTGGATCGAGATCTCAGCCGGCGTACAGAAGCGGCGCACCGTCGCGCAAAAGAAGCGCGCAGCTAAACCGGCAGCATCCAAACCCGCCGAGAAACCGTCCACGTCACCGGCCAAACCGGGACAACCAGAGTTGGCCAATGCGCGGCCCAGCGCTCTCCCGGAAAGTCTGAAACCGGAACTGGCCACGCTGGTGGATTCAGCCCCTGAGGGGGATTGGCGCTATGAAGTCAAATTCGACGGTTACCGCATCATGGCGCGGGTGGACAAGGGCAAGGTGCGGTTGTTTACCCGCAACGGCCATGACTGGACGCACAAGCTGCCTCGCCAGGCCGAAGCCATTGCCGGCCTGGCCTTGAAGTCCGCGTGGCTGGATGGCGAAATCGTGGTTGCCAACGCGCAAGGCGTTCCCGATTTCCAGGCCCTGCAAAATGCCTTTGAGCTGGGCCGCGACGGCAATATTGTCTACTACCTCTTCGACATGCCCTTTCTCGACGGCATGGACTTGCGCGAGGTGCCCGTCGAACAGCGCCGGGAAGCCTTGTCCGGGATACTGGCGCGCAATGAAGATGAGGCTCTCAGGTATTCGCAAGACTTCGCCGAAACACCGCAGGCGTTGCTGGACAGCGCATGCGAGATGCAAATGGAGGGTGTTATCGGCAAACGTGTTGGCAGTGCCTACGTGTCACGCCGCAGCGGCGACTGGATCAAGCTCAAATGCAAACGCCGGCAGGAATTTGTGGTTATCGGCTACACCGAGCCGAAAGGCTCGCGCAGTAAATTCGGAGCGCTACTGCTGGGGCTGCACGACATCGATAGCGGTGAGCTCAAATACGCAGGAAAGGTTGGCACCGGCTTCAACCAGACCTCACTGAATACGATCTACGCACAATTAACCCCCCTCGAAGTCAAGCAGCCGGCAGTCGTCAACCCTCCCAAGGGCTTTGAAGCCAAGGACGTGCACTGGCTGAAGCCTGTGCTACTGGCCGAGGTCATCTTTGCCGAGATCACCCAGGAAGGTTCCGTACGCCAAGCCGTATTCCAGGGCCTGCGCAACGATAAACCCGCGCAGTCGATCATCGAAGAGCGCCCGGCCCATGCCGCTGAAGTGGAGAAAAAGCCGACCCGAAAACAGGCGACCACGGCGAAAGCCAAAGGTAAAGCCGGCGACGATGCATCAACCACCATTCGGCTCACCCATCCGCAACGAGTGATTGACCCCAGCAGCGGCGCAACCAAACGTGACCTGGTGGACTACTGCATCGCCGTCTCTGACTGGCTTCTACCGCAGTTACTCAATCGCCCCGTCGCGCTGGTGCGCGCGCCGGACGGCATCGGCGCAGAGCTGTTTTTCCAGAAAAACCCGCAGCGTCTGGCAATCCCCGGCATCGAAATCATCGGCAAGGCAGAGACCGGCCACCCTGTCATGTTGATCAACAACCTGGAAGCGCTGATCGGCGCCGTGCAGATGAGCACGATTGAACTGCATACCTGGAACGCCGTTTCCAAAGATCTGCATCGCCCCGACCGGTTTATTCTCGACCTTGACCCCGACCCGGCCCTGCCATGGAAAAGCATGGTCGAGGCCACCCAGCTGACCCTAACGGTACTGGACGAGTTGGGGCTCAAATCGTTCCTGAAAACCAGCGGCGGCAAGGGTATCCACATTGTAGTGCCGTTGACGCCGAAAGCCGACTGGGACACGGTCAAAAGTTTCAGCCATGCGATTGTCAAACATATCGCCAACCTGCTTCCCGACCGGTTCTCGGCAGTTTCCGGGCCGAAGAACCGGGTGGGACGGATTTTCATCGACTACCTGCGCAATGGCCTGGGTGCGACCACGATAAGCGCCTATTCACCGCGTAGCCGCGAGGGCTTGCCGGTGTCGGTGCCGATCTTCAGAGAGGAACTCAAAGAGATCAAGGGCGCCAACGCGTGGAACCTCCACAACCTCCCTCAACGCCTGGAGACACTCAAAGTTGATCCGTGGGCGGATATGCCGGGAACCCGACAGACCATCACAGCGCAGATGCGTAAACGCATCGGGCTCAAGTAGCTCTTCCTCATCACCGGCAAGCAAAACGCCCGGCGATGCCAGGCGTTTTGCTTGTTTATAGCTGAAACCGGTCCACCGACTGCGACAGCTTGCCCGCCAGGCTCGACAACTCGTCTGTCGTCGAGGCGGTTTCGCCGATGACCCGGCTGTTGTTTTGCGACATACCCGCGATCATCTCCACCTGATGAGCGATTTCATTGCTGGCCAGGCTCTGTTCACTGATGGTGCGGGAAATATCCGTCACCAATTCAGTGGTGTTCAGCGTCGCCTGCAGGATCTCTCGGATCGCCCGCTCCACATCGGCGGTCACTGCCATGCCTTTATCCACCTGGGCAACACCCTCCTCCATGCTCATCACCGCTTCGCGGGTGCTTTGCTGGATTCGCCCGACCATGCTGGCGATTTCCTGGGTGGATGCGCTGGTGCGCCCGGCGAGGCTGCGCACTTCATCGGCGACCACCGCAAAACCACGCCCTTGCTCTCCCGCCCGGGCGGCTTCAATGGCGGCGTTCAGGGCCAGCAGGTTGGTCTGGTCGGCAATACCCTTGATCACTTGGATGATGCTGTAGATCGCTTCGGAGTCTTTATCCAGCGTACGGATCACTTGCGCCGACTGCTGCGCGGAGCGCGCAATACCGTCCATGTCAGTCACCACCTGGTGAATCACCTGGCCACCGTCCTTGGCCAGGCTCTGCGCCTGATTGGCCATACTCAAGGCACGCTCGGAATGCCGGGTGATTTCCTCGATGCTGGCGGTCATTTCACTCGCAGCGGCCGCCATGGTGCTGGCGGCGGAGCTTTGTTGCTGGCTGCTGTCGGCCACTTCATGGCAACCCTGGCTCAGTTGCTCGCTCATGCCGTTGACGCCGTGGGCGTTGCTGCGCACCACTTCGATCATGCCGCGCAAGTCGCGCTGCATGATCGCCAGACTCCGGATCAATGAGCTGGCTTCGTCCTTGCGCTGGGGCTCGACGATCGGTTCGCTAAGGTTGCCTTGAGCAATGCTTGCGGCAATGCGGCTGGCAGCGCGCAAGGGCGCCATGATACTCAACGCGACCCAGCGGCCCTGGGCCAATAACAGCAACAGGCTGGCGATCAGCACGACCGCCAGGGTGAGGTTGGCGTTATGGATGGTCTGCTGCGTGCCGACGCTGGTTTGCTGGGTGTTGGTTTCAATCTGCTCGCTCAGCGTCGCCATCTGATCTTCAAGCTGGCTGAAGATGCTATTGAAGGTCGCCAGTTCCCCGCGTGCGGCCTCGGGGTTGTCCAAGGCCAGCGCCACTATGCGCTCTCCTGCGCTGATGTAGGTGTCCAGGGTAGGTTTGATTTTTTCCAGATTAACCCTGAGCGCATCGTCCAACGGCAACTTGAGGTTGTCGCTCAACACTTGCCGAAAGTGTTCGGCATGCTCTTTGATCGACGCATTGACTTCGGCCGCGGTGCTGGTGCTTTTCCCCAGGCCCACCAGCATGGCCGACAACACGTCGGCGCGCAGGGCGTCGTGCATCATGTCGGCTTCCATGTGGTTACGCAGCACCGTCATGCTCATCTCGTTGTCCTGCACGGCCGCGGCCATCCGGGTATTCCCCAGGTAACTGGCCAGGCTCATGATCAACGCAGTGAGCAGTCCGGTCGCAATCAATAGCACCAAGCGCAATTTGATCGTCATGCAGATATCCCCATACCCAACGGCTTTAACATCGCTAACCACGTTATCGGCAGCCTTTGTCGTCAGTGAAGACCAAGTTTGCGGATCTGCACGAATCCCTTAAGCTGACCGGCCTTTGCTTCGCCTGGAATTGCACATGTCCCGTAGTATTGCCCGCCTCGCCGTGTTGCTGGGGTTGATCACGGCCATCGGCCCGTTCGCTATCGACAGCTACCTGCCGGCGCTGCCGACACTGGGTGCCAGCCTGCATGCCTCGCCGGCGGCGGTGCAGATGAGCCTGACCGTATTCTTCGTCATCATCGGCGTGTGCCAGTTGTTCTACGGGCCGATCAGCGATGTATTCGGGCGCAAGCCGCCGATTTATGCAGGGCTGGCGATTTTTGCCGTGGCCAGTGTCGGCTGTGCGCTGGCCCCCACTATCGAAGTGCTGATTGGCTTTCGTGCGCTGCAAGCCTTCGGCGCGTGCGCCGGGATGGTGATTCCCCGGGCGATTGTGCGTGACCTGTATACCGGCCATGAAGCCGCGCGCTTGATGGCGTTGTTGATGCTGGTCATGAGTGTTTCGCCGATCCTGGCGCCACTGGCCGGCAGCCTGGTGATCTCGATCTGGAGTTGGCGCGAGGTGTTTGCCGTGCTGGCCGTCGTGTCGGTGTTGTGCCTGGTGATGACGCGGCTGCAACTGCCCGAAACCCATCCGGCCGAACGCCGCCTGGGCAAGACGCTGGGCAATGCCATCGGCAGCTATGGGGCGTTATTGCGCGATCCGGTGTTCATCGGGTTGTCGTTGGTCAGTGGCTTTGGTCTGGCCACCTTCTTCGTGTTCATCGGTAGTGCACCGTTCGTGTACATCGAGTATTTCGGCCTGACACCCACCCAATTCAGCCTGTGCTTTGCGCTCAATGCCGCGTCGTTCTTTACCATGAGCCAACTCACTGCGCGCCTGAGTGCGCGTTATGGGCTGGCGCGGCTGATTCGCGGGTCAGTGATCGCCGTCGCCAGTGTGTTGGGTTTGCTCGCGGTAACCACGGCATGGAGCAGTCATCTGGCCGTGATGATGAGTCTGCTGTTTATCGGCTTCGGTTTCCTCGGCCTGCTGTTGCCGGCGGCCGGCGTCCTGTCCCTTGAGGATCATGGCGCGGTAGCGGGCTCCGCATCAGCCTTGCTGGGCGCCATCCAGATGATCACCGGGGCGGTGTGCATGGCCCTGGTCGGTGTGTTTGCCGATCACACGCCTGCGCCGATGCTGGTGGGCATCGCACTGTGCGCGCTGGCTGCGCTGCTCGTCACCCTGTGGACCTTGCGCCGTCTGCCGCCGCACCTGGTGACTGCGCGGTCCTGACATCGTTTTCACTGATATCCGCTATTGGCCGGAATCCGTTCAGCCCCTGCGGCCGGGCTTTATAGAATGGCAACCTCGTCAAACCACTCCCGCAGGGGTTGGAGGTCGCCATGCGTTACTTGCTGATTGCCGTGCTGAGCCTGTTCAGCACCCTCGCCGCCGCCCAGGGTGACCCCGGCCGGGGCGTCAATACGCCGGTCAACCAGGCCGACGATTACGCGCAAGACCTGGATATCGCCAAGGCCGTGCGCAGCACCCGCGCAGCGGCTACCGCCTGCGGGCCGGTCAAGGGGCATGTGATCTACGTCGATAGCCAGGGTGTGCGGCATGAACTGGACTACATCCGTGTCGGTGACGCCTGCCCCCACAGCTGAGCTCATCTACAGATCGAAACGATCCACCGCGCGCCGCCGCTCATTGTCGTCGCGCACGTCATAACTGGCCGTGGTCTGGATATTGGTGTGGTGCGCCAGTTTCTGGGCGATCGACAGGTCATGTTCTTCAATCACACGGGTGATGAACGAACGCCTGAAATCATGGGGCATGATCTTCACGCCCACCTGCTCGCCGCGCTGGCGGGCGATGTAATAGATCGCATGCTTGGTAATACGCTCCCGGGTGATATGGCTGCCCCGGCGGATGCGGTTGAACAAAAAGGTATCGTCCTCTTCCCCCTCTTTGAGTTGCTCGCGACGAAACGCCAGCCACGCCTGCAACTTGGCGAAGGCCCACTGTGGCGCGTACTTGAGGAGTTCTTTATGACCCTTGCCGGTCACGCGCAAACTGCGTTCCTCGAAGTTGACCTGCGCCAGATCCAGGTTGACCGATTCCGACTTGCGCATGCCTGAGCCATACAGAATGCCGATGACGGCAGCGTCGCGCAGGCCCTGAGGGCGCGGGTCGGCGGCGCAGACTTCCATGAGTTCGCGGATCAACGTGCGGCGCAGGTTGCGCCCCTGTCCCAGGCGCGTGCCGGAGGCGGCCTTGACCGAACGCATCTTGAGCAGATGGTCCTGGCTGATCAGGCTCATGCGCCAGGCTTCGTTCATCACGCCACGCACGGCGTTCACATACAGCGACGAGGTGTTCGGCGCATAGCCGTCCTCGCGCAAGGCTGCAATCAGGGCGATCACGTGTTCCGGTTGCAGCAGGTGCCAGTCGATCTCTTCGAGGTTGATGTCTTCGAAACCGAGGCGGTCGGCGGCATCCTGCAGCACGTAACGCATGGTCAATTGGCTGGAGGGCGCCAGGCGGGTGAGGTAGAGGGTCAGCGGGTTGCGGATAGTCTCAGTCAAAACAGTTTAGCCTTTGGATTAAATACACCTATCAACTCGTTGATTAATAGGTGTATTTAGTGAATTGGCGAAGGCCGAGTCTAACGCAGGACCGGCCCAGGCACAAAATCACGGCTATTGATCGTCCTCGACCGGGTCCTGGGCCTGGGACTGTGACTGGCTCCAATCCGCGTCCTGCGCCTGCATCAGGGCAAACCAATGCTGGCGCATGAACGCCAGGTAGCTGTCCGGTGCCTTGGCAAAGTCCTTCTCATCGCCATAACAGCCCGGCAGCGGCAGTTCGGTACCCTGCTCCTGGTACTGACTCACCAGCGCCTGTTGCGCAGCGACGCTGCAATCCTTGGGCAACGGCATACCACGCAACGCACCGGCTTCCTCATCCCACCAGCTTGCGCCCACACGATCGACGCCGCGCAGGCGGTATTTCTGCGCTTTCCCCACATGCATGATCAGCTTGAATTCACGCGGGCTGACGTCGCTGGTGCAGGTGCGCGAGTAGCCCACTGTGGCCTGGGTGATGCCATCTCCCGCCAGGTCGGTGACTTTGGTGGCGGCCCGGTCAAAACGCAGCGCGGCATCGAACTCGCAATGCTGTACATCGTCGTAGAGCATCCAGACACGTTTGGGATGGTCGCCATCCAGCAAATACTGGGCAGCGTAGACAAAGGCCGACTGAGTGCCGTCGTCGTCCCGCTCGCTGACCTGCTCGGCGAGTACCAGCAGGTTCTTGCCCTGGCGGTCGTCCCAGGTGTAGGCCGCGACCTGCTTGCCGCGCACCTCGACGCCTTCCGGCACCTGGTCGATCGTGGTCAGCGTTACACCGTCGTCGGCATACACGGTTGTAGGACCGGCCACGCTGAGCAATAACCCCATCAACGACCCTATCAAGGCTGGCCGCAACTGGCCGCGAAAAAGCTGCACGCTGTTCATCCGAGTATCCAGGCAAGAGATGGCTTACTTTACCGGCACTTGAGGGCTAATGCAGAGAAGATTGTTGAATGTGGGGTTAAAATCGCCAGGTGACTGCGTAGGAAATCTATCCCTTGGCGCGTCAGCTACTTAGCTGAACCCTGGCTGTCTATTTGTGAAAAAAACGAGTTTTTCATATGCCTTTCATATTCGTTGCACATTTTTCCGCTTAACCTTGGGCGTATGACTTCAGAACGAACCGCGTTTTTCCCAACTAAGCTGTTGATCTTTCCTATATTTCGTCTTTACTCTGCTGGCCCATGGAAGAAACTCGCGACCGTCCCCAGGAATGTCAAATGAACGCCGCAACCCCACGCTACGTTTAATCTGCACGCTGTCCATCAGCCCGGATTACTGCTGTTTTCACGCTTCAATTGCTCTAGCCCCGAGGTCTTGAATCTTTGAAACCCTACCCTATTGATCTCGTGTCGATCGTTATCCCGGTCTACAACGAAGAAGACAGCTTGCCTGAATTGCTGCGTCGTACGACGGCAGCTTGCAAGCAACTGGCCTACAAATACGAAATCATCCTGGTGGATGACGGTAGCCGTGACAGTTCGGCCCAGTTGCTGGAAGACGCCGCCGCCGAAGACGGCAGCAACGTAGTGGCGGTGATCCTCAACCGCAACTACGGCCAGCATGCCGCGATCATGGCCGGTTTTGAGCAGTGCCGTGGCGACGTGGTGATTACCCTCGACGCCGACCTGCAAAACCCGCCGGAAGAAATCCCGCGTTTGGTGGAGCAGGCCGCCCTCGGCTACGACGTGGTTGCGACCGTGCGCAACAACCGCCAGGACTCGGCCTTCCGCCGCTGGCCTTCGCGCCTGATCAACCTGGCCGTGCAGCGCTCCACCGGCGTGGCCATGACCGACTACGGCTGCATGCTACGCGCCTATCGCCGCACCATCGTCGACGCGATGCTGGCCTGCCGCGAACGCAGCACCTTCATCCCGATCCTGGCCAACGGCTTTGCCCGCCACACCACGGAAATTCTGGTGCACCACGCCGAGCGCGAGCACGGTGAGTCGAAATACAGCGCCATGCGCTTGATCAGCCTGATGTTCGACCTGCTGACCTGCATGACCACCACCCCGCTGCGCCTGCTGTCCATCGTCGGCTTCAGCCTGGCGGCACTGGGCATGCTGTTCGCCTTTGCATTGGTCTTCCTGCGCCTGGTCTTCGGCGCCGAATGGGCCGGCTCAGGCATGTTCGTGCTGTTTGCCGTGCTGTTCGTGTTCACCGGCGGTCAATTCATCGGCATGGGCCTCTTGGGTGAGTACCTGGGTCGCATGTACAGTGACGTGCGTGCCCGTCCACGCTTCTTTATCGAAAAGGTGTTGCGCAACCAGCCCGCAGCACCGGCTCCGGTCGTCGTGGTCGACGGCCTGGCAACTTCTCACACTTCCACTTCTCCTTCCGATCAGGTTTCGTCATGAATTCAAAAGCTGTTGTCTTTGCTTATCACGATATTGGCTGTGCAGGCATTGAAGCCCTGCTGGCCGCCGGCTACGACATTGCTGCCGTGTTCACCCATGCCGACGATCCCAAGGAAAACAACTTCTACGGTTCCGTCGCCCAGCTCTGCGCGCGCAATGGCATCCCGGTACATGCGCCGGAAGACGCCAACCACCCGCTGTGGATCGAGCGCATTGCCAAGCTGAACCCGGATTTCATCTTTTCCTTCTACTACCGCAACCTGCTGAGCGAAGCCCTGCTGGCCACCGCCAAAAAAGGTGCGTTCAACCTGCACGGCTCCCTGCTGCCTAAATATCGTGGCCGCGCTCCGGCGAACTGGGTGCTGGTAAACGGCGAAACCGAAACCGGCGTGACCCTGCACCGCATGGTCAAGCGCGCCGATGCCGGCGCGATCCTGGCCCAGCAGAAAGTCATCATCGACCGCACAGATACTGGCCTGACCCTGCACGCCAAGCTGCGTGACGCCGCTACCAACCTGCTGCGTGATGCGCTGCCGCAACTGGCTCAAGGCAAGCTGGCTGAAACCGCCCAGGACGAAAGCCAAGCCACCTACTTCGGCCGCCGTACCGCCGCCGATGGCAAGCTGGACTGGAAAAAACCGGCTGAAGAGCTGTTCAACCTGGTTCGCGCCGTCACTCAACCTTACCCGGGTGCTTTCTGCGCCGTGGGCGAGCACAAACTGATCGTTTGGCAGGCCGAAGTGCTCAAGGGCAACGAAGGCCTGGCGCCGGGCCGCGTGATCAGCGTCAACCCGCTGCGTATCGCCTGCGGTGAAGACTCCCTGGTGGTCAAGTTCGGTCAGCGTAACGCCGACGGCTTGTTCCTGGCCGGCCCGGCACTGGCGGATGCGCTGGGTCTGGTGGACGGTTCGGTACTGCGCGGCGCCGAGTCCGGCCGCAAGCCACGTCGTACCCGTGTCCTGATCCTGGGTGTGAACGGTTTCATCGGCAACCACCTGTCCGAGCGCCTGCTGCGTGACGACCGTTACGAAATCTACGGCCTGGACATCGGCTCCGACGCCATCGAGCGCCTGCGCAGCCACCCGAACTTCCACTACGTGGAAGGCGATATCAGCATCCACACCGAGTGGATCGAGTACCACATCAAGAAGTGCGACGTGGTCCTGCCGCTGGTGGCCATCGCCACGCCGATCGAATACACCCGCAACCCGCTGCGCGTATTCGAACTGGACTTCGAAGAGAACCTGAAACTGGTTCGCTACTGCGTCAAGTACAACAAGCGCGTGATCTTCCCGTCGACCTCCGAAGTCTATGGCATGTGCCAGGACCAGTACTTCGACGAAGACACCTCCAACCTGGTGGTGGGCCCTGTCAACAAGCAGCGCTGGATCTACTCGGTCTCCAAGCAACTGCTGGACCGCGTGATCTGGGCTTACGGCGACAAAGGCCTGAAGTTCACCCTGTTCCGTCCGTTCAACTGGATGGGCCCGCGCCTGGACCGTCTGGATTCGGCCCGTATCGGCAGCTCCCGTGCCATCACCCAGCTGATCCTGAACCTGGTGGAAGGTACTCCAATCCGTCTGTTCGACGGTGGCGAGCAGAAACGTTGCTTCACTGACATCGCCGACGGTATCGAAGCCCTGGCACGCATCATTGATAACGAAAACGGCGTGTGCGACGGCCAGATCGTCAACATCGGCAACCCGGAAAACGAAGCCAGCATCCGTCAGCTGGGCGAAGAGCTGCTGCGTCAGTTCGAAGCTCACCCGCTGCGCAGCAACTTCCCTCCGTTCGCCGGTTTCCGCGACGTAGAGAGCAAGGCGTTCTACGGCACCGGTTACCAGGACGTGGCGCACCGCAAGCCAAGCATCGAAAACGCCAAGCGCCTGCTGAACTGGGAGCCGACCGTAGAGATGAGCGAAACCATCGGCAACACCCTGGACTTCTTCTTGAAAGAAGCCATGCTCGAAATCGCGGACAAGAAGTAATGCAGGCAGGTCTTCGCATCGACGTCGACACCTACCGTGGCACCCGTGAAGGTGTGCCGCGGTTGCTCGAGTCCCTGGATGAAGCCGGGATAAAAGCGACGTTCTTCTTCAGCGTTGGGCCGGACAACATGGGGCGCCACTTGTGGCGCCTCATCCGTCCGCAATTCCTGTGGAAGATGCTGCGTTCCAATGCGGCCGGACTGTACGGCTGGGATATCTTGCTCGCCGGCACCGCCTGGCCGGGCAAGCCGATCGGGCGTGACCTGGGGCACCTGATGCGCCAGGCCAAGGCCGCCGGCCATGAAGTCGGCCTGCACGCGTGGGATCACCACGGCTGGCAGGCCAACACCGGGCGTTGGAGCGATGCTCAACTGGTCGAACAGATCCGCTGTGGCGTCGATACCCTGAGCGACATCCTGGGCGAGCGCGTCGATTGTTCAGCGGCCGCCGGCTGGCGTGCCGATGAACGCGTGGTGCAGGCCAAACAAGCTTTCAATTTCCGCTACAACAGTGATTGCCGGGGCACCAGCCTGTTTCGACCGACGTTGGCCGATGGCAGCGCGGGCACCCCACAAATTCCGGTAGACCTGCCGACCTTCGACGAAGTCGTCGGGCCGGTAGTGACTGCCAAAGACTTCAACAACTTCATTCTCGACAGGTTTTCCTCGTCGAAACTGAACGTCTACACGATCCACGCAGAAGTAGAAGGGATTCTGATGGCTGATGATTTCCGCCAGTTGCTCGCCCAAGCCGGGCAGCGCGGCATCGACTTCAAACCCCTGGGCGACCTGTTGCCTGCGGATGTGACCACCCTGCCCCAGCAACAACTGGTGCGTGGTGCGTTGAGCGGCCGAGAAGGCTGGCTCGGAGTGCAGCAGGCATGATCCGGCGCTGGGCATTGCCCCTGCTCCTGTTGGCGTTTGGCGTGTTTTACCTGCTACCGCTGGCCACTCACGGCCTGTGGATTCCCGATGAAACCCGCTATGCGCAGATCAGCCAGGAAATGCTGCTGACCGGCAAATGGGCCTCGCCGCATTTCATGGGCATTCGCTACTTCGAAAAACCCGCGGCCGGGTACTGGATGATCGCGCTGGGGCAGGCGATTTTCGGGCAGAACCTGTTCGGCGTGCGCTTTGCCTCGGCCTTGAGCACCGGGCTGAGCATCCTGCTGGTGTATCTGGTCTCTCGCCGGCTGTGGAACGACCCGCAAAAGAGCCTGATCAGCAGCGTGCTGTACATGAGCTTCGTCAGCGTGGCGCTGCTCGGCGGCTATGCCAACCTGGACCCGCAGTTCACCTTCTGGGTCAACCTGACAGGCGTTGCCCTTTGGTTCTGCTTCGACAGCACCACCCGCGGTGGCCGTTTGTGGTCCTGGGCCCTGCTCGGTTTTGCCTGCGGCATGGGTTTCATGACCAAGGGTTTCCTGGCATGGCTGCTGCCGGTGCTGATCGCCCTGCCCTACGCCATCTGGCAAAAACGCCTGGGTGAATTGGTGGGTTACGGCATCGTCGCCGTGGTCGTGGCGATCGCCGTCAGCGTGCCGTGGGCCCTGGCCGTGCACCTGCAAGAGCCGGACTACTGGAACTTCTTTTTCTGGCACGAACACATCCAGCGGTTTGCCGGTGAAGATGCGCAGCATGCCGAACCCTTCTGGTACTACCTGCCGTTGATGGTGGCGTTCTCGCTGCCGTGGGTCGCCCTGCTGCCCTCTACCGTCAAACAGGCCTGGGTGGATAAGCGCCTGCCGAAAACGGCGTTCCTGTTGCTGTGGCTGTTGATGCCCCTGGCATTCTTCAGCCTGGCCAAGGGCAAGCTGCCGTCCTACATCATGCCGTGCCTGTTGCCGCTGGCCCTGCTGATGGGCTCGACCCTGAGCGACAAGCTCAGCCAGGGCAAGGCGCGTGCATTGCGCATCAACGGTGGGTTGAACCTGGTGATCGGCGTCCTCGCCTTGCTGGCGATCAGCTGGTTCCAGTTGAAGAAGCCGATCTACGAACCCGGGCAGGAAACCCTCAGCCTGGTGCTGGTGTTTACCTTCCTGTTCGGTTGGATCGTCGCCAACCTGCTGCAAGCTGCACGGCCGTTGACGCTGTGGGCGGCGCCCGTCGTCGGCAGTTGGCTGCTGGTGGCCCTGGTCCCGGCCGCGTTGCCGCATTCAGTGGTGTATAACAAGACGCCGGACCAGTTCATCATCGATCACTTGCAGGAACTGCAACCGACCACCGCGTTGCTGAGCAATGACCTGGGCGCCGCGTCGGCCTTGTCCTGGCGCGTGGCACGCCCGGAAATCACCCTTTACAACACCGTGGGTGAAGTGAAGTACGGCCTGGCCTACCCGGACACGGCCTACCGCAAGATCGACCCCACCCAAGTCCAGCAATGGATGAGCGATGCGCGCAAGCAAGGCGCCGTGGGTGTGGTGATGCGGGTCAAGGGTGAAGACGAAGTCGCTGAAGTCGAGTTGCTGCCCAAAGACGGCAAACGCTACGAGCAAGGCAACATCGTGATCATGATCTTCCCTCAGGTCACGCAATGATCACGCTGCTGCTATTGCTGAGCGCCTGCCTGCTCACCTGCATGGGCCAGGTCTCGCAAAAGTTTGCCGTCGAAAGCTGGCGCGACCAGCCGCCGGGCTGGGCACCGAAACTGCGTTCAGCATGGTTGTGGTCGGCGCTGTTTTGCCTGGGCCTGGGGCTGCTGGTGTGGCTGCTGGTGCTGCAACGCCTGGAGGTGGGTATCGCCTACCCCATGCTCAGCCTGAACTTCGTACTGGTTACGCTGATGGCGCACTTTGTCTTTCACGAACATATCGATGGCCGCCACTGGCTGGGGGTCGCCCTGGTCATCGCCGGCGTAGTGTTGCTGGGGCGCCAGGTATGAGCCGGGCGCGCGGTTTTGCCCTGGCCCTGGGCAGTGTCGGCCTGGTCAGCGCCGCCCAGTTGGGCATGCGCTGGAGCATGACACGCCTGCCGCTGCCCGCCGAATGGCTGACGGCCTTCAACCAGAATGCTATCGATCTTGGCGCCTTGGGCGTGGTGATCCTGGCGATCATTGCCTATGCGCTGTCGATGCTCTGTTGGCTGGGAGCACTCAAAGACCTGCCCCTGGGCCGCGCCTATTCGTTGCTCAGCATCAGCTATGCGCTGGTGTACCTGTTGGCCGCCAGCCTGCCGGTGTTCAACGAACATTTTTCGCTTTCAAAAACCCTGGGGGTGGCGCTGGTCATCCTCGGTGTACTGGTTATTAACTCTCGTCGTGCTAGCAGTATTAGTCCCAGGAATGCCCCATGAAAATCAGTGTATTTGGTAGTGGTTACGTCGGTCTGGTGCAAGCCACCGTGTTGGCCGAAGTCGGTCACGATGTCATCTGCATGGACGTTGACAAGAGCAAGGTCGAATCACTCCAGAAAGGTCACGTGACGATCTTTGAACCGGGCCTGGCGGCCATGGTCAAGGAAAACCTGGAAAGCGGACGCCTGCACTTTACCTATGATGAAAAGCTCGCCGTTGAACACGGTGAAGTGCTGTTTATCGCGGTAGGCACGCCTTCGGACGAAGACGGTTCCGCCGACCTGAAATACGTACTGTCGGTCGGTGATGCGGTGTCCCGCCACCGGGTGGAACCGGTGATCCTGGTGGAAAAGTCCACCGTTCCCGTCGGCACCGGTGACACGCTGCGCGCCCATATCGAGAAAAATCTGCAGGCTGCCGGTCGCCGCCTGGAGTTCGATATCGTCTCCAACCCGGAATTCCTCAAGGAAGGTACGGCCGTTGCCGACTGCCGCCGCCCGGACCGCATCATCATCGGCTGCGAGCGCGAAGAAGTGCGTGAAGTGATGCGCGACCTCTACGCGCCGTTCAACCGCAACCACGACCGCATCATCTTCATGGACCTGCGCAGCGCCGAACTGACCAAGTACGCCGCCAACTGCATGTTGGCCACCAAAATCAGCTTCATCAACCAGATCGCCGAACTGGCCGAACACCTGGGTGCCGACATCGAAGCGGTGCGCCTGGGCATTGGTGCCGACTCGCGCATTGGTTACCACTTCATCTACCCGGGCTGCGGCTACGGCGGCTCGTGCTTCCCTAAAGATATGCGCGCCCTGATCCACAGCGCCAAGGAAGCCAACTGCTCCAGCGACCTGCTCGAAGCCGTGGAAGCCATCAACCAGCGCCAGAAGAGCAAGCTGTTCGAACGCATCAACGCTTTCTTCAAGGGCGAGCTGAAAGGCAAGACCTTCGCGTTGTGGGGCCTGGCGTTCAAGCCCAACACCGACGACATGCGTGATGCGCCAAGCCGCGTGCTGATGGAAGCACTGTGGGCCGCCGGCGCCAATGTCCGTGCGTTCGACCCGGAAGCCATGCAGGAAACCCAGCGTATTTATGGCGACGAGCCACGCCTGGCCCTGCTGGGCACTCCGGAGTCGGCCTTGAGCGGCGCCGACGCGCTGATCGTCTGCACCGAGTGGCAGCAATTCAAGGCGCCGGACTTCGAACTGATCCAGCAGCGCCTGAAAAACCCGGTGATTTTCGACGGTCGCAACCTGTACGACGGTGAGCGCCTGGCGCGCAAAGGCTTCAAATACTTCCCGATGGGCCGGGGTGACTCCTGCGAATTGCCGATCCCCCAGCAAAACTGGACGCCACAGGCCAAGGAAGGCTGATACGTGAACAAAGCTCAGCCGCCCCTGCAGAATGCAACGATCCGTTATCAGTCGCTGGGGCTTGGGCTCCTGGCCCTGGTGCTGTTCATCGTCGGCAATTGGCA
Source organism: Pseudomonas sp. R11F (assembly GCF_050312575.1). NCBI lineage: Bacteria > Pseudomonadati > Pseudomonadota > Gammaproteobacteria > Pseudomonadales > Pseudomonadaceae > Pseudomonas > Pseudomonas sp. R11F. Next base: position 159,462 of record NZ_JBNPJU010000067.1, on the reverse strand, counting down.
CCAGGCGATCATCGGGTTTGACTCGCGCTTTGTGCTGTTTGCCCAGGAGATGCTGCGCCACGGCCCGAGCTTTTTCCCCACGACGTACGGCCAGCCCTATGCCGACTACCTGGCGACCTCGACCCTGCTGACCTGGCTGTTGTCCGTGCCGCTGGGCCAGGTCAACAGCTTCACCGCGTGGTTGCCGACGGCGGTCGCCTCGGCCGTTATCGTCATCCTGGTGTTTCGCCTGACAGCGCCCTACTCCCCGCGCTGGGGTGTGCTGAGCATCGCGATGTTGCTGCTCAGCAGTACGTTTATCAGCGAAACCCGTGCGGTTTCCCTGGACCAGATGCTCGCCGCGGTCGCACTGGCGGTGTTCTACCTGGGCTATGCGCATGATCATTTCGGCGCGGCGAAACGCCTGCATTGGCTGTTTCTGCTGCTGATTCTCGGCTTTGCCATCCGCGGGCCGATCGGCCTGGTGATCCCGACCGGCGTGCTGTGCAGCTATTACCTGATCAACCGCCAATGGCGGCAACTGTTCAGCTTTGGCTTGTTGGCACTGGCGCTGCTGGGCGCCTGTGTCGGGCTGCTGTTGCTGCTGGCCAAGCTCAGTGGCGGCGAAGTGTTCATGCAAGATGTGATTCGCATGCAGTTCCTCGGCCGTATGGATGGCACCGAAGGCTCCAGCGGTGTGCTGTATTACTTCACCAGTTCCATGGGCAACTACGCCTTGGCCTACCCGGTGGCGCTCCTGGTGTTGGTGGCCATCGCGGCCGGTGGCCGTCGCACTCCGGACCCGGCGCTGAAACTGGTGCTGTACTGCGCGGCGGCAGGTTTGCTGGTGATGCTGGGGCTGTCGGTGCCTCAAGCCAAAAAAGCACGCTACATCCTGCCGATGTTGCCGATGGCCGCCATTATCGCTGCGTACCCGTTCCAAGTGACTCAAGGGCGACTTTTCGCCTGGTTACGCGGTTTGATGCTGGGCATCTGGACGCTGTTGCCGACACTGTTGATCATTGGCCTGGTGGCTGCGCGCAAGCGTTACCCGGCGGAGCTGGAGAGCCTGGGTGCGATGTTTGCGCTGCTGGGCGTGCTCCAGGTGTTGGCACTACTAGCGTTGGCCAAGGCTCGTCTGCGAGCGTTCGGCCCGGCGCTGGCGGCGGTGTTGGCTATTTGGGCGACCTACATTGTGGTGGTCGAACCCTTGGAACGCTCGCTTTACGACACGCGGACCTTCAGCGTGGCGGTCAAGACCCGGATCTTGCAGCAACCCGCCCCGGTGGTACTGCATGGCCTGGGCAAAGACGCCAAAGCCATCAAGTTCATGGTCAACTTCGATTGCGACAAGGTGCCGTTGTTTACCCAGTCGCCTGCCGAATTGAACCTGATCCAGGCCCCAGCCTGGCTGGTGATGAGCCAGGCGGACTTCGAAAGTTTGACGGAGCCACGCCTGCGTTCCATCACGCCGACCCTCTCCGGGTCGTTCGACAAGAACCCCTACGTGCTGCTGCATCTGGAGAAAACGTCGTCGCCTTAATGACGTTTCCATAGGCCCCGTAAGAAACAACGCCCACTCCATAACGAGTGGGCGTTTTTCATCATGCCCACCAAGAAAACACCTACGGTGCTTTGCGTAACGGCTGCGGCACCGTCCCTTCCGGCGGCTGGATCCCCTATGTAGACTCGTTTGCCAAGTGCGTTAACTATCTACCACCCCCGCCGTTCAGGCATGTGGGTTGGAGCACCCTGCATAACAACAAGGACGCTGTAGGCCACCCAACAGACGGTTGGCTACTTCATTGAGAGGACAATGCCGTGCGAGAGAATCTACTGCCTATACCGGTGCCGAGGCTGGACCGATTGATGGAGCTGCGCGACGCGTTGGTGGCGTTGAAAGGACCGCTGGCCAATGACCAGGCGTTACGGGAGGGGCTGCAAAGGCGCTTGTTCAACGAGGAGACCTACTGCCGCGTGCTGGGTCACGCGAGTACCTCTGCGGCGCACACAGCGCGCTCGATTCGATACGACGAGGGACTCTAACTGCATTTTTTCTGCATTCAACCCTCATTAATATGCATTGGCGCCATTGCATCAAGCTGGGCAGACTGCACAGGTTCCTCCCCCAGATGTTGGAACGTTACAAAGGCTTTTCCGGGAAACCCGGCAGGCCTTTTTTTTCGCCCGCTGTTTACGGACCTTTTTAAATGCTCGCTCGTTGGTTACCTGCTGCAATCAATACCCGTCCCGCTGAATGGAGCCGTGCCGCCATCGGCATGGCCTTGGGCACCATGCTCAGTGTCTGGGTGTGCGCCCAGGTATTCGGCATGGAAGTCGCCCTGCATCTGCTAGGCCCGCTGGGGGCTTCCGCCGTGCTGTTGTTTGCGGTGTCTTCAGGTGCGCTGGCCCAGCCATGGTCAATTATCGGCAGTTACTTGTGCGCCGCAGTCGTTGCGCTGCTGGTGGCCCGCGTATTGGGGCGTACGTTGGGCAGCGCCTGCCTTGCCGCAGGCATGACCGTTATCCTGATCTGCTGGCTGCGCTGCCTGCACCCGCCCGCCGGTGGCCTGGCAATGACCCTGGTTCTGGCCGACCCGGCCTCCATCGCCCTGGGCTGGCAGGCGTTGGCGCCGGTCATGCTCGGCGCGGGCGCACTGTTGACTGCGGCATTGGTCTACAACAACGCCACCCGTACGCGTTATCCCAAGGGGCTGGTCGAGTCCCCCATAGCGCCGGTGAGCAGCCCTGCCCGCGTTGTCGATCCGATGATCACTGCGGCTGACTTGAAACTGGCCTTGGCCGAAATGGAGCAGTTTTACGATGTGGAACCGAGCGAGCTTGAACAACTGATCCACGCGGCGCAGAGCCATGCACGCCGGCGCAGTATCGGTGAAGTCCTCGCCCATCGCGCGGTGTGAACGCCCCTGCATAAATGCAAAAACGACCTGCACGATTCCGGGTTGTACTGGGCAAATTTGCACTGGTACGATCGCGAGACAGTTCGCCCGCGAATGTCGTGATAAAGAACAATAAAAGCAGGGAGTTAGAGATGACTGCTCAGGTTTCATCCCAAGCATGCAGCGCCGAGGACCTCCAGGATGAGGTATTGGCCGAAGTTCGCAACCATATCGGTCACCTTACGCTCAATCGCCCCGCAGGCTTGAACGCGATTACCCTCAACATGGTGCGGCGCCTGACGGCGCAGTTGCAGGCCTGGGCCGATGACCCGCAGGTGTTTGCCGTCGTACTGCGTGGGGCCGGCGAGAAAGCCTTCTGTGCCGGGGGCGATATCCGCTCGCTGTATGACAGCTTCAAGAATGGCGACACCCTGCACCAAGACTTCTTCGTCGAGGAATACGCCCTCGACCTGGCTGTTCACCACTACCGCAAACCCGTACTCGCGTTGATGGATGGCTTTGTTCTGGGCGGCGGCATGGGCCTGGTGCAAGGCGCGGATCTGCGCGTGGTCACCGAGCGCAGCCGTCTGGCGATGCCCGAAGTGGCCATCGGTTACTTCCCTGACGTGGGGGGTAGCTATTTCCTGTCGCGCATTCCCGGTGAACTGGGGATTTACCTCGGCGTCACCGGGGTCCAGATTCGGGCGGCCGACGCCCTGTATTGCGGCTTGGCCGACTGGCACCTCGACAGCGCCCATCTGGCCGAACTCGACCAGAAGCTCGATCACCTGCAATGGCATGACTCCCCGCTCAAAGACCTGCAAGGCGTACTCGCCCGACTCGCGGTGCAACAATTACCCGATCCACCCTTGGCGACCTTGCGCCCAGCCATTGACCATTTCTTCGCGTTGCCGGACGTGCCCAGCATGGTCGAGCAACTGCAGGCCGTGACCGTCGCCAATAGCCGCGAGTGGGCACTGACCACAGCCAACCTGATGCAAACCCGTTCGCCCCTGGCCATGGCTGTCACCCTGCAGATGCTGCGCCGTGGCCGTCGCCTGCCGCTGGAACAGTGCTTTGCGCTGGAGCTGCACCTGGACCGGCAGTGGTTCGAGCGAGGCGACCTGATCGAAGGCGTGCGCGCCCTGATCATCGATAAAGACAAGGCGCCTCGCTGGAACCCGCCAACGCTCGACGACCTGGACAGCCGCCAGGTCGAGAGATTCTTCCACCACTTTGCGCAGGTTGCGAAATAAGCCATGCAAGATCTTGAATACACAGAAGAACAAGTAATGATCCGAGACATGGCGCGTGACTTTGCCCGGGGCGAAATCGCCCCTCACGCCCAGGCATGGGAGAAAGCCGGCTGGATCGACGACGCGCTCGTGGCGAAAATGGGCGAGCTGGGGTTGCTGGGCATGGTGGTCCCGGAAGAATGGGGCGGCACCTATGTGGACTACGTCGCCTATGCCTTGGCCGTGGAGGAAATCTCCGCCGGCGATGGCGCTACAGGCGCACTGATGAGTATCCATAATTCAGTGGGTTGCGGGCCAATCCTCAACTTCGGTACACCAGCGCAAAAAGAAACCTGGCTGCCGGCCCTGGCCAGCGGCCAGGCGATTGGCTGCTTCTGCCTGACCGAACCCCAGGCCGGTTCCGAAGCCCATAACCTGCGCACCCGTGCCGAACTGCGGGACGGCCAATGGGTGATCAGCGGCGCCAAGCAGTTCGTCAGCAACGGCAAGCGCGCCCAGTTGGCCATTGTGTTTGCCGTCACCGACCCGGAGCTGGGCAAGAAAGGTATTTCTGCATTCCTGGTGCCCACCGACACCGCCGGCTTTGTAGTCGACCGCACCGAACACAAGATGGGCATTCGCGCCTCGGACACCTGCGCCGTGACGCTCAACCAGTGCAGCGTGCCCGAGGCCAACCTGCTGGGTGAGCGCGGCAAGGGCCTGGCAATTGCCCTGTCCAACCTCGAAGGCGGGCGCATCGGCATTGCCGCTCAAGCCCTGGGCATCGCCCGTGCCGCGTTTGAGGCGGCGCTGGCCTACGCCCGCGATCGGGTGCAATTCAACCAGGCGATCATCGAGCACCAGAGCGTGGCCAACCTGTTGGCGGATATGCAGACCCAACTCAATGCCGCGCGCTTGCTGATCCTGCACGCTGCGCGTCTGCGCAGTGCCGGCAAGCCGTGCTTGTCGGAAGCTTCACAAGCCAAACTGTTCGCCTCGGAAATGGCCGAAAAGGTCTGCTCCTCGGCCATGCAGATACATGGCGGGTATGGCTACCTGGAAGATTACCCGGTGGAACGTTACTACCGGGATGCGCGGATCACGCAGATTTATGAAGGCACCAGTGAGATTCAGCGCATGGTCATCGCACGTGAACTCAAGCACTACCCGTTCTGAATGACATCCGGGTAACGAAATGTGGGAGGGGGCTTGCTCCCGATTGCAATGTCTCAGTCGAAATATCTGTGACTGATGCACTGCAATCGGGAGCAAGCCCCCTCCCACACTTTAGCGTGTTACTGGTCTTTGAACTCTGGAGTGCGTTTGCCGACGAATGCGGCCATGCCTTCCTTCTGGTCCTGCGTCGCGAACGCCGCATGGAATACCCGGCGCTCGAAGCGCACGCCTTCGGACAGGCTCACTTCAAACGCACGGTTCACACTTTCCTTGACCATCATGCTGATCGGCACGGATTTGCCGGCAATCAGCGTGGCGACTTTCAGTGCTTCGTCCAGCAGTTCATCGGCCGGCACGATACGCGCCACGATCCCGCAACGCTCCGCTTCCACCGCATCGATAAAGCGCCCGGTCAGGCACATTTCCATGGCCTTGGCCTTACCCACGGCCCGCGTCAGGCGCTGGGTGCCACCCATGCCGGGCAGTACGCCGAGGTTGATTTCCGGCTGGCCGAACTTGGCGCCGTCACCGGCGAGGATGAAGTCGCACATCAACGCCAGCTCACAGCCTCCGCCTAGGGCGAAGCCGTTGACCGCAGCGATGATCGGCTTACGGCGGTTGGCCACGCGGTCACTGTCGCTGAACAGATCGTCCAGGTAGATCTGCGGGTAGGTCAGTTCGGCCATTTCCTTGATGTCGGCGCCGGCGGCAAAGGCTTTTTTCGAGCCGGTCAACACGATGCAACCGATCTGCGGGTCGGCTTCCAGGCGGTCCAGCGCGTGGTTCAGTTCGCTGACCAGTTGCGCATTCAAGGCATTCAGGGCTTGCGGGCGATTGAGGGTAATCAGCCCGACGCGGCCCTGGATTTCGAGCAAGACGGTTTCGTAAGTCATGTATCGGCTCCTTAAAGATTGCGTGAGATGACCATGCGTTGAATATCGCTGGTGCCTTCGTAAATCTGGCAGACCCGCACATCGCGGTAGATCCGCTCCAGGGGGAAGTCGTTCAGGTAACCGTAACCGCCCAAGGTTTGCAAGGCGGCCGAGCAGACTTTTTCAGCCATTTCCGAGGCGAACAGCTTGGCCATGGACGCCTCCACCAGCGCCGGCTTGCCGCTGTCGCGCAGGGCGGCGGCGTAATGCACCATCTGCCGGGCCACGGCGATTTGCGTGGCCATATCGGCCAGGCGGAACGCCACGGCCTGATGCTCGATCAGCGCTTTGCCAAAGCTTTCACGTTCACGCGCATAGTCGCGGGCCGCCTCAAACGCGGCGCGGGCCATGCCCACCGATTGCGAGGCGATACCCACGCGGCCACCTTCGAGGTTGGCCAGGGCGATCTTGTAGCCCTCGCCCTCCTCACCCAGGCGATTGCCCACCGGCACCTTCACGTCTTCGAACAGGATCTGGCAGGTGTCGGAGGCATGCTGGCCGAGTTTGTCTTCGACCCGCGCCACCGTGTAGCCCGGTGAGTCGGTCGGCACGATGAACGCGCTGATCCCGCGCTTGCCGGCGGCCGGGTCGGTAACCGCAAACACGATCACGATGCCGGCGTTCTGCCCGGAGGTGATGAACTGCTTGCAACCGTTCAGCACATAGTGATCGCCTTCAAGGCGGGCACGGGTTTTCAGGCTGCTGGCGTCGGAGCCGGCCTGGGGCTCGGTCAATGCGAAGGCACCCAGCATGGCACCGCTGGCCAGGGGCTTGAGGAACTGCTCTTTCTGCTGGTCGTTGCCGAACTTGAGGATCGGCACGCAACCCACCGAGTTGTGCACGCTCATGATGGTCGAGCAGGCACCGTCACCGGCGGCGATTTCTTCCAGGGCCATGGCATAGGCCAGGTAGCCGGTGTCGCAACCGCCCCACTGCTCCGGCACCAGCATGCCGAAAAAGCCCAGCTCGGCCATTTCGCCGATGGCCTCCTTGGGAAAGCGGTGGTCGCGGTCCCACTCGGCGGCAAACGGCTTCAAGCGTTCCTGGGCAAATTGCCGGGCCGCATCACTGATTTGCACGTGTTCTTCATTGGGCAGCATATAACGTCCTTAATCCAGGCATTCGACGGCCATGGCCGTGGCTTCACCACCGCCGATGCAGATGGCGGCAACACCGCGCTTGAGCCCGTTCTGGCGCAAGGCCGAGAGCAGGGTCACCAGGATCCGCGCACCGGAGGCACCGATCGGATGGCCCAGGGCGCAGGCGCCGCCGTGGATGTTGACCTTGCTGTGGGGGATTTCCAGTTTGGCCATGGTGACCAGGCTGACCACCGCAAAAGCTTCGTTGATCTCGAACAGGTCGACATCATTCAGGCTCCAACCGGTCTTGCTCATCAGCTTGCGGATTGCCCCCACCGGCGCGACCGGGAACAGACCCGGCTCATCGGCGAACGCAGCATGCCCGTGAATCACCGCCAGTGGCTTGAGACCACGCTTGCGCGCTTCGGATTGGCGCATCATCAGCAAGGCTGCCGCGCCGTCGGAAATCGAGCTGGAGTTGGCCGCCGTCACCGTGCCGCCGTCGCGAAACGCCGGTTTCAAGCTGGGGATCTTGTCCAGCTTGGCTTTGGGCGGTTGTTCATCGTGCAGGACGGTTTTCTGTTCTTTACCCACGGTGACCTGCACCGGGACGATCTCGGCGCTGAAGCTGCCCCGGGTGATCGCTTCCTGGGCACGCGTCAGCGAGGCGATGGCGAAGGCGTCCTGGGCTTCACGGGTAAAGCCGTTGTGCTCGGCGCAATCCTCGGCAAAGGTGCCCATCAGGCGGCCTTTGTCATACGCGTCTTCGAGGCCGTCGAGGAACATGTGGTCGAGTACCTTGCCATGCCCCATGCGGTAGCCACTGCGCGCACGGTCCAGCAGATACGGCGCGTTGGACATGCTTTCCATGCCCCCGGCGATCACCACATCGACGCTGCCGGCCACCAGCGCATCGTGGGCGAGAATGGCGGCCTCCATCCCCGAACCGCACATTTTGTTGAGGGTCGTGCAGCGAGTGGCCTTGTCCAACCCCGCGCCCAGCGCGGCCTGGCGTGCAGGTGCCTGGCCGAGGCCGGCCGGCAGCACACAGCCGAACAGCACTTCATCCACTGCATCGCCGGCAATACCGGCACGTTCGACGGCGGCACGAATGGCGGCGCTGCCCAGTTGGGGCGCGGTCAGGCCCTTGAGGTCGCCCTGGAAACCGCCCATGGGCGTGCGTACGGCGCTGACGATGACAATCGGATCAGTCATGGGAATACTCCTTACTTGGCCGCCATGCGCAAGGCGCCGTCGAGACGGATCACCTCGCCATTGAGCATGCTGTTTTCAATGATGTGACGTACCAGCGCCGCGTATTCGGCCGGTTTGCCCAGGCGCGGCGGGAATGGCACGCCGGCGGCCAGGGAGTCGCGAACTTCCGGGGTCATGCCGGCCATCATCGGGGTTTCGAAAATGCCCGGGGCAATGGTCATGACCCGGATGCCGAAGCGCGCCAGCTCGCGGGCGGCGGGCAGGGTCAGGCTGGCGATGGCACCCTTGGAGGCGGAATACGCCGCCTGGCCGATCTGTCCGTCAAAGGCGGCCACCGAGGCCGTGTTGATGATCACGCCGCGCTCACCGTCGGCATTCGCCTCGGTTTCAGCAATGGCCGCAGCGGCCAGGCGCAACAGGTTGAAGCTGCCGATCAGGTTGACGTTGATCACCTGAGCGAAGCTGGCCAAACCGTGGGGGCCGTTCTTGCCGAGGATTTTCTCGCCACGCACTACACCGGCGCAGTTCACCAGCCCATGCAACCCGCCAAACGCTGCGACCGTAGCTTCCACGGCGGCCTGGGCAGCGGCCTCCTGGCTGATGTCGGCCACCGCGCAACGCGCGTTATCACCCAATTGACCGGCCTTGGCCGCAACGGCCTCGGCGTTCAGGTCGACCAGCATCACCTTGGCGCCGGCCGCGACCAGCATGTCAGCGGTCGCCGCACCGAGCCCCGAAGCACCGCCACTGACCAGGAATATCTTGTTTTCAATCTGCATTATTGTTTCCTTCAAAGTGGATCAAGCGACCCTGGAAATAGTCACTCCAGAGCCGCTCGGCAGCAATGGTCAAAGCCATCAACCTGGCTGACTGGTTTGGCCATGATTGATCGCGCTGATCGACCGGTCGGCCCAACTGATTGGACGTCGGCGTGCGCGACTTCTACTCTGGGGGCCTGCGCCACCGAAGAAGTCTTGCCGCGATGATCGTGCGTTCCAAACCCAATCTGCTGGGCATCCTGTTTTCCCTCAAAGGCTCGATTGCCAAGCGCATTGCCTTGCGCAGCCTGTTGGTCACCCTGCTGGCTTCGGTGATCGTGCTGGTGGAAACCCTGCACCCCGCGTACTTCTCCAGGGTCAATGCGACGCCGTTCACGTTGCTCGGGCTATCGCTGTCGATCTTCATGAGTTTTCGCAACAACGCCTGCTATGACCGTTGGTGGGAAGGCCGCAAACAGCTGGGGCAGATGATCATTGAGGTGCGCTCGCTGATTCGTGAAACCCAGGTGCTGGGTGACAGCCGCGAGCGCAGCAACCTGTTGCGGGGTGTCTGTGGCTTTGCCCATGGGCTGATTGCGCGTTTGCGCCATGAAGATGAAGCGCGGGCGATAGCGCCATGGATGGCCGTGGACGGCAACCATCCCAACCCGCCCGACAGCCTGCTGCAAACCCTGGGTGCGCGCTTTTCCGAGCTGGCCCAGCGCGGTGTGATCAGCGACTGGCGCTACACCCAATTGGAAACCCGTCTGGTCGGCTTGAGCCAGGTGCAGGCGGCCTGCGAGCGGATCAAGCACACACCGCTGCCCTTCCCCTACACGTTGCTGTTGCACCGCACCATCTACCTGTTCTGCATTCTGCTGCCGTTCGCCATGGCCGAGCCGCTGGGATGGCTCACTCCCGTGTTCACGGCCATCGTCAGCTATACGTTCTTCGGCCTCGACGAAATCGGTGATGACCTTGAGGACCCCTTTGGCTTCGACGAAAACGACCTGCCGTGCAATGCGCTGCTGCGCACCCTGGAGCGTGAAGTCCTCGCCGCGCTGGGCGAAACCGATTTACCGCCGGCCCTGCAACCGATCGACTATGTGCTGAACTGATACGGGTTTGACACCTGCCGTGCTCTGGCCGAAGCTGATGGCTTTGCGATAGCTGCCCGGACGCCTGCATGTCAAAGTCACGCCGTTACTCCATCATCGGCCTGTGCGCCCTGTTGTTGATTGTGTCGATCACCTGGTATTTCTCCCGCACCGCTCAGGTCGCCGTGCCGCCGGCGATTGCCCATGGCTACGGCAAAGCGCTGAAGCAGGCGCATAACGGTGAGCCAGGCGCTGCGCGCGTGTTGTATCAACAGCTGGGGCGGCCGGACCTGTCGCCGGAACGTCGTGCCGCCCTGCATGCGGAACTGCCCAACTACCCCAGCCCGCAAGCGCTGAAGCTCGCCGACAAGGACTTGGCCAATGAGTCGCCGCTGGTACGCGAGGCGGCGATTCACAGCATCGTCGGCCTGGTGCCGACCGGCCAGCGCACTTTGCTGCTGGGCCCGGTACTTGAAGATCCCGAACAGAGTGTGCGCTTCGCCGCCGCCAACGCCTTGCTCGGCCTTTCGCCCGACACCCTGGGCCTTTATTTCGGCCCGCTGCAGCAAGTGCTCGACGAATTTGTGAAATATCTCAAGGCCCAGCCCGAGACGGCCGAAGGCTGGATTCAGCTGGCGCGCCTGTACATTCACAGCGCCCTGCTGCCGGACGCGCAACATGCCCTGGAACAGGCGATGCGCCTGCAGCCGGATAACCTGCAAACCGTGGTGGCGCAAATCGAGCTGCTGGACAAGCAGGGCAAAACCGATGAGTCCCGCCAATTGCTGGCGCGACAACTGGCCGAACACCCGGAGTCGGCCTACTTGCAACACGCCCTGGGCCTGTGGCTGTTGCACCACGGTGAACGCCAATATGCTCTGCTCGGCTTGTCCAAGGCGGTGGAGCTGGAGCCGGACAATCAGGATTACCGCTACGACCTGGCCACCACCCTGCACGCCCAGGAGGAATTGGAGGCGGCCCAACGCCAGCTGGAGGAGATCATTCAACGCCACCCCGCCAACCGCAAGGCGCGGGTGTTGCTGGTCAACTACTGGAAGGAAAGTGGTCAATTGCAAAACGTCCAGGTGCTATTGGCCCAGCTTGAACAGCAAAACCCGGACGATCCTGCGCTACAGCAAGGTCTCTGACCTGACAATACAAAATTGTAAAAACAGCGACTGGCTGCACAAATAACGCAAAACGTTGAACCGCCACGGGGCCGCTACGGTCAAGTAAATATGGCGCGCTCAAAGCAGCGCGCACCTACTTGTACGTGACCTGAGGGCACTTCTTGTCTACATCCAATACGCAGTTCGGTGAAAAGGCGGCCACCGGCATCGAAGGTCTTGATGACATTCTTGTCGGCGGGCTCTCGCGTAGCCACCTGTTCCTGCTGGAAGGCGAACCCGGTACCGGAAAGACCACCGTTGCCCTGCAATTTCTGCAAGCCGGTGCGAAAAACGGCGAGCGTTCGCTGTACATCACCCTTTCCGAAACCGAGCGCGAGTTGCGCCAGGGCGCCGAATCCCATGGATGGCACCTGGATGACAACATTCATATTTTCGAGCTGACCCCACCCGAAAGCCTGCTCAATGCCGAGCACCAACAGAGCCTGCTGTATTCCTCCGACCTGGAACTGGGTGAGGCCACCCGGCAGATCTTCGAGGTGGTCGAGCGTGTCAAACCGAGCCGGGTGGTGATCGACAGCCTGTCGGAGATCCGCCTGCTGGCGCAAAGCTCGCTGCGTTATCGCCGGCAGATCCTGGCGATCAAGCATTACTTCGTACGCTATGACACCACGGTCCTGCTGCTCGACGACCTGACCACCGAGGCGCTGGACAAAACCGTGCACAGCGTGGCCCACGGGGTGATCCGCCTGGAAGAGCTGACTCCCAGCTATGGCGCCGAACGTCGGCGCGTGCGCGTGATGAAGTACCGTGGCCAGAAGTATCGCGGCGGTTTTCATGATTTCACCATCATGGAAGGCGGTGTGCATGTATTTCCCCGGTTGGTGGCTGCCGAGCACCGCGCCGGCTACGTGCGCGAGACCTTGACCAGCGGCATCCAGGAACTCGATGCGTTGCTCGGCGGCGGTATTGAAACCGGCTCCAGCAGCCTGATTCTCGGCCCTGCCGGTACCGGTAAATCGCTTATCGCATTTGTCTTTGCCACGGCGGCGGTGGCCCGCGGCGAGAAGGCGGCGCTGTTTATTTTCGATGAGGAACTGGGGCTGCTGTTCGAGCGCATGCGCAAACTGAACATTGACCTTGAAGCACTGCAAGCGACCGGCAACCTGCTGATCGAACAGGTGGACGCCGCTGAATTGGCACCCGGGGAGTTCTCTCATCGCGTACGGCGTTGCGTGGACGAGCATGGCATCAAGACGGTAGTGATCGACAGCCTGAACGGCTATCAGGCGGCTATGCCGGAAGAGAACTCGCTGATCCTGCACATGCATGAATTGTTGCTGTACCTCAATCGCCGAGGCGCGGCGACCTTCATCACCATCGCCCAACATGGCCTGGTTGGGGACATGCAGGCGCCGGTGGATATTACCTACCTGGCCGACACCGTTATTTTGCTGCGTTACTTCGAAGCGCTGGGCGAGGTGCGTCGGGCTATCTCGGTCATCAAGAAAAGGACCGGCACCCATGAGACGACCATTCGTGAGTACCGCATCAGCAAACAGGGCATGACCATTGGTGCCCCGCTGAACAACTTCCAAGGCGTGCTGCGCGGTATTCCCACGTATGTGGGCAGCGCCGCTCCGCTGCTGGAGGATGAGGAGCAGTGACAGGCCTTTCACCGGTCTCCGAGCGCGCGATCATTCTGGCGCCGCTGGGCCGCGACAGTACATTGGCGTTGCAGATGCTCAACGAGGCGCACTACGACGGGATTGTTGCCCACAGTCTGGGTGCCCTGTGCGAGGCGCTGGAACAAGGCGCCGGGCTGTTGATCATCGCCGCCGAAGCGCTGCGCGGAGTCGAACTGGCACCCTTGCTGGACTACCTCGCCCGGCAACCGGCGTGGTCTGATTTGCCGATTGTGCTGATGACCCACCATGGCGGTCATCAACGCAACGGCTCAGCGCACCTGGGTGAGTTGCTGGGCAACGTTACCTTCCTGGAGCGCCCCTTTCATCCGGTGACCTTGATCAGTCTGGTCAGCGCCGCCCTGCGCGGCCGGCGACGGCAATATGAGGCGCGTGACCGGCTCATAGAACTGAGTACCAGCCAGCAGCGACTGCAAACGACCCTGGAATCTCTCGAACAGCAGGTCGAAGAACGCACCGCGCAATTACGCCATAACGAAGATGCCTTGCGGCAATCGCAGAAAATGGAAGCGGTGGGCCAATTGACGGGCGGTATCGCCCATGACTTCAACAACATGCTCACCGGCATCATCGGCAGCCTGGAGATGCTGCGCAGACGGGTTGCGCGCGGCAAGCTGGATGACCTCGACAGCCTGATCGACCTGGGCGTCACCTCGGCCAACCGCGCAGCCAGCCTTACTCACCGCTTGCTGGCGTTTTCCCGTCGACAATCCCTGGACGCCAAACCGGTGCAGATCAACCAGTTGGTGAGTTCCATGGGGGAGTTACTCAAGCGCAGCATCAACGAAAGCATCGTGCTGGATATGCGCCTGGCCGCCGGCTTATGGACTGCGGAAGCTGACCCCAACCAATTGGAAAGTGCCTTGCTCAACCTTGTGATCAATGCGCGGGATGCCATGCCGGGGGGCGGCAGGCTGGTGGTGGAAACCAGTAATCGGCATCTGGACAGCGTGTTTACCGCCGCCTATGGCACGTTGGAGCCAGGCGACTATGTGGAGTTGAGCGTCAGCGACACGGGGTGTGGTATCCCGGAAGGTCTGATGAGCCGGGTGTTTGACCCGTTTTTCACGACCAAGCCCATCGGCCAGGGCACCGGCCTTGGGTTGTCGATGATTTACGGGTTTGCCCGTCAATCCCACGGCCATGTGACGATTCACAGTGAGGTCGATAAAGGCACGACCGTCAGCTTGTTCCTGCCACGCTTCCACGGTGAAACCACGCAGGCCGAGGCCACCGACCCCGCGCTGCTGCCGTTCGCCGGTGCCGAAGAGACCGTGTTGATTGTCGAAGATGACCCGGCGGTCCGCGTGTTGGTCAGTACGGTGCTCAAGGAACTGGGCTACGCCTATGTCGAAGCTGAGGACGCCCCTTCGGCGTTGCCGATCATTGAGTCGGAGCAACGCATCGACTTGATGATCAGCGATGTCGGCTTGCCAGGCATGAACGGCCGGCAGTTGGCCGAGATCGGGCGGCAGATAAGGCCCGAGCTCAAGGTGCTGTTCATTACCGGGTATGCCGAGCATGCGGCGGTGCGCGGTGGGTTTCTTGACCCCGGGATGCAGTTGATCACCAAGCCGTTCACCTTCGATATGCTGACGGCGAAGGTCCGCGAGATGATCAACATACGTTCCCAGGAGCAGGCCGCGCCCGATCTAGAGTGAGGTCATAAACAGACTGGCTACGGTGTCGGAGTCAACCCCGACTTTGCTCAGCGCGTCGCTGCGGTATTCACTGACATTGAGGTTCAGCACTTTGGACGTAGGGTCTGTGTTGGCGTAGGGGCGGGGAAGGTCCTTGTTGGTGAATACACCTTTCATGGCTTTGCGCATACTGTCCAGTGTCGGAAATTCAGCCAGGCCGTAATTGGGCTCGAAGAAGAAATAAGTACGCTGAGCCCCTTCAACCCTGACCCCAGCGACCATGGCGTGCCCTTTATCGCTGACCAGGATGTATTGGGTCTGGGGAGCCGTGACCAGCTCATCAGCGATCACGTTGAACGGTTTGGAGGGCACATTGGATATGCCATGGAATGCAGTCGGTTGGGCGAACCTGCTTTGCACGCCCGTCAGCGTCTGGATAAAGCGTTTGGAAGCGGCGCTGTTCGGGTTGGCCGCCGCTTTAAAGAGGTTGTCGATGAACTGCTGCCCCCGGCCCCGTTTCATCGCCTCGATCATCACATGGGACATCGCCGCACACTGGCCTTGGGATAACGGCTGTACCTGGCTCAGATAGAACAATTGCGACATCGGCGTGACCCGGCCACCCGCGCTGCGCACGGTATTATTGAACACATCTACGCCTTTCAAACCGCTCTGAACCGCTACCCGTTCCTGCTGCCGCGCCAATATGCCGAGGTTTTTGGGCGTGTGTTTTTGGCTCACAGCCAGCTTCTTGATTTGGGCCGACTTCATGCCCGCTGAATAACCGGGCACATCGGCCGGGTTGCCATTCAAGTAGCCTTCGCGAAACGCGGCGGCGTGGGCGCCGTTTTCCGCCTTGCGGGTGACGTTCTGCCATTGGGTGTCCAGGTGGGTGGTTGTCGTGGGCTTGAAATCCGCCAAGGGCCTGCCGAAGGACTTGTTGGTGGCTGGGTTGTAGGCAAACCACCTGCCGGAGCCGGAATCGAACTTGGCAATGGTCGGGTAATACCCTCCAGCGCCGGTGGCTTTAGCCGTGCCCTCGAACAGATCGCTGCGCTGGGACACCACATTGGCCTGCTGCGGGGTCAGGCGTACGCCTGACTGCGTGGTTTTGCCGGAAAAACCTGTGCGTACGCGTCGAACGGCGTCAGTGAGCAATTTTGAGCCCGCCTTGGCGCCCGTTTTCGCACCATCGGCGAACCCCATCAGCAATGATTGCCCGAAGATTTTACGCAGGGGCGTGATGGAATCTTTACTTTGGGCGACGCTTTTAAGGGCTCCGCCCCCCGCTCTGCCAATGCCCGCCGTGGTGACCGTCACCACGACATCGAAGATGATATCCCCTGCCACAGCGATGTAATCACCCTTAATCAAGTTCCTGATCATCGAAACGCCGGGCACAAAACCGATAATGCGCTCGAAGTCGGCGTGTGCCTGAGCGTTTTCCTCATCGAAAGTCGTCACCGCCAGGGTGCTCTCCCGGACGTCATCAAGGTGATAGCCCTCAATGATCTCGTCCGCCAACTTCTTGCCGAGGTACTGGCTGCGACTGCTGGAAAAAGCGTTGGCAGACGTTTTGCTGTCAGGCCGGGCTTGTTGCTGGCGCGCCTCCTCGTCAGACTCGGGCACAACCCGAGTGATCTCGCGCGCGTCCTCCGTCTTCTCGTCAAATACCTCGCCAACCACTGTGTAGGGCTCTTGCAGCCCTTCCTTGAAGGTTTCTTGCCAGTCGTCGTGGCGTTGCACCCGATTATGGCGCGGGTCGAACTCGTAATAAGTCGCCTTGCCCTCATGCTCGGTTTTTATAATCAGCTTGCCCCGCTCTTCGAGTGGCTCGGGCTGGTAGTGCCTCCATTCCTTTGTTCTCTCTCGCTGCACGATGCGCCTCGAGATACCGGGTCGATAAATCGTCAACGTCCCGCTTTCGATATTCTTCCGATCTTGCGGAGCAAGATTGGCAATCATCGTGCGGGTCACGGTACTCCAGGCTTTACTCAGCCTGGCCCGATATTCATCGAACGCGGCTTTGTGTTCCTGGCCCGGGTCGGGCAGCTCGCGCAGGCGCTTGAACACATCCGCGTCGATCCTCGGATTGGATGAGGTCCAGCCGTAACGCCTCGTTTTCCCCTCCAAGTAAAGGTCCAATAACGAGTAAGTACCGTTGGGCTCCACGCTCGGTACCGGAGACAGCGTATGCGCCCCCGAGGCCACACTGCTGCTGCGGATCGTCTTCTCTTCGTAGTCGATGCCCTCGCCAAATTCCTGCTTGAGGCGGGCCAGTGCGACTGAACGCTGGGTCGGGGCCGGTGTGGCCAGGACCTCGATCGCCTCGACCAGCTCGTTCTGCTGGTCGCTGAGAGCCTGGCGGGTCGCGCTGATCTGCTGCTCGGTGTAGGGCCCTTGGGGGCCGAGCAGGCCATGCCCCCTGCCCCACTGGATAATCGCCGGCAACTGGGTCTGGTCCTGAATCAGTTGATCCTCTTCGCGAACCGGGTCGATCGCGTCAAACTCGACCACCTCGGTGAAGGTCATCTGCGCGCTGGCACCCGGGCTGGTGGCTTCAATACGCGCCACGGCAGACTTGAGGCTGAGCGAGGCGAACGAGTTGAAGGTTACCTCCGGTGGAACACCCTTGACCTGCAGTTCCGGGGCCTTGCGGCTGAGCAGCAGCATCGCGGCAATCGGTGCCGCCTCGGGCGTGGTTTTATTGGTATTCACCAGATGTTCGATCAGATGTTGCTTGATCACTGAAACCGGCTGGCGGTAGAACTGCGGGGCCGCCAAGTCGAATCCCGCCACATATTGCTCTGCGGGCTCCTTGGGGTCTGACAGGCTGGCAGCGTCGAGCGTTACGCCCAGGGCCGTCAGCAAGACTTCTTCGGGGCTCATGTTCGCGGCCACTTCGCCCAGGCGTGCTTTAAGCTGCGCGCCTAACTGCCTGCCGACACTCGAGTGCAGGATCCACTGCATCACGGCATGGGGGTCGCCGGTATTGAGCACACTGCGCGGCACGTTTTTTACCAGGGCGCCCAGCACATCGGTGGTGCCCAATGCTGAATCCGGGTCCAGCCCCGGCAACGGCGGCTTGTTCTCGGCAATGATCCGGAAGAGCTCAGCCTGGTCTTCAATGGACAGCGGCTGTGGCCATGCCAACGCCCCGCCATAGTTACCGTAGGGGGGAGCGGGCAATGCCGGGGCGGCCAGGGCGCGGATCAGGTTGTACATCTGCTGCGGATTTTGCGGAACCTGCCAGCCGCCGGCAGCCAGCACGTCCGCCAGGGTCGCTTCCGGCTGGTCGGAAGACTGCCCATACGTTGAATCGGGATGAATCGGCATAAAGCCGTTCAACAGATAGTTGACGTTCTCGCCCCGGTAGCGCTGCAAGTGTTTGAGCAAATTGAACTGATTAATGCTGTCGCCCAGGTCGTTCTTCTGCTGTTGCAGCAACTGCGGGGATTGATATTCAAGCCTCACATATGTCTCGCCGGGCTTGAGGGTATCGAACGCCTGGTTGTGCTCGAGCTGCGTCGCCCGTTCGAGGGTCTGGACGCTGTAGTGAGGCAGCAGCACCTCGCCATGAAAGCGCGCAACGATAATCAGCGGCGCCGATGTGGGGCTGGTCGGAAGGTCCACGGCCGAGGGGTAGAAGGCTTTCATCGCCGCCATCACCGGCGCCAGCGCAGCCTGCCACTGCGGTGCCTGATCCTTGAGTTGAAGCCGTGTACTTTCGCCGTTGATGACCACGGTCAGGGTCTCGCCATCAACGGTGATCGGCTGAGTGGTATCAATGTTGAGCGCCTTGGCCCAGGCGAGGAACATCGGGCTGTGGGAGGCGTTGTACAACGCCTGCCACCACCCGCCGAACGCCGTCTCCTGGGGAATATCGTGAAGCATTCCGGCGCTGGACTTTTTTTCAACGGCCTGCCGGATGCCGCTGATGTACAGCTGCAACAGACGCGGTTCACCGGCCGCTGCGGGCGCCGTTTCAGGCAACGATATCGGTTCGCCCGAGGCCGCTACGGAAGTCACAGGTGTCGGAATGGCAAAGCGCTGATTCGACGAAACAGGAGACGCAAACATGGGGAACCCTCTGACAGAAATAAGCATCGCCCGTGACGAAGGAACGCTCATCAAGGGCATCGCTTATTGGGCACTGGCTGTCAGACGGTTCCTGTTTGGGGATCAGAAGGATGTAACGGGACGTGCCCTTTTATCAGGCCAGCAAGTGCTGGATGTGCTCCTGCAGGGTATCGAGGTCAAACGGCTTGGCCAGGATCGGTGCATTCCGCGTGATCGGGCTGTTGCAGTCGAGGATTTCCTGCGGGTAACCACTGATGAAGATCACTTTCAGTTCAGGCCGCAGCTTGATGGCGGGCTCGGCGATCTGTACCCCGGAAATCCCGCCCGGCAGGCGGTAATCAGTCACCATCAGATCCAGGTGCGGCTTGGTCGCGAGGATCTCGAAAGCCTGCTCGCCATCGCTCGCCTTCAAGACCCGATAGCCCAGGCCCGCCAGGTATTCACCCAGCACGAACATAATGGATTCGTCGTCCTCGACGATCAGAACGACATCTTGCGCATCTTCACTCATGGGAAGCCTTTGTCCGGTCAATTGCTGCTGTTACGACCATGGGGTCACGCAGAGGTTGCGTCGAAGCGACGATTGATTTCATGCCGACACCGCCAGGGGCAGGCAGACGCGAAACAAGGCGCCCTCGCCTATCCGGCTTTCCACTTCGATGGTACCGCCGTGGGCCGTAACGATCTGCTCGGAAATAAACAGCCCCAGGCCAAGGCCGGCGGCTACCTGGCTGGCCGAGACGCGTTCGAACTGCTGGAAAATACGTTTCTGGTTTTCTTCGCTGATACCAATGCCATGGTCGCGTACCTCTACCCGCGCCTCGCCATGCTCGGTGTACACGCGCACCTCCACCGGGCTCTTGGCCCCGTAGCGCAAGGCGTTGGTCAGTAGATTGGTGATCACCTGCTCGATGCGGAACTCATCCCAGTGGCCCTCGACAGGCCCTTCACTCGCCCATTGCAGCGTCGAACCGGCGGCCGCCACCTGCGGCGCGAAGTTTTCCACCAGGTTGCCGACCAGTCGGGCCAGGTCGAAACGCGCCGGGCGGATCGAGAGCTTGCCGGTGCGGATACGCGACACGTCGAGCATGTCTTCGATCAGGCGGATCAGGCTGCGGATCTGCCGCTCGTCGCGGTCGACCATGGCGTGCATCTTGTCCAGGGTGAACGCCTCGGCATTGTCGCGAGCCAGGTGCATCTTGCGCAGCTGGGTTTCCAGGATCAGCCCATTGAGGGGCGTACGAACTTCATGGGCGACGATCGACATGAAGTCATCGCGCATGCGCACCGCCTGCTCCAACTCCGCCTGGGTCGCTTGCAGGCGCGCCAGCAGCAGCTCCTGTTCGCGTCGGCTGCGCTCCAGCTCTTCGACTTGCAGCTTCATCGCCTTGCTCTGGCGGTACAGGTCGACAAATACATTGACCTTGCTCTTCACCGCGTGGATATCCAGCGGCTTGTGCAGGAAGTCCACGGCACCGCTTTCATAACCCGTGAAGGCGTAGTTGAGCTCACGGCCGGCGGCACTGACGAACACAATCGGGATGTTCTTGGTCTTTTCGGTGCCGCGCATCAATTCAGCCAGCTCGAAACCGTTCATCCCAGGCATCTGTACGTCGAGAATCGCCATGGCGAACTCGTGTTCCAGCAACAGGGACAAGGCTTCGTCGGCGCTCAAGGCCTTGAAGACCTGACGGTCCTCGCGCTTGATCAATGCTTCAAGGGCCAGCAGGTTCTCCGGCAGATCGTCAACGATCAGCAGTTTGGCCTGGATAGTACTTAACATGAGGAATTTTCCAGGGTAGCCAGCAATGAGCTTATTTGGCTCAAGGTCAGAATATGGTCAGGTGTATGCAGTGCCAGGGCCGCCAGGGGCATCACGGCAATCCGTGCGTCCCTGGGGTCCTGGACCACGGTGGTGCCGCCCGATTGCTTGACGTAGGCCAGCCCGCTTGCGCCGTCCTGGTTGGCGCCGGTCAACAAAATCGCCAGCAGCCCTTTGCCATAGGCATCGGCGGCCGAAGAAAACAGAAAGTCGATCGAAGGTCGGGAGTAGAACACACGGTCTTCCTGGCTCAGCGACAGGCTGCGGTCCTGCTCCACCGACAGGTGATAGCCGGGACCTGCGAAATACAAAGTGCCCGCCTGCAGCGTTTCTTTGTCCCGCCCTTCGCGCACCGGGATGCGCAGGCGCCGTGCGAACACTTCGGCCAACTGGCTGCGCCGCTCATCCGGCAGGTGCAGTACCGCAATGATCGGCAGGCCGAAATCCTGGGGCAACGGCTCAAAAATATGCAGCAACGCCTCCACACCGCCGGCGGAGGCGCCGACGACGATGGCTTCAATCCCGTGAACCGGGTTGGCGGCAGCGTCGTTCATGATTTTCGGTAGATCCGCTCTTGCTTGACCAACGGCTCGAATTGTTTGCTGTAGGCGGAAAAATCCAGGGTTTCCTTGCTGCCCAGCACCAGGAAGCCGCGATGACACAGCGACTCATGGAACAACCCAAACGCCCGATCCTGCAATTTTTTATTGAAATAAATCAGTACGTTGCGACATGAAATTAATTGTGTTTCTGAGAATACACTATCGGTCGCCAAACTGTGATCGGCAAAGGTCACATTCTCGCGCAGGGTTTTGTCGAAGATCGCGTAATCGTAGGCCGCAGTGTAGTAGTCGGCAAATGACCGCTGCCCACCGGCCTGCTGGTAGTTCGCCGTATAGGCGCGCACGTTCTCCAGGGAGAAAATGCCCTGCTTGGCTTTATCCAGCGAGGCGGGGTTGATATCGGTGGCATAAATGATCGTGCGCTCCAGCAGCCCCTCCTCACGCAGCAGGATCGCCATGGAGTACACCTCTTCGCCCGTGCTGCACCCAGCGATCCAGATCTTGATCGAAGGGTAGGTCTTGAGCAGCGGCACCACTTCCTGGCGGATGGCCAGGAAGTGCGACGGGTCGCGAAACATCTCGCTCACCGGAATCGTCAGGAACTGCAGCAATTGCATGAACGCCGCAGGGTCGTGCAGCACCCGCTCCTGCAATGCCGAAATGGTCGCGCAGTCGAGCTGGTGCAAAGCGTGGGCTACGCGCCGTTTGATCGATGCCCCCGAGTAATCGCGAAAGTCGTAGCTGTACTTGAGGTAAATCGCCTCGATCAGCAGGCGCAGCTCAATATCGCTATCGCTGCTTTTGTCCAAAAAACATTGCTCCACTTAAATGCGTTCCATCTTGGGTAGCCACACCCGAATCAAGGAAAACAGGCGATCCAGGTCAATCGGCTTGGCCAGGTAATCGTTGGAACCGGCTGCGAGGCAGCGTTCCTGGTCATCCTTCATCGCCTTGGCCGTGACGGCAATGATCGGCAGTTTCTTCCAGCGCGGGTCCTGACGGATCAGCGCAGTGGCCTCATAGCCGTCCATTTCCGGCATCATCACGTCCATCAGCACCAGGTCGATATCCTCGACTTCATTGAGCTTGTCGATGGCTTCATGGCCGTTACGCCCGATCACCACCACCGCGCCCTTGTGCTCCAGGGCACTGGTCAGGGCGAAGATGTTGCGCACATCATCGTCCACCAGCAGGATTTTGCGCCCCTCGAACACCTTGTCGCGGCTACGCGCCGTCTTGAGCATCTTCTGGCGGTCATGGGACAACTGCGATTCGACTTTGTGCAGAAAGAGTGTGACTTCATCCAGCAGGCGTTCCGGCGAGCGTGCGCCCTTGATGATGATCGAGCGCGAGTATTTGCGCAGTTCAGCTTCTTCATCGCGGGTCAGGTTGCGCCCGGTGTAGACGATCACCGGCGGGAACGAGCAGATGTCCTCGGTGGCCATGCGCTTGAGCAACTCGTTGCCATGCATGTCCGGCAGCTTCAGATCGATGATCATGCAGTCGTAGATATTGGTACGCAGCAGGTCCAGCGCCGCCTGGGCGTAGCCGACGTCGGTGATCTCGATGTCATCGTCGCCGATCAGGCGGGCAATGCTGTCGCGCTGCAGATCATCGTCTTCCACCAGCAATACACGCTTGACCTTCTGGGTCAGCTTGGCTTCCAGGCGCGCAAACACGTCCTTGAGCTCCTCGCGAGTCGTGGGCTTGACGGCATAACCGATGGCGCCCATATGCATGGCGGCCTCGACGCGGTCTTCCACGGAAATCACATGCACCGGGATGTGGCGGGTGTTGGCGTGTTCCTTGAGGCGCTGCAGTACCGTCAGCCCGGAATGGTCCGGCAGGCGCATGTCCAGCAGGATCGCATCCGGAATATATTCCTCGGCCAGGCTGTAGCCTTCGTCCGCGCCGTGTGCCACCAGGCAGTGGTAGCCCAGCTCGTGGGCCAGGTCGAACAGGATACGAGCGAAGTTCGGCTCATCTTCCACCACCAGAATACAACGCGTGGCAAACGGGGCTTTGTCGCGGTCATCGGCGAAGCGCGGAATCTGCTCGGTATCGGCCACCGGCAGCGGGGAAATCCTGACCGGGGCCGGCGCAGGTGCTGCCACGACCTGGCGCGGCGCCTCGATCGGCGGGCTGTCTTGCGTACGTTCCACGTATTGCTGCGGCAACACCAGGGTGAACACACTGCCCTTGCCGGGCTCACTGGTCACGGTGATATAGCCGCCCAGCAAGGTAGCCAGGTCGCGGGAAATCGAAAGGCCCAGGCCCGTACCGCCGTAACGACGGTTGGTGGTGCCGTCGGCCTGGCGGAAGGCTTCGAAAATGCTTTCCTGCTGGTCCGGGGCGATACCGATGCCGGAATCGCGCACGGTAAAGGCAATGCTCTCCCCCGGCGCCTGGGAAACCGACAGACTCACCTCGCCCTGCTCGGTGAACTTGATCGCGTTGGACAGCAGGTTCTTGAGGATTTGCTCCAAACGCTGGCGGTCGGTGAACAGCAGCGCCGGCGCACCTTCGAGTATCTGCGCCTGAAAGCCCAGCTTTCGATCCGCCGCCAAGGGTTCGAACATGGCACGCAGGCCATCGACCAGGCGCGGGACGCTGGAACTCTCGGGACGCACTTCCAACTTGCCGGCTTCCACCTTGGAAATGTCCAGGATGTCGTTGATCAGGTTGAGCAGGTCATTGCCGGCCGAATAGATCGACTCGGCAAACTTGACCTGTTCGGCGCTGAGGTTTTCCTGGGGGTTCTCGGCCAGCAGCTTGGCCAGGATCAGCGAACTGTTCAGCGGAGTGCGCAGTTCGTGAGACATGTTGGCGAGGAATTCGGACTTGTATCGGCTGGAGCGCTGCAACTCGTCGGCGCGGTCCTCCAGTGCCGCCTGCGCCTGGTTGAGCTCGATGTTCTTGCGGTCCATGGCGTCGCGCTGGTCGGCCAGGGTCTGGGTCTGTGCGGCCAACTGCTCGTTGGTCTGCTCCAGCTCGGCCTGCTGGGTTTCCAGGTGGGCCTGGGATTCCTTGAGAATCCGCGACTGCTCTTCCAGCTCTTCGTTGGCGGTCTTGAGTTCTTCCTGTTGCACTTGCAGTTCTTCATTGAGCTGCTGGGTTTCGGCCAACACCTCCTGCAAGCGCTGGCGGTAGCGGGCAGCTTCGATGGAGGTGCCGATATTGTCGGCGATCAGCTCCAGCAACTCGATGTCGCGCTCTTGCAATGGGCGCAGGAAACCCAGCTCGATCACCCCGTTGACGCGTTCGTCATTGCTGGTCGGCGCTACCAGCACGCTTCGGGTGGGGCCATCGCCCAGACCCGAGCTGACCTTGAAGTAGTCCACCGGCACATCATCCAGGCGAATCAGGCGATCCTGCTGGGCCGCCTGCCCCACGATGCCTTCGTCGCTGTAGATCGATTGTTCCTGCTGTTCCTGTTCACGCGAAAAGCCATAGGTGGCCACACGCTTGAGGCCACCGTGTTCTTCGCGCACGTACAGCGCGGCAACCACCGAGCCCATGTACTGGGCAAAGAACTGCAGGATATTGCGCCCCAGCATATTCAGGGTCAGTTGGCCGAGTACCTGTTCTGCCAGTTCGGTCTGGCCGTTGCGCAGCCAGGCTTGCTGTTCCAGGCGCCGCGCAATCTTCTGTTGCGACGCGAGGTTTGCGTTGTAACTATTTGATAACGCAACAAGATTCTTGCGACCGATATACGCCAGAAAACCGCTCAGGCCGAGTACGAAGATCAGGTACAGCGTGACACTGGTCACGGTCGTACGGGTGACCTCTTCATTGCGCGCGATACGGAACTGCTGCTCCATCGCCACCGCGTTGTCGTATTCCTGACGGATTTCATCGGTCAGGCGTTTACCCCGGCCCGCCTTCACTGCGCTTCGGTAATCACCGCTGGCGCGCTGCATTTCAATCATCGACTGGGCGTATTGGTTCCACTCAATCTGCAGGGCTTCCAGGCGCTTGAGGCGGTCCACCTGTTGCGGGTTGTCCGACACCAGTTCCTGGAGGTTGCGCAGGTCGGCAATGATCCGGGGCTTGGCCACCTCATAGGGGTCGAGGAAGTGCTCGTCGCCGGTGATCAGAAAGCCGCGCATGCCGGTTTCCAGGTCAACGGTCAGCTTGGACGTCTCGTTGAGGTTGTTGATGACCCGGTCGGTGTGCTCCACCCATTGAATGACGGACAACAAATAGGTGATCAGACACACGAAGAACACGGCGCTGAGCACGCCCACGCCCAAGGGCAGCGCGACGTTTCGGCTCAATAGGTGACGAAAGCTCTTTTCATCGACGGACGATGCAGGAGTCATGGGCATGCCTTTGCCAAATGCGGAAAAAAACGGAGTTTGCCCCAAAGTTGCCCGGGAACGCCATTTTTCTACCGCATAACGACGAAAAGGATGACAGAGCGGGTTAAAACGTCCGACCTGCCAACCAAGAGCGGGAGTCGATCGCCTTACTTCTTTTCACACTTCCCTGCGCCGGGCACGGGAACGTCGGTGCTCAGGCACTCCACCTAGAGATGCGCCTGTGAACAGGGAGGCTCCACCGCAAAGGCGCCACTTCATTCCCATAAAGGTGCTCCCAGATGACAAGCTCTGTTCACCACCTGCCACGCGCAATCCCGACGCTTCCCACACTAGTACCCGCCCCTACGCCTGCGCCTACACCCGGCAACGCGGTCGCCAACCCCAAGCCCAACCTTAAAACCGCCCTGGCCGATAAACGAAACCTCATCACCTTGGGCGAAGCGCTCAGTCAACTGGCCAGGCAACTGGGCGCGGACGCCACCGCACCGGTGATATTGGCAGCGCTGAAAAGCACATCGATGCTGCTTGATCCTGACTCACATCCTCCTCAGGATGCCGGCCGGCACATCACCCTTGAGGCTTTCATCCACAGTCTCGGCTTGCCTTTACCTGACCGCCATTTCGCGCTCGACGGCCTCTCGGACGCCGTTATCGGCCGTGGCCAAGTGCATCCGTTGGGCAACCTGGGCGGCGCGCTGTCGTGGCCTGTGCCGCTGAGCGCCGATCAACAGCAACGCGTCCGGCGCATCGCCATGAGCCATGTCGACCCCCATGGCCAACAACCGCAAGTGATGCAGACCCAGGGCCTGTTGCTGGAGTTCTTGCGACTTCGCACGCCGCTCCCCGCAGGGCTGCTGAATGATCCGGCCAAAGCGCTGGAGGCCTTGATCAGTTCACCCGAAGGGCAATTACTCGGCGAAACACTGCGCGAAACCCTGCAGGGCGTTGCCACCGACAGCAGCACGATGGACTACCTGCTCGCTGCCGTGATCTTGCAACTGGACCCGGAATCCATCACCACACCGCATCGCAACGTTGTCGCAGGCTTCGATCTGGCCCATGACAAGCACTGGGGCAAGCCGCTGTCCACGCTGGTCGATGGTCTTGAACAGCATCTGGTCACGCAGGCAAAGACCAGCGCGGCCATGGCCGGCGTCGCCGCGCATCTGTTGTTGGCCAATCGCGCACCGGCCCTGCTGATCAAGGGCATCCCGGCCAGCGTCACCTATGGCAGCCCTGCCTGTGTCGACCTGATGATCGCGGCGGCCACCCTCGAGGCGCAGACGCCCGGCAGGGTCGCGAACATGACGTATACCGAAGTCATGTTCGCGGCGCGGAACGCGAGTGCGGCCGACCCGGCCGTGACCCTGCGCGTGCAACGGGAAATCCTGGTGGATTGGGGCGTGGCCAACGGGGTGCTGGCCAGGAAAGATGATCAACACTATAGCGCTGATGAGCTCACCGCCCTGCTCGGTGAATTCAATGCACGCAGAGCGCTGACCAGCGCCGCCACGCAAGCCTTGGATGCGCAGATTCCGTCGCGTCGAGAGATGGCGCTGGCCGAGCTGAAAAAACGCTTCCCCGAGCAACAGGCCCTGTTCGAGGAAAAACGGCTCCACATCAGCCGCCAGGAAACCACAGCCGATGGCGGCGTCGGCTATCGGACGATCGAGGTCGGGCCCCACTCGATGCTGGACATCGCCATGATGGACTTGCCGGACGCTGACTGCGTCTTCACCTCTGACGACACGCGCATGCCGCTGGCGGCCTTGAATGCCAACCCTCGGTTTGGCGTGGCCGACGCCTTCGAGGCGCAGTTCGCCGGCGCCGTCCAGCAAAAAAAGGCCGCCATCAATACTTACGTCAGGCACTTGATCAGCCAGGCGCCCCTGGCGATACGCGAAGATCTCGAATACGGCAAGATCAGCTTCTTCCAGGAGCATTCACACAGCTTGGGCACGGGGTTTACCGGGACCACGCCACACCCCAGAAATGAGGAACTGCTCGTCGAAGTCGAGCGCGACGGGGTGACCAGGGCCTACGCGATCAGCTTTAACAAAGGTGCGATAACACCGATCCGGCCGTCGCGGGCAAGCGCCCAGAGCCGTCGGGACGCCAGTGTCGTGCACGAAACACAAGCCTTTATCGCCAAGGGTGACGACGCCGCCCGTCGAGAGGCGCAACAGCGCCCGAATCAATCGCCACCCGACAGCTTCAATTCCGAGCGCACGGGCCTGATCGCTGACGCCTTCGTGCAGCATGTCGACCTGGATAACGAGGCGATCAAACAACAGGCCCGCGGCCTCACCACCGCCGATAACAATCGCAGGCGCGGCGAAGCGATCAGCGAGGCCATACTGGACCTGATCCCCTTTCGCGCGGCGTTCAATCACTTTCGCAAAGGGCATATCGGCGAAGGGTTGTTAGACCTTGGCATGGACCTGTTCGGCGTCTTGACCGCCGGCGTGGGCACCGCCGGCAAGGTTATCAAGATCGCCGGCACTGCCGCCGCAACCGCCACCAAGGTGGCGCGTACGGTCAAGGTCATCGGGATGGCCACCTTCAGTTCACTCAATCCTTTGAGTGGCCTGGGCGATGCGGCGGTGGGTACCACCCGCTTGATCGGCAGCGGGTTCTCCAAGAGCGTCGAATGGCTTAATCACCTGAGGGGCGCGAGCGGTGGCTATGACTTATTGAAGGCTGCCAGCAAGGAGCATGGGCCGACCTTGATCGGCACATACAAGGTGGGTGGGATCGAGACCGAAGGCGTCGCCGTCCTGAAAAATGATCACTGGTACCCCTATGATCCCGTCGCCAATAAACCCTATGGCCTGCCCATCGACGGTTTTTCCCCACGCGGAGCACCTGAGCTGCATGCCTTGAATGGGGTGGCCAACGAACCTGCGTATTTAAGACTGCACAACAACATCCTTAACGCACGGACAGCGGAAAACAGACCGGCCTTCAATCAGGGTTATTTGACCGGACGCTTGCACGAACTGCCGGGTTATCGCGATGGAATGGGCAGTTCACAACTCAGGAAACTGGCGGAAGCGCAGGGGCGACTGCCACGTGAGCTGGGCATCCTCAGCCGGGAGCTGAAACTTGCCTATATCCGGGACGGTGAGTACACCAGCACGTTACTGCGCCATGATGCGACGGGGCCAGGGGTATCGGTGCTGCCCTTTTCACAGGCCCGTTATAACGCACACGTTGACTTGCCCTCCGTCGGCGAGTGCGCCGGCATATCCTATGCCATGGCGCTGGCGCTGCATCTGGGCAGCGAAGAGCAGTTTGTGAAGAACCTGCTCAAGGTGAGCGACAACCCTTCAACGGCCGCCCACACACGATTCGCCACGCATTTGCGCGACCTGCAAGATGCGGTGAAAAAACCCAGTGCCTTCCATTTCGGCGGGCAGGTAGAAGTCGGGTACGACGAGATCATCGAGAAAATGCTCACGTCTGGAAAGTCGATGACTATCAGGATCGGTACTGTGGATCACGCGATGCTGGCTGGGGTGCGGATCAAAAACGGTAAGCCTGAGTGGTTCTTTTTCGACCCCAACGCCGGCCTGGTCAAATTCACAAACTTGCAGTCGATGGAAAAAGGCATGGAGGAATTGCTCAACAGCGGCCAATCCGCAGCATTACACAACACGCGTCGCACGCTGACGGGTAAACGCGCCTACAGCATTAGTACATTTGATCCCGGCCATGTGAATAATCGACCCGACATCAACCCGGATGCGGTCAGAGAACTTTCCAGCGTTACGTTGTAAACCATCAAGCGCCGAGGCATCCTGCCTGCCTAAAGTCACAGTGCCATTAAGTTTTTCGGAACTTGCTGGCATTGTGACTACTCATTAGTTGAGTTGCCTCAGCCCTACCTGGCCTCTGCACCTTTACTTTCAGGAATGTTCACTATGCCGTCCCCTGCCTCCACCATCCTTGTAGTCGAAGACGACGCCATCGTGCGCATGTTGATTGTCGATGTGCTTGAAGAGTTGGAGTTCTGTGTACTGGAGGCCGCTGATGCCGGCGAAGCGCTGGCCGTGGTCAACACCGACAAAGCCATCCACCTGATGATGACCGATGTCGGCCTGCCCGACATGGACGGCAAGGAATTGGCGACCCAAGTGCGTCAGCTCCGCCCCACCCTGCCAATTCTGTTTGCCAGTGGTTATGCCGAAAACATCGACGTTCCCGAAGGGATGCAAGTCATCGGTAAACCGTTCTCGATCGATCAACTGCGCGACAAAGTCAAATCGATGTTGCCCGCCGCGTAGCCCTCCTTCCCCAGGACAAACAGCACGGCCCCTCTGAACCTGGAGCCGTCTGCTAACCTGCACATCTGCGCCACGCCGTTATCACACTGACAGTTCAACTTGTTTGCAGGGATTAACGTGACGTCCGGCGAATAAAACTGGAAACTCGGCGTTTTAATCCCACGCCCTTGAAAAAGCACTCAGGAAGGACGCAACTACATGATTGGAAAACCGACGCGCCTGCTGTTGGCGAGCCTCTCGATATTCATGAGCACCGGTGCCTGGGCCGACTTCACGGCGACCCCGACCGAAGCCCGGGCCATCGCCAAGGAGGCCTACTTGTACGGCTACCCGGTGGTGGAGATGTACAAGACGCTCTACACCCAGGCCGTTGATAAAGGCGGCACCAATTTCAAGGCCCCGTTCAATCACATCGGTAACAGCGCCCAGCTGTTCACGCCCAAGGACACTGCGTTCACGACCCCGAACTCTGACACGCCCTACTCCTTCGTCTGGATGGACCTGCGCAAAGAACCCCTGGTGCTGACCCTGCCCAAGATCGAAGACAACCGCTACTACTCGGTACAGTTGATCGACCTCTACACGCAGAACATCGCCTACCTGGGTACCCGCAGCACCGGCAACAATGGCGGGCATTTCATGATCGCCGGGCCTGACTGGAAAGGTCAGCAACCGGTCGACATCGATCGCGTGATCTACAGCGAAAGCAACATCGCCTACGCCCTGTACCGCACGCAGTTGTTCGATGAAAAAGACCTGGCCAAGGTCAAGCAGATCCAGAACGGCTATAAAGTGCAGCCGCTGAGCAGCTACGTGAAGCAGCCCGCTCCGGCCAAAGTGGCCAAGATCGAATGGCCCAAGCCGATGGCAACCATGACCGACAGCCCGCAGCTGTTCCGTTACCTGAACTTCATGCTCAGCTTCGCCGCGCCCCAGGACAGCGAAAAAGACCTGTTGGCGCGTTTTGCCAAGATCGGCATTGCGCCGGGCGCACCGTTCAAGGTCAACCAGCTCAGCGCTGAACAGCGCAAGGCCCTGGAAGAAGGGATCGCCGATGCCAAGGCAGAGTTCGCAGCGTTCAAGAAAGACAAGCTCGACACCCAGCAAGTCTCCAGCACCGAACTGTTCGGCAGCCGTGATCGCCTGAAAAACAACTATCTGTACCGTTATGCCGGGGCCAACCTGGAGATTTTCGGTAACTCAAGCGATGAAGCCACCTACCTGACCTACTACGTCGACAGCGAAGGCAAACCCGCCAACGGCGCGCGCCACAGCTACACCGTACATTTTGCCAAAGACCAACTGCCGCCGGCCGATGCGTTCTGGTCGCTGACGATGTACGACGCCAAAACCAAGTTGCTGGTGCCCAACCACAAGAAGCGTTACCTGATCAATTCGCAGATGTTGCCCAACCTCAAGCTCGACGCCGATGGCGGCCTGACCCTGGCGCTGCAACACCACGAGCCGCCGAAGGCCGAGCAGAGCAATTGGCTGCCGGCGCCACCCGGTCCGTTTTATGCGGTGCTGCGCATTTACCTGCCCAAACCTGAGGTGGGTAACGGTCAATGGAAACTCCCACCCTTGACGCCCCTCAAGTAACGGGTTGTACAGGAGCGAGCCTGCTCGCTCCTGCTTGCACGCAATCATCAGTGTTTGAACTTGGCATAGGATTGATGCAGATCCGAAGCCCAGGCATCGATCACACTTTTCACATCATCGGCCTTCATGACCTGGGAATCATTGGACAGGGGCTTGCCGGTGCCTTTGCGCACCACTTGGGCGAGCACCTTGCCATTGCCACCGTCGAGGAACTGCGCTTCGGTGCCCAGGGTGGTTTCCTGATCGCGGATGCCGGCGCCGGTACTCACGGCCGCCGCCAACAGGGCCACGGGGACGTATTCGTAAGGCTTGAGGCTTTCGGTCTTGCTGCTTACGGCGGTGATGGCGGCACGCACCACAATCACCCCAGGCCCCGGCGCACTCGCCAGCGGCAACGACTTGACCAGCTCACGCTTGAGCGCCTGGTTGTAGTAGGCATTGATGCCGTCCAGGGTGCCTTGCGGGATTTTAGTGGTTGCCTGGGGCTTGGGGTAAAACTGGGTCGGCTCGACAAATACCGCCGTGTAGTTGCGCAGGTTCAGATTAGGCTCGACCCAGCGCATCACTTCAGCGCCCGAAGGCGACTTGGCTTCCTTGAGCTGACTGTAGTCCGATAGAAACCCCGAGTACTCGTCGGGTTGGGTGACCTTGCTCGCGCAGCCCGCCATTGCGAGCGAGGCGATGCACAGCGTGCTGATCATTAGCCTTGACTTCATCATTGAACTCCCTGTCGGTCATCACCGGAATATTGAGCTGTAGGTATAGCCAACTTTGCGCAATCAAGGGTTTCTGCCGGCAAGTTTTGCCGCAGTGGTAGAGGCGCGCTCTGTTGCGCTTGAGAGGTGAACTGCACCGGTCATTTCGCAGGCAACTGCGTATGACTAATCCACGAGCGGTGGGTAAGGTAACGCGACATTCCTCTTCAGGAGCATCGCATGCGCACCATTGGCCTTATCGGCGGCATGAGCTGGGAATCCAGCGCCGAGTATTACCGCATCATCAACCAGAGCGTGCGCGACCAGCTCGGCCCACTGCGCTCGGCGCAGTTGTTGATGTACAGCGTGGACTTCGGCCCGGTGGAACAAGCCCAGCATGCCGGGCGTTGGGATGACACCGCAGTGATTCTGCAAGACGCGGCGCGCCGCCTGCAGGCCGGCGGCGCCGATTGCGTGGTGCTGTGTACCAATACCATGCATTTGGTGGCGCCGCGCATCGAGGCCGCGGTGTCGATTCCGTTCCTGCATATCGCCGATGCCACCGCGGCCGCAGCCCTTGCGGCGGGCACCCTGACCGTGGGCCTGCTGGGTACGGCGTTCACCATGGAGCAGGATTTTCTCAAATCACGCCTGGCCGCCCAGGGTTTGAGCGTGCTGGTGCCTGATGCAGACGAACGCCAGGCCGTGCACCGGATCATCTACGAAGAGTTGTGCGTGGGGGTGATCAGCGAAGCTTCCCGCCAGGTCTACCAACGGGTGATCGACAGCCTCGCCGAGCGAGGTGCCCAGGCCATCATCCTGGGGTGCACCGAGATCTGCCTGCTGATCCAGCCCGAACACAGCAACCTGCCACTGCTGGACAGCACCGAGCTGCATGCGCGGGCGGCGGTGGCGTTTGCTTTACAGGACTAAGCCAAGGCCATCGACATTAATCCAAGCCATCTGAAGTCAACTGCGGGAGGGGGCGAGCTCAATTAAGGATGAACATTGTCCCTGTGGCGAGGGAGCTTGCTCCCGCTGGGTCGCAAAGCGGCCCCAGCTTTTGGTTTGAAACGACTGGGCCTGCTACGCAGTCCAGCGGGAGCAAGCTCCCTCGCCACAGGTTACCCGTTGTCCGCGCCTTTGCGCAGGCGCGCCATGCTCAGCGCGTCGACAAACACCCCATCGCGCACACCGTAATCGCGCAGGCAGCCCTCGACCTCAAAGCCGAACTTGCGATAGAGCGCGTGCGCGGCTTCGTTGTCGGCATACACCGTCAATTCGACGCGGCGCAGGTTCATCCAGTTGTCAGCCACTTCCAACGCAGCGCTCAATAGCTTCGAACCCACACCTTTGCCCTGCCAGGCGGTAGCGACCCCCATGCCCAAGCCGGCGATGTGGCTTTGGCGAACGCGGGCGTTCTGCTCCATACCGAGGTTGCCGATGACCTCACCGCCATGCACCGCCACCAGTTGCAGCCGCCGTTCGTTGTCCATCACCAGGCGCTTGCGCCAAGACTCCACGGATTGAAAAGGCATTTGCAGCACCTGACGGCACACAGCCGGGTCGTTATACAGCGCAGTAACGCCCTCCAGATGGGCCTCGGTAAAGCGCTGGATCACGATATGGGGTTCAGGTGCGTGCATTGTGTTTCATCCTTTGAAAGACACGTGGCCAGCCAGTGTAGAGGCCCAACCCGCCGGCTGGCTAGCGCGCTGGAGCGCTCGACCAGAGCGACGGCCAATCGCCATAACCCACGCCGGTACAGCGCGGCATCATCTTGAATTCGCTGAGCTGGAAGCCCTTGCCGTCATACACCCAGACGCCTCCAGCACCGCAATCCCCAATCCCACGCTGTTTATAGAAATAGCTCAACGTGCCAGTGGCTTCGTCATACCCGACCGAGCCTTGCAGCGCCGCGCCGTCCAACGGCAAGGGTTGCAGGGTCAGTGGGGTTTCGCCGTAAGGTGCCTGGCGCTGGCGGCTGGTGACATCGTACTCGCAGTTGTAGGCGGCGCAGTCATAGCGCACCACGCTCATGGCTTGCGCCGCACTCAGCGCGCCGACTTCAGCCTGCGGCGCCATCTCGGTATCGGTCTGCGTGATGGCTTTCACGGCGGCGGCCGCCAAGCCGGCCTGCTCCTGTGCAGTCAGCGGTGGCGCAGCCGGGAACTTGCGCAATAGCGGTAGCGGCAAACGCGCCGGTACTTCACTCGCCGCCCCTTTGCCCGGCCGCGCCAGTGCGGTGACGTTATCCAGGCGACCTTGCACTGCATCCATCAACAGCAGCGAAGCGCTCAGCCCGCTGAGCGATACATGCGCGCTCTCATCTCCCGGCACCTGCAAACGCTGACCGTTGCGCAACCGCTGCAACCAGAGGCGAGCCGGTGCTTCATCGATCACGCCGTAGGACTGAACCTGGGGGTCTTCGCCCTCATCGTCCAGCTCCACGTGCAATGCCTGCGTCAACTCCAGGCCCAGAGGCTGACCATCCAACAGCAATGTAGAAAGGTCCACCGCCTCACCACGATGATCAAAACGCAAACGCGGATACCCCTGCGGGCCGGCCTGATGCCAGATGTGCAAGGTCAGGGAGCTGTAGTCCTCTTCGTCGACGCCGCTGGGCGCACTGAGGGCATGGCAATTGCGCAGGTTGTCGCAGCCGGTCACCCATTGCTTGATTTCCCGCAGCAAGGGCACGGTTTCGGCGGGCGGTTGGGCGAAGGCTGGAAAGGTGGCGCCGGCCAGCGACAAGGCCAGTAATGCGGGGCGTAGCATGGGGACTCTCCGTGTCTGA
Source organism: Pseudomonas sp. R11F (assembly GCF_050312575.1). Classification (NCBI taxonomy): domain Bacteria; kingdom Pseudomonadati; phylum Pseudomonadota; class Gammaproteobacteria; order Pseudomonadales; family Pseudomonadaceae; genus Pseudomonas; species Pseudomonas sp. R11F. The sequence continues at coordinate 124,454 of NZ_JBNPJU010000067.1, read as the reverse complement.
AAGGCGCGGATTGTCCCATGTTCAGTGCATGGCGTCAGCGGCCGGAAGCGGTCCGCCACACCCGTGCAACATCTGCCGCCCGCTCGCGCAACAAACGCGGCGCCTCGGCGCAGGCCTGCTCCAGGCTCATCGGCCCGTTCGGCAAGGCGAACGCCGCCGCCACGCCATGGGCGTACATCTGTTCATAGCCATCGCCCAGGGTGCCGGCGATCACGATCACCGGCACCTGGTGCCGCTGGGCGATACGGGCCACGCCAAACGGGGTTTTACCGCGCAGGGTCTGGGCGTCGAAGCGGCCTTCGCCGGTGATCACCAGGTCGGCGCCGCGTACGGCAGCGTCCAGGCCCACCAGTTCGGCCACCACTTCAACGCCGGCCCGAAACTGCGCGCCTAGAAACGCCTTGGCGGCAAAGCCCAGGCCACCGGCGGCGCCGCTGCCGGGCTCGTCGCGCACATCCTTGGGCAGCACCCTGGCGCAGTGGTCGGCGAAGTGGCCGAGGGCTGCATCCAGCTGTTGGACCTGTGCGGGATTGGCGCCCTTTTGCGGGCCGAAAATAGCTGAGGCGCCCTGGGGGCCACACAGTGGGTTGTTCACATCCGCCGCGATTTCAAATTGCACCTGCGCCAGGCGCGGGTCCAACCGCTCCAGGTTGAGATGCGCCAGGCGCGCCAACGCCAGGCCGCCGTCAGGCAGCGGTTGTTGTCGGTCATCGAGCAGTTGCACGCCGAGGGCCTGCATGGCGCCGGCACCCGCGTCATTGGTGGCGCTGCCGCCAATCGCCAGGATGATACGGCGGGCCCCCAGGTCCAAGGCGGCACGGATCAGCTCGCCGGTGCCGTAGGTGGTGCTGGAGCATGCGTCGCGCTGCCCTGGCGGTACCCGTTGCAGGCCGCTCGCCTCAGCCATTTCGATCATCGCAGTGTGGCTGGCTGCTAACCAGCCCCAGCGTGCCTCGACTGTGCCGCCCAGCGGGCCACGCACCCATTGGCGGCGCAGTTCGCCGTTGCAGGCGGCGAGTACCGCATCCACCGTCCCTTCACCGCCATCCGCCATCGGACACTGGATGCATTGCGCATCCGGCCAGACCTCGGCCAGCCCTTCGGCAATGGCCTGGGCAACGCCTTCAGCACTCAGGCTGTCCTTGAACGAGTCGGGGGCGATGATGATTTTCATGGGCTTTCTCCGGTTTTTATAACGCCCATGCTGCCAGTTGTCTGCGGGGATGACGCCGGTCCGATGCACAAGTGTGGATGAGCTTTGTTGTTCATTCCGACAAAGCCTGGGGCAACAGCTGTACGCCCAGGTAGAGGGCGAGCATGCCGTCCAGTGTCAGGGGGTCGACCCCGCTGAGTTCGGCGATACGCTCCATGCGATAACGCAAACTGTTGCGATGGATGCCCAGGGCATCGGCGCACGCCTGGCTTTGGCCATCGTGTTCGCACCAACTGCGCAAGGTGGCGAGCAGCTGGCCGTTGCCGTCCTTGGCCAGGACTTTGCGCAGCGGGTTGAGCAATTCGTCCAGGGCATCATCGTTGCGATGACGCCAGAGCATCACCGGCAGGCGGTAACGGTTGAGGGTCAGCAGGCGTGACTGAGGTAGTACATCCCGGCCGTAGGCCAGCAGATCGCTGACACGTCGGTAGCAACGACGCAACCCGGCCAAGCCATCGGCCTGCCCGCCCACAGCTACACGCAGGATGTTCCAGCCCTGGCCATCGAGCTTTTCCAGCAGGCGCGGGTTGTCCACCGGCAAGATTGCCGGCCGACACCACAACAGCGAGAACTGCGCCGAGCTGACACACCAACTGTCCGGGTAGCGACTGCCCAGCCAGGCACTCAAGGCCTCGGCCGATTGCCCCGGCCCCAGCTCGAACAGGTACGGCGTACGGGGCATCTGCGGCTTGAGCCCCAACTGTTGGGCTTCGTCCACCAGCCGTGGTGAGTCGCCACTGTCGGCCAGCAACAAGGCGAGCAGATCATCACAGCGCTGCCGGCGCCATTGCTGTTCGGCTTGCTGGTGACGGTGGCTCACCAGCATTTCAGCGGTCATGCGCACCAGCTCGGCGTAGGTGCGCAGCCCTTCGGGTTCGCCGGTAATCCCCAGCACACCGATCAGGCGCTGGTCATGCAGCAATGGCAGGTTGATGCCCGGCTGCACCCCCTTGAGGTGCTTGGCGGTCTGGCCGTCGATTTCCACCACGCGACCATTGGCCAGCACCAGCTGCGCGCCTTCGTGGCGGGTATTGATGCGCTCCGGCTCACCACTGCCCAGGATCAGGCCCTGGCTGTCCATGACGTTGACGTTGTAAGGCAGGATTGCCATGGTGCGATCGACAATATCCTGCGCCAGGTCATGATCCAACTCGAACATGGGGCTATTTTCCTGGAAAGCGGTTGTTCAGCGGCACAGCGCAAAGGGCGCTCGACTGTGCGCGAGCACAAAGACAGTACCCCATCACGTCACCGAGACTGTTTGGGCGATCAACGTTACCCTCGCATCGCGAAAAATCATAATAAAGAGAGAACCCCATGTCACAGAGCGCCGCTGCCACACTGGCCACCGATGACGATAAAAACGCCATCTATCAGCGCATTACCCTGCGCCTGATCCCCTTCATCTTTATCTGCTATCTGTTCAATTACCTCGACCGGGTAAACGTTGGCTTTGCCAAACTGCAGATGCTCGATGCGTTGAAATTCAGCGAAACCGTGTACGGCCTCGGTGCCGGTATCTTCTTTATCGGCTACGTGCTGTGCGGCGTACCGAGCAACCTGGCGCTGACCCGGTTCGGCCCACGGCGCTGGATTGCGCTGATGATGATCGTGTGGGGCACGCTGTCTACCTGCCTGCTGTTCGTCACCACACCGACGCATTTCTACACCCTGCGCCTGTTGACCGGTGCCGCCGAGGCCGGGTTCTTCCCGGGTGTGGTGCTGTACCTTTCGCAGTGGTTCCCGACCTTTCGCCGTGGGCGCATCATGGCGTTGTTCATGTCGGCGATCCCGGTTTCCGGCTTGCTCGGCAGCCCGTTCTCCGGCTGGATCCTCAACCACTTCGCCGCCGGTCAAGGTGGCCTGGCGGGCTGGCAATGGATGTTCCTGTTGCAGGGCATCCCCACCGTGATCCTCGGCGCCCTTGCCTACTTCCTGCTCAGCGATAACTTCGCCAACGCCAAGTGGCTCAAACCCCACGAACGTGAGGTATTGGAAGCCGACCAGGCGACCGATTTGGCGAACAAACCGAAAACCACCAGCGACTCATTGGCCGAAGTGTTCCGAAACCCGGCGATCTGGGCGTTCGGCCTGATCTATTTCTGCATCCAGAGCGGCGTGTACGCGATCAACTTCTGGCTGCCGTCGATCATCAAGAACCTGGGTTTCAGCGATAACCTGGTGATCGGCTGGCTCAGCGCCATCCCATATTTGCTGGCGGCGGTGTTCATGCTGCTGGTGGGGCGCTCGGCCGATTTGCGTAAAGAGCGGCGCTGGCATTTGGTCGTACCGATGTTGATGGGCGCAATCGGCCTGGTGATTGCGGTGAATTTCGCCACCACGCCAGCCCTGGCGATTCTGGGCCTGACGATCGCCACCATGGGCGCCCTGACCGGCCTGCCGATGTTCTGGCCGGTGCCCACGGCAATGCTTAGCGCCGGTGCGGCGGCAGGCGGCCTGGCGCTGATCAACTCCATGGGCCAGATGGCGGGCTTTCTGAGCCCGTATATCGTCGGCTTTGTGAAAGATGCCACCGGCTCCACGGACATGGCGCTGTACCTGCTGGCGGCCGTGATTGTCGCCGGTAGCCTGTTGGCGCTGCGCATGACGCGTAGCCTCAGGACCTGAGCCGTCCATGGCTCCCACGCCTGTGAATGCGTGGGAGCCACTGATCAGTAAGTCACTTGAGCGGGTTGCGGCTGAATCGGCAGCCCGTTCAAGACTCGCTGCTGATCCTCGCTAAGCGGACGGTTTTCAACCGGCGGCTTGTTTTGCAGCGTGGCGATAATCGACTCGATCAGATGATTGGCGCTTGGGAACGCCGTCGGCTGGTTTACTGAGGACATGGGGTTTCTCCTTGGGATCATTGGATGAACACTGCCAGGCATCGGCAGTTACAGCCTGTGTGGTCTCACCGACGATTGCGTTCCCATCGACCTTGCCCGTGCCTACAACAGGCCGCCACCGTCAATGTCGATCACGGCGCCGGTCATAAAGCCATTTTCCATGGCCAGCACATACCCCGCCGCCACTTCTTCAGCCTGCCCCACACGACCTACCGGCAGGCCTTCGCCAGCCTTGGCGAACATCGCCAGGCGCTGTTCCTCGGCCAACCCGGCATACGCCGGTGTGTCAATCACCCCCGGGCTGACCACATTGACCCGACGTGGCGCCAACTCTTTGGCCAGTTGCTTGCCCAGCGCCTCGGTCGCCGCATTGATGCCGGTCTTGATGAACTGGCCGGGCGCCAACTTGCGCCCCAGTTGCCCCGAGGTCAGGCTGATGCTGCCGTGCTCATGCAAATACGGCAGCGCCTGCTGGATGGCGCGCAACGCGCCCCAGAGTTTCACGTTGAAATTGTCCTGGGCCTCGAGCAAATCGGTCTCGACCAGCGTCTTGGCACGCACCGACGGGCCGGACGTATACACCAGGTGATCAAAGCGCCCCACCGTCGCGAACAGACGCTGCAAGGACGCGGCGTCGGTGACGTCGACCGGTTCGCTGCGCAGACCGTTGTCTACGCCGGATGTCAGCCGACGCCCGGCCAGTACCACCTGTGCGCCACGCGCAGCGGCGGCCTTGGCGACTGCCGCACCGATCCCGCTGCTGCCACCGATCACGATGACGGTTTTACCGTTGAGGGAAGCGTTCATAGAGAAACATCCAAGGTCAGAAAGTGAGCGTTCATCTTCCTCGCTTGGCAATCCGCGAAAAATCCCGGTAAAACGACAAGATCTTTAAAGGAATTTTACAGATGAGCTCGACCCTGGACCTTGAAGTCTTTGTGCGCACCGCCGATAGCGGCAGCTTGTCGGCCGCAGCACGTGGGCTGGGCCTGACGCCGGCCGCCGCGAGCATCGCCCTCAAGCGCCTGGAGACCCGGCTTGGTGTGCGCCTGCTCGCGCGTTCCACCCGCAGCATGCGCTTGACCGAGGAAGGCCGGCGTTATCTGGACAGCGTACGGGTGGCACTGGAAGCCCTGGCGGAAGGCGAACAGGCCATCAAGCAACAGGGCCAGAGCCTGAGCGGCTTGTTGCAACTGGCGGCACCTTCGGATTTTGGGCGCAACGTGCTGCTGGGCTGGCTGGATGAGTTCAAGGTCGAACACCCGAACATCCGCTTGCAACTGCTGCTCAATGACAGCAACGCCGACCTGTTCCGCGACACCGTCGACATTGCCCTGCGCTTTGGCGTCCCCCGAGACTCAAGCCTGGTGGCGCTGCCGGTGGTACCGGGCCATCGGCGCATTGCCTGCGCCAGCCCCGACTACCTCGCGCGTCATGGCACACCGAGCCAGCCGGCGGATTTGGCGCAACACAGTGCATTGCGTTATATGCGCCGTGGGCAGGCCAATAACACCTGGTATTTTCGCCAGGGCACGCACCTGCAGGAAGTCGAGGTCACGGGCGACTATCTGAGTGACGATGGTGAAATCGTTCGGCGCTGGGCCCTGGCCGGCCATGGCATCGCCTATAAAGCCGCCCTGGACATCGCCCGCGATATCCAAGCCGGGCGGCTGGTGCCGCTGCTGACCGATTGGCAAGGCGAGCCGACGCCGTTCAACCTGATGTGCCCCCATCGCCTGCAAGTGTCGGAACGCGTGAAAGTACTGCATCGTTTTCTTCAGCTACGCTGCCAGGCGTTGCTGAGTGCATGAAGAAACCTGGGCAGGGCTTGTTCCAGAGCGGTCCGGTCTGGTATTGCAGGAGTTACGTTTCAACGCCACGAGGAGCTTTCCATGATTTACCGCACACTGGGCCAGTCCGGCTTGAAGGTCAGCGCACTGACACTCGGCACCATGATGTTTGGTGAACAGACCAGCACTGAAGACTCGCTGCGCATCATCGACAAAGCCTGGGACCAAGGCATCAACTTTATCGACACGGCTGACGTGTATACCGGCGGGCGCTCCGAAGAGATCGTGGGTGAGGCCATTGCGCGTAACCGCCAGGATTGGGTGGTGGCGTCGAAAGTCGGCATCGGCCCGGCAGAAGGTTTGCCCAACCGCAGCGGGTTGAGCCGCAAGCGTATTTTCAATGCGCTGGAGGCCAGCCTGGCACGCCTGGACACCGATTACCTGGATATCTATTACCTGCACCGTGAAGACCACGACACCCCCTTGGAGGCTACGGTGTCAGCCATCGGCGATCTGATCCGCCAGGGCAAGATCCGCTACTGGGGCCTGTCCAATTATCGTGGCTGGCGCATTGCCGAGGTGATCCGGGTCGCCGAGCATCTGGGCGTGGACAAGCCGATCATCAGCCAGCCGCTGTATAACATCGTCAACCGTCAGGCCGAGGTCGAGCAACTCACGGCGGCCGCCGCCTATGGCTTGGGCGTGGTGCCTTACAGCCCGCTGGCCCGCGGCGTGCTCAGCGGCAAGTACGCGCCTGATGCAACCCCCGAAGCCGGCAGCCGCGCGGCACGCCAGGACAAGCGCATTCTGGAAACCGAATGGCGCGTCGAGTCGTTGCGCATAGCCCAACAGATTCAGCAGTACACCCAAGGCCGTGGCGTGGGGATAGTCGAGTTTGCGATTGCCTGGGTGCTGAACCATTCGGCGGTGAGTTCGGCCATTGTCGGACCGCGTATCGAGGCGCAGTGGGATGCCTACACGGGAGCGCTGGACGTGAAGATCACGGCGCAGGATGAGGCGTTTATCGACGCGCTGGTGACGCCTGGGCATTCGTCCACACCGGGCTTCAATGATGTGGGCCATTTCGTCTCAGGGCGCATCGCCCGCTCCTGATGATCAACCCCTGTCGGCGCGCGCGGGTTTGCCGCCACCCGCCCGTGCCGCAGGCAGTGCGCAAAAAAATTCCATCAAACGCTCCAAAACAGCGCACAACCTGCCGCCAAAAGCACCATAATCGCCTGCTCTTTGTATCTAACAGTTTTCGCGAGGACGGCGTGTCTAAAGGTGTTGCGTTATCGGTCTTGGCCTCGGTGCTGTTTGCCGTGATGTATTACTTCACATCCCTGCTGACGCCCTTGAGTGGCCTGGAGATTTTCGGCTGGCGCATGTTGCTGACCGCGCCCTGCATGACGGTGTTCATGATCGTCAGCGGCGAATGGCGCCGCGTGTGGGACGTGCTGCGGATGTTGGCGGCCAAACCACGCTTGATCGTCGGTGTACTGCTGTCGTCGGCGCTGCTGGGCGCGCAGTTGTGGTTGTTCATGTGGGCGCCGCTGAATGGGCGCAGCCTGGACGTGTCGGTGGGGTATTTCCTGCTGCCGCTGAGCATGGTGCTGACCGGGCGCCTGGTGTATGGCGAACATCTGTCGCGCCTGCAACAGATTGCCGTGGTGTTCGCCGCCATCGGCGTGCTGAACGAGTTGTATCGGGCTGGCGGGTTTTCCTGGGCGACGCTGGTGGTGGTCATCGGCTACCCGGTGTATTTCGTGGTGCGCAAGTACCTGACCACCGACCACCTGGGCGGCCTGTGGCTGGATATGGCGCTGATGCTGCCGGTGGCCTGGTGGTTCGTGCAAAGTGGCGACCAGGGTTTCGCGGTGCTCGACGCCCAGCCGAGACTGTATGCGTTGATTCCCATCCTGGGCTTGATCAGTGCCTCGGCACTGGTGAGCTACATCATCGCCAGCCGTTTGTTGGCATTCAGCCTGTTCGGGCTGCTCAGTTACGTGGAACCGGTATTGCTGCTGGGTGTAGCGTTACTGCTGGGCGAAGGGATCAAGGACGGGCAATGGTTGACCTATATTCCGATCTGGTTGGCGGTGATGGTCCTGGTGTACGAAGGGTTCAAGCACCTGGTGCGTCAGCGTAGAGCCTGATAGCGGGCGCAGGCGGTCTGGCTGCCGGCTCAGCCGGTTCTCACCGTGGTGCTTGCAGGGCGCACCGGCGCTATCTGCTCAACACCATCAGCCAACCCCGTCAGTACTGTTCGGGTTGTACCATAATACGGGATCTCGCCTTGGGCTTGCTCACCGAGGTTTTCCAGTTGCGCATCCATCGTTTTCTGGTCCACACCGAACAACTTGCCGATCCGGTTATCCCTGTTCAACTCAACCAATGTGCCGCTCCCGGGATTGGTCAATTGGGCCTCAAGGGAATGTGCCACATCCTCGGGAACCCCCAATGCTGTCAGCGCCTTGCCAAGGCCATGGCCTGGGTTTCTGAGTTGCTTGAGGAGTTCTTCGTAGAGTCCGTTCAAGTCATTGGCACCAACGTTGTCGAGCGCAACGCTCGTCACCGTCTGGCGGTATTGATCGAATGAAAGCAATTGCAGCGGCTGATCATCGTTCAAAGCGTTTTTCACGAAGTAGAAACCGTCACGGGCTGCGCCATGCAGGTTTCCATAGGCGTCGTACTTATAGATAACCTCCTTGCCGTCGGTGCGCTTCCCTAGGTAAGTCGCGCTGCCATCGGGCGCAAGATTGTAAAGCCGAGTACCGGTCAAACCCTTGACGGGAGCCGGTGGCACGCTGCCTGTTCCGCTCAGATACGTGAAGACATCGCCTTTGACCCGAGCGAAACTGCCCACCACTGCATTGATATCGTTATCGGCAAAGTCAACCAGCCTCTGCCTGACCCGTTCGACCTGCTGGGGCGCCCTATCGTTGGAAAAGTGCCGCGCAAAACTATCCAGCTCCTTTGGGTCGCGGGCCATCGTTTTAACCCAGTCGGTCAGTTCCTCGCGGTCTTTGAACTCGTAGAATGCATACTGGCCCTCCTCCGGTACATACAGCAGGAAATTCGGCCCCTCAGCCGTGGCAGGCACGCGCTTGATCATCACAATGTCATTGGCTTGAACCCCATCGACCGCGAACGTAGACACTTGCACTCCGGGTGCCCCACGCGTGCCTGGATACACGACCGCATCCACCAGTTTCTTGCCTTCGACACTCAGGACATCATCGCGAAATGCCTCATCGGCTTCATCAATGAACCGACGGCGGGCCTGGTCACTGCGCTGCAACGTCTGCGCTGCGGGAGCTGGATCAGGCGGTTTGGATGTGACGGTGGGCGCCGGTGGGTGCCCAGGCAAAGATGCAATATTCATCAGAAAACCTCTTTAATCAGATGAAGATTTCCCTACATCGGACGCGACCGGCTACCTGCGTCACTGTCCTCTTTGTGGAGGGTCTTGCCCAACCGGTTCCGTTGTCCTGCCGGCCATGGTCAACCTATACAGCGCATACAAAAAAGCCCAGCAGGGAAGACTCCCGGCCGGGCTTTCAAGTATTGCGAACGAGTCGATCAGTCCGCCGTCAACACGCCCCGGCGCACCTGGTCACGTTCGATCGATTCGAACAGCGCCTTGAAATTGCCCTCACCGAAGCCGTCATCGCCTTTGCGCTGGATGAATTCGAAGAACACCGGGCCCATCAGGGTTTCCGAGAAAATCTGCAGCAGCAGGCGTTTGTCGCCCTCGATCGACGAACCATCGAGCAGGATGCCGCGTGCTTGCAGCTGATCCACCGGCTCGCCGTGGTTCGGCAGGCGGCCTTCGAGCATTTCGTAGTAGGTGTCCGGTGGCGCAGTCATGAAGCGCATGCCGATCTTCTTCAGCGCGTCCCAGGTCTTGACCAGGTCGTCGGTCAGGAACGCCACGTGCTGGATGCCTTCGCCGTTGAACTGCATCAGGAACTCTTCGATCTGGCCCGCGCCCTTGGACGACTCCTCGTTCAGCGGGATGCGGATCATGCCGTCCGGAGCACTCATGGCCTTGGACGTCAGGCCGGTGTATTCGCCCTTGATATCGAAGTAGCGCGCTTCACGGAAATTGAACAGTTTCTCGTAGAAGTTGGCCCAGTAGACCATGCGCCCGCGATAGACGTTGTGGGTCAAGTGGTCGATGACTTTCAAGCCCGCGCCCTGTGGGTTGCGGTCCACGCCTTCGAGGTACACGAAGTCGATGTCATAGATCGAGTTGCCTTCGCCGAAACGGTCGATCAGGTACAACGGTGCACCACCGATGCCCTTGATGGCAGGCAGGTTCAGCTCCATCGGGCCGGTTTCGATATGGATCGGCTGGGCGCCCAGCTCCAGTGCGCGGTTGTAGGCTTTTTGCGAGTCCTTGACGCGAAACGCCATGCCGCAGACCGACGGGCCGTGTTCGGCCGCGAAATACGATGCAAGGCTTTCAGGTTCGTTGTTGAGGATCAGGTTGATTTCGCCCTGACGGTACAGATGGACGTTCTTGGAACGGTGTGTCGCGACTTTGCTGAAGCCCATGATCTCGAAGATCGGCTCCAGGGTACCAGGGGTCGGCGACGCGAATTCGATAAATTCAAAGCCCATCAGGCCCATCGGGTTTTCGTATAGATCTGCCATGATTTGGCGCCTCATCATTCTTGTGGTTAAGCGGATTTCAACTGCCGGCAAGGATGAGGTGCAACGGTGGCGCGCAGGAGAGTCCTCGCACGCTGCGGGCGAGGAAGTCACCGAAAATGAGGGGGGAGCCGAGTAGCTTCATGGTTACATCAGTCTCTGACAGCCGAGGCCTGCGTGAGCGCAAGTCCATATTCTTGTATGCGTAAATCGATTCTACACAGCGTAACCTGATTTGTCCTATTCCTTATCAAATCCCTATGCCTTGGCGGTTGCAAGGGGTTTATTGCACCGGTAGATGCCCAGCAGAATCAACACGGCGCCGACATACATCACAGGCGTCAGTCGCTCGTCGAGCAGCAGCGCACTGCTGATCACGGCAGTCAGCGGGTTAAGCGCGATAAAGGCGCCGGACCGCGTCGCGCCAATCCGACGAATACCGTCGTAATAGCCGATGTAGGCCAAGGCCGAGCCCAACACACCGAGGTAAACCAGGCTGAACCATTGAACAGGCTGGATCGCAGCCAGCCGCTGCAGCGTGAAAGCACCCATCAGCGCACTCGTCACCGTCAGCATCAAGGTGCCCAGCAGGATTGACCAAGTGACGGTCTGCAAGGGCCCCAGGCTCTGGTTGAGGCTGCGCGAGAACAACGAGTAGACGCCCCACCCCACCACGCAGCCAAAGATCAACCCATCCCCCAGCCAGGCATGGGCCGCGCCCTGCAGCAAGTTCGGGTTGCGACTGACGATCACCAGCCCCGCACCGCCCAGGCACAGCAGAATGCCCGCAGCGCTCGCGCGTTCCTTGAACAACAGCCAGGCCGCCAGGCCAATCACGGCCGGATTCAAGGCGACGATCAATGAGGCCCGCGAAGCATTGGTGTAATGCAAGCCATAGAAAAAGCAGAGGTTATAGAAATAGATGCCGAAAAAGCCCAACACCGCCAGCTGTAGCAATTGCCTGCGGCTGGGGCGTGCCAGGGGAACCCGCGCCACGGCCAAAAACGCCAGCAACGCCAGGCTCGCCAGCACAAAGCGCACACTTGCGGCCAGCAAAGGGTCGACGTCAGGCGCCAGGTAGCGTCCTGCAACAAAAGTGCCGCCCCAAATGACAGTCACTGCGACCAGTTTCAGGTAGGTCAGATGATCATTCATACGCGTTCAAGCTCCTCAAGGGCTGGGATGCGCGTATTCTTCGGCTAATGATCTGTCATCGTAAAATGAGTAAACGTTCATGACCCTTACCCAGCTTGAGATATTCTCTCTGGTCGCCGAGCTCCAGGGTTTCACCAGCGCAGCCCATCGTCTCGGGATCAGCCAGTCGGCCGTGTCCCATGCGATTCGGTCCCTGGAGCAGGAACTGGGCGTCGAGCTGTTGCATCGTCATCAGGCCCAAGTGGAGCTCAGCGACATCGGCCGGCAACTGCTGGCGCGGGCGCGTGCGATGCTGGGGCTGGCCAACACCCTGCGCCAGGAGGCCGCCGATGCCCGGGGCATGCGCACCGGCACCCTGCGGATCGGCTCATTCGGGCCTACCTCATCGATGCAATTGCTGCCCAAGATCCTGCAGGGTTATCGCGCCGCTCATCCGGGGATCGAGGTGCATATCCACGAAGGCCCGGATCGGCAAGTGATCCAGTGGCTGGACGATCGGCGTATCGATGTCGGGTTCGTGGTGCTGCCCCTGGAGCGCTTTGATACCGTCCCACTGATGCAGGATCAGATGGTGGCATTGCTGCCTGCCGGACATCCCCTGGCCCAGGCCCAGGCCGTCAGCCTGGAACAACTGTGCAACGAGCCCTTTATCCTCACCGAAGCCGGCTCGTCCGAACTGGTTTCACACCTGTTCAGCAGCGCAAGGCTGAGCCCGAATGTGCGCTTTCACTGCTCGCAGTTGATCAGCACGCTGGATACCGTGGGTCGTGGAGACGGTGTGACCGTTGTCGCCGAGGCGTCTTTGCCCTCGGCAACCGACAGCCGTTACGTGACGCGCCCTCTCCTGCCCCGCGTCCCGCGCGAAATCGGCCTGGCGGTACTGGACCGGCGCGAGTCATCCCCGGCGACGCTGGCGTTTATCGAATGGGCGCGCAAGGTGTTATAGCGCTGCAGATTTTATTCAGGCCCTGCAAGCATCCCTCTGAGTTGCCATCTATCCTCGGCAATGTATGCCTTTTCACTCTGTTACCGGCCATCCTCTATGCCCCTGACCGCCAAAGGTCCACGACGCCCAACCACTCGCTACCTGATCAGCGGCCTCAGCGCATTGCTCCCCATTTTGCTGGGGGTGCCAATTCTGCATTTGCAGGCCGAACGCACCCTGCAGAAAAGCACCGAACAGACCGTCCAGGAGGCCGTGCGCCAATTCGACCTGATGCTCGATAACACCGACCTGGCCGCGCGGGCCTTGCTGCCCTTGGCCGGCCAACCCTGTGATAACGCGGTGCAATTGGCACTGCGTGAACAGGTCACCCGCCGGCCGTTTGTACGGGCGACCACCTTGTCTTTCCAGCGCAATATTTATTGCAGCTCGTTGTTTGGGAGCCATTACGAGTCACCGGTCAACCCCGAGGATTACGTTGCAGGACGGCTTTGGTTGATGAATGGCAACCCGGTCACACCCAACACCGCCCTGCTGGTGTACCGCCTTACAGACGGCGACAAAGGTGCCTTTGCCTCCATCGACGGCTACCACCTGACCAATGCCTTGCGCCTGATCAGTCGTTACGCGGGGCTGATTCTGCAGGTCGGCCCCCACTGGCTGGCGGCCGATGGCAGCGTTCATACCACGCCACCTCCGACCTTTGCCGTGGCCCATCAGCATCTCGTTTCCCAGCGTTATCTCTACAGCGTGGACGCCGGCATGCCTGACGGCGAAATCCTGCGCTACATGCAGGAACGTTACCCGGCGGTGTTCAGCCTGGTAGTGTTTTTCGGCGTTCTGGCCGGCGTCCTTGCGCACTGGTTGCAAAAGCGCTCATCGGCCCCCACCCATGAGCTGCAACGCGCGCTGGGCGCCCACGAGTTCATTGCCTATTACCAGCCCGTCGTGCGTGGCGATACCCGGGAGTGGGCCGGCTGCGAAGTGCTGATGCGTTGGCAGCATCCTAAAGAGGGGCTGGTGCGGCCCGACTTGTTTATTCCGTTGGCCGAGCATTCCGGCCTGATTGTGCCGATGACCCGTGCGCTGATGCGCCAGGTCGCCGCGCAACTGGCGCCGCATGCCGCTCGCTTCGCGCCAGGCTTTCATATTGGGGTGAATATCACGGCCCGTCATTGTGAGGACCTGGCATTGGTGGAGGACTGCCGCACGTTCCTCGCCGCGTTCCCGCCAGGCCAGGTCATACTCGTGCTGGAACTGACCGAGCGTGAGTTGATCCAGCCCACCGATATCACGCGCCGCTTGTTCGAGGCGTTGCATGAACTGGGGGTGATGATTGCCATTGATGACTTCGGCACTGGCCATTCCAGCCTGGGTTATTTGCGCAACTTCAATGTCGACTACTTGAAGATAGACCAGAGCTTCGTCGCGATGATTGGCCAGGATGCACTTTCACGGCACATTCTGGACAGCATCATCGAACTGTCCGGCAAGCTCGACCTGGGCATTGTGGCCGAAGGGGTGGAGACGACCGAGCAATGTGAGTACCTGGCGGCACAAGGTGTGGATTTTCTGCAAGGCTATCTGTTCGGCAGACCACTACCGGGTGAAGAGTTCATTAAATCGATGCGCAGCCATTGATTAGCCATCTAATCCGGAATCAAAGAATGTTATTTAGGCAAAAGACATGATTTACTCGTGATGCATTAACTACTACAATTTTTCCTGCCTGTGTTGAACTCGCAGGAAGGCTTGTTTCTTGAGTCGCCAACACTCTTGGCTTATAGCGTTATCTTCAGTCGATATCAGCCAAATACACTATTGGAGTACAGATTTTGTCCAGACTCGCCGAATTTCGCGCAGCAGAAAAAGCCCTTCAAGAGCAGCTCGCCCAGCTGGAATCCCTGAAGAACGATGCTGGCCTGAAGAAAGAAATCGAATTCGAAGAAAAGCTCCAGGGGCTGATGAAGACTTACGGCAAAGGCCTGCGCGATATCATTGCCATCCTTGATCCGAACTTTGGCAAAGGCACTGCAACTACTGCGGCCGCACCAAAACAGCGCCGCGCACGCGTGGTCAAGGTCTACCACAACCCGCACACCGGCGAGCTGATTGAAACCAAAGGCGGCAACCACCGCGGCCTTAAAGCCTGGAAAGAACAGTACGGCGCCGCCACTGTAGATTCCTGGCTGCGCGGCTGATCAAAGCGCACTAACAAAGAGCCCCGCTTATGCGGGGCTTTTTTTGCTTAATCGTTCGAAAGCGAACTTAACAACGATTTCATTGTGTTCAAAGTCGCGCGTGCAGCGCGCTTAAAGTTTCAGGCTACCGCGTACCGAATTGACCTCATCCTTGCTTGCCTCGTACACCTGAGCCTGGCCGGCAAATGAAAAAACATACGCCTTGTCGGTATCAACAGCGCCGACTAAAGTTTGCGACAGTACGTGCCGTCCATTCTCGGTAATCACGCAAGTAGTCTCCAGTGCGTCCAGGCGACTCAGTGTTGTAGGGTGCATTTTGCTGCACACGCTTTGATAGCCACCCTGGGCAAAATCTTTCTGGATGGATTTACGCATCTCCAGCAGCACGCCTTGAAGATTAACTTTATGGCCCGCCTCTATCGGTGTAGCGGTCAGTTCCATCACCATCAAGGTCGAGCCATTTTCATCATTCTTGATCGCCCGCTGCCGAGTCACGGCCTGGGGAGTGGCGGGCGCGTCGCTATCGGGAGCGACCTCCTCGATCTGCCAGCCGCTGGGCCAATGAACCTGTGGATCAGCCGCCAGCACCCACGGGCTGCCCAACAGAAAACCCACAGCACCTAACAGCGGTTTACGAAATGCGATCATTGCAAGAAACATCCAGAATTCAAGCGTTGAAGTTTGAGCCTGAGGCCCGCAGGTCGCAAGGCCCGCGCGGGCTTTTTCATTTGGCGCACCGGGCATGGCTTGCGTATCATGACGCAGCTGCAGGGATGCTTGCCGCAAGCCAAGGAACCGCTCGGCCCCGCTGACCTCAAACGGGAGTCGAGTTTGCCCCATTTTTTTCTGGAGGGCCCATGAGCCTGCACGATCTGAACACTTTCCCAGGCGTCACCGCCCAACCTGACACCGCCACGTCCAACTTCGTGTTCAACCACACGATGCTGCGGGTCAAAGACATCACCAAGTCGCTGGATTTCTACACCCGCGTCCTGGGCTTCTCCCTGGTTGAAAAACGCGACTTCCCGGAAGCCGAATTCAGCCTGTACTTCCTGGCCCTGGTGGACAAGGCCCAGATCCCGACAGACGCCGCTGAGCGCACCCAGTGGATGAAGTCGATTCCCGGCATCCTGGAACTGACCCATAACCACGGCACCGAAAACGACGCCGATTTTGCGTACCACAACGGCAACACCGACCCACGTGGCTTTGGCCATATCTGCATCTCGGTGCCGGATATCGTCGCCGCCTGCGAACGCTTCGAAGCCTTGGGCTGTGATTTCCAGAAGCGCCTGAGCGACGGCCGCATGAAGAGCCTGGCCTTCATCAAGGACCCGGATGCCTACTGGGTCGAGATCATCCAACCCGCGCCGCTGTAAAGCTTTCACGCATAAAAAACCCCATGAGCAATCATGGGGTTTTTCGTTAATGCGCCAGGGTTCAGGCCGGAGCGGAGGTACGGATCAGGTGATCGAACGCGCTCAGTGAAGCCTTGGCGCCCTCGCCGACCGCAATCACGATCTGCTTGTACGGCACAGTGGTCACGTCACCGGCGGCGAACACGCCCGGCAGTGAGGTTTCGCCACGGGCATCGACGATGATCTCGCCACGCGGTGTCAGTTCCACGGTGCCTTTGAGCCAGTCGGTGTTCGGCAGCAAGCCGATCTGCACAAAGATACCTTCCAGGTCGATGGTCTTGAACTCACCGCTGTCGCGATCCTTGTACGCAAGGCCGGTCACTTTCTGGCCATCACCTTTGACTTCGCTGGTCAGCGCGCTAGTGATTACGTCAACGTTCGGCAGGCTGTAAAGCTTGCGTTGCAATACGGCGTCGGCGCGCAGCTTGCTGTCGAACTCAAGCAAGGTGACATGGCTGACGATGCCGGCCAGGTCGATGGCCGCTTCAACGCCGGAGTTACCGCCGCCGATCACCGCCACGCGCTTGCCTTTGAACAACGGGCCATCGCAGTGCGGGCAGAAACACACGCCTTTGGCCTTGTATTCCTGCTCGCCTGGTACGCCCATTTCACGCCAGCGGGCACCGGTGGCCAGAATCACGGTCTTGGACTTGAGGACCGCACCGCTTTCAAAACGGATTTCGTGCAGGTCACCGGCAGTTTTCGCCGGGATCAAGCTGCTGGCGCGCTGCAGGTTCATGATGTCCACGTCGTACTGACGCACGTGGGCTTCCAGGGCGCTTGCCAGTTTCGGCCCTTCGGTTTCCTGCACTGAGATGAAGTTCTCGATGGACATGGTATCCAGTACCTGCCCGCCGAAACGTTCAGCGGCCACACCCGTACGGATGCCTTTACGGGCAGCGTAGATGGCGGCGGATGAACCGGCTGGGCCACCACCGACGACCAGCACATCAAACGCGTCTTTGGCGCTGATTTTCTCGGCGGCTTTTTCGGCGCCGCTGGTGTCGAGCTTGGCCAGGATCTCTTCCAGGCCCATGCGCCCTTGGCCAAAATTCACCCCATTGAGGTAGACACTGGGCACCGCCATGATCTGGCGTTCATCGACCTCAGCCTGGAACAGCGCACCGTCAATAGCGACGTGACGGATGTTCGGGTTGAGCACGGCCATCAGGTTCAGCGCCTGGACCACGTCCGGGCAGTTCTGGCAGGACAGCGAGAAGTAAGTCTCGAAGCTGAACTCGCCTTTGAGGGCGCGGATCTGTTCAATCACTTCGACACTGGCCTTCGACGGGTGGCCACCGACTTGCAGCAGGGCCAGCACCAACGAAGTGAATTCATGGCCCATCGGGATACCGGCGAAACGCAGGCTGATGTCGGCACCCGGGCGGTTGATGGAGAACGACGGCTTGCGCGCATCATTGCCATCGGTTTTCAGGGTAATCAGCGTCGTGAGGCTGGTTACGTCCTGCAAAAGAGCAAGCATTTCCTGGGATTTCGCGCCGTCGTCGAGGGAGGCGACCATCTCGATCGGCTGGGTGACCCGTTCCAGGTATGACTTCAACTGAGCTTTAAGATTGGCGTCCAACATACGGGCGATTTCCTATTAATTCGGTTTATTGCAGACAAAAAAACGCCCGAGCGAATCTCGCCCGGGCGTTTTGAGGGGCGGTTGCAGCTTACTGAGTCGGTGCGGAAACCCGCCCTTGATACTTCACAGACTTAGATCTTGCCGACCAGGTCCAGGGACGGAGCCAGGGTGGCCTCGCCTTCTTTCCACTTGGCTGGGCACACTTCGCCTGGGTGGGCAGCAACGTACTGGGCCGCCTTGATTTTGCGCAGCAGCTCGGAAGCGTCACGGCCAACACCGCCGTCGTTCAGTTCAACGATCTTGATCTGACCTTCCGGGTTGATCACGAAAGTACCGCGGTCCGCCAGGCCGGCTTCTTCGATCAGTACATCGAAGTTGCGCGAGATGGTCAGGGTTGGGTCGCCGATCATGGTGTACTGGATTTTGCCGATGGCTGGCGAAGTGTTGTGCCAGGCAGCGTGGGCAAAGTGGGTGTCGGTGGAAACGCTGTAGATTTCAACGCCCAGTTTCTGGAATTCAGCGTAGTTGTCGGCCAGGTCTTCCAGTTCGGTTGGGCAAACGAAGGTGAAGTCGGCTGGGTAGAAGAACACTACCGACCATTTGCCTTTCAGGTCAGCGTCGGTCACATCTACGAAGCTGCCGTTTTTGAATGCGGTGGCTTTGAACGGTTTTACTTGGCTGTTGATGATAGGCATCGTTGACTCTCCGTCAGGGGTTAAGAAGTTGATGAAGTGAATCCTACCCACTCTCTCGTTCGATGGCTCATTGGCAAACCTCATGCTGACGATTGCTTTTGCCTATCAGGCGGCCATATCAATAGAAGAAATCTCAAAGCAACGCTGACGTCGCCAAGGTCATGCCGAGAAAGGGCGTCGACTCAACATAGCGCATGGCCGATTTCATGTCGCTCCAGCCGACGTAACTCATCAATGACTTCAAGTCCCAACCGCTGCGATGCGCCCAGGTCGCGAAGCCCCGACGCAAGGAGTGGCTGGTATAGGCGTCGGCGGCAATGCCCGCACGTTCCAGGGCCTGGCGCAGCAGCGGGATCACACTGTTAGGGTGCAGCCCCTCCTCGCCCAGGTTGCCCCAGCGGTCTATGCCTCGAAACACCGGGCCGGCCACCAAGGCCGAGGCGCTCAGCCATTCACTGTAGGCCTGCACCGGGCACAGGCGTAGCAACGCCGGCGTCTGGTAGGTCTTGCCAAGGTTTTCCCGGTCGCTCTTGCTGCGCGGCAGATACAGGCTGATGCCCGCTCCCGGCACCGCGTGCACGTGCTGGATTTGCAGGCGACACAATTCATCGCTGCGAAACCCGCGCCAGAACCCGAGCAGGATCAGCGCCGTGTCGCGCTTGGCGCGCAGTAAACGTGGCAGGTCCTGAGCCTCGCTCGCCCGCTTCGCCTCGGCCTCAAGGGCGGCAATCACCTGCTCAAGCTGCTTGAGCTGCAACGGTTCGGCCTGTTTTTCCCGCGCGGGATGCACGGCGCGAATACCTTTGAGCACCTTGCGCACGACCGGCGCCTTGGTGGGGTCGGCAAAACCCTGACTGGTATGCCACTGCGCCAACGCCGAGAGGCGCAGCTTCAAGGTGTTGACCGCCAGCACTCCGGCATGGGCCACCAGGTAACGGGCGACGCTGTCGCTGGTCGCCGGCAGGAACCCGCCCCAGCTGACTTCGAAGTGTTCGATGGCTGCACGATAACTGCGCCGCGTGTTATCGCGGGTGGCGGCGCTGAGGTAACGGTCCAGATCGCTCATGAGGTGCCTATTTGACGACTGCTTGTACTGCTGCGGCGCGTTTCAGGGACAAAAACGCCATTCACACGGGATAATACGCCAATATCCCATCTGTTGAATCGTGAATTTAAACAACGTTTTGCTCGTGATATAGTACGTAAATACATACCATGTACCACACTATCAAATCGACGGAGACCCCATGGCTCGCGGCGGCATAAACAAAGCAGTTGTGCAGACGGCACGCCTGGCCATCCTGGCCCGCGGCGAAAACCCCAGCATTGATGCGGTACGTATCGAGATGGGCAATACCGGCTCGAAAACCACGATTCATCGCTATCTGAAAGAGCTGGATGAAAGCGAAAACCGCCTGACCATTACCCAAGCCCCTCTGGATGATGAACTGAGCGAACTGGTCGCACGCCTGGCGCAACGCCTTAAAGAGAAAGCCCAGGAGCCCATCGACCTGGCCCAGGCGCAATTCGAACAGCACAAAGCCGCCCTGCTCACCCAACTGGAAACCCTTGAGCAAGCGCACAGCCAGCTTCAACAACAATTCGATATCCAGGGTGCCGCCCTGGCCGAAGAAAGCGCCGCCCTGCAAACCGCCAGCACTAGCCTGCAGACCGAACAAACCCGCAATGCGGGCCTCAGCCAAGCGTGCAGTGACTACGAATTGAGGCTCAACGACAAAGACGAGCAGATTCGCTCATTGGAAGACAAGCACCTGCATGCCCGGGATGCCCTTGAGCACTACCGCAACGCGGTCAAGGAACAGCGTGAGCAGGAACAACGGCGCCATGAAGGCCAACTGCAACAACTCCAGGCAGAACTGCGTCAGGCCCAGCAGAGCGCCCTGGTGCGCCAGGATGAAATCACTCAACTGCATCGCGACAATGAACGGCTACTGATCGAGCATAGGGTCACGATGAAGGAGCTGGCCGCCCAGCAGGAGCAAAACCGCCAGGAGCAGGCCCAGCAACTCAAGCTGAGCGAACAGCTCAGCCTGATCGAAAGCGAACGCACCCTGCTGCAAGAACGCTTGCGGGTTGCGTTGCTGGAAAGCCAGTCACGCCAGCAGGCGCTCAGTGAATGTCAGCACGCGCAAAAAAACCTGGAACTGGACCTGCTGAAGGCCCAGGCCAGCATTGAGGCGTTGCAGTTGGCGGCCACCCTTGCGGCGGCACCCGAAGCAACGCCCGACGCCTGATCAATCCGCCACAGGCGTGCGCATGGTGACGAACTCTTCCGCCGCCGTGGGGTGCACGCCGATGGTCTCGTCGAAATGCCGTTTGGTCGCGCCCGCCTTGAGCGCAATCGCCAGGCCCTGGACGATTTCGCCGGCGTCCGGCCCCACCATGTGACAGCCCAGGACTTTGTCGGTGTCGGCGTCGACGACCAGCTTCATCAGGGTTTTCTCCTGGCAATCGGTCAGCGTCAATTTCATTGGCCGGAAGCGGCTTTCGAAGATCTGCACCTTGTGGCCGTTCTTCTTCGCCTCTTCTTCGGTCAGGCCGACGGTACCGATATTCGGCAGGCTGAACACGGCGGTCGGGATCATCGCGTAATCCACCGCACGGTACTGCTCCGGCTTGAACAGTCGACGTGCCACCGCCATGCCTTCGGCCAAGGCAACCGGAGTCAATTGCACGCGACCAATCACATCGCCGATTGCCAGGATCGAAGGCTCGGCGGTCTGGTACAGCTCGTCCACCTCGACGAAACCCCGCTCATCCAAGCGGACGCCAGTATTTTCCAACCCCAGGTTGTCCAGCATCGGCCGGCGGCCGGTGGCGTAGAACACGCAATCGGCTTCCAACACGCGACCATCTTTCAGCGTGGCCTTGAGGCTGCCATCGGCTTGCTTGTCGATGCGCTCGATATCGGCATTGAATTGCAGGTCCAGGCCGCGCTTGGTCAGTTCTTCCTGCAGGTGCTTGCGCACCGCGCCATCAAACCCACGCAAGAACAGGTCGCCGCGGTACAGCAGCGTGGTCTGCGCGCCCAGGCCATGGAAAATGCCCGCGAATTCAACGGCGATATAGCCCCCGCCTACCACCAGCACGCGCTTGGGCAGCTCCTTGAGGAAAAAGGCTTCATTGGAGCCGATGGCGTGTTCGCGTCCGGGAATGTCCGGAATCTGCGGCCAGCCGCCCGTGGCGATCAGAATATGTTTGGCGGTGAAACGCTCACCATTGATCTCCACCTGATGCGGGTCCACCAGGCGCGCATGCCCTTCATGCAAGGTCACGCCGCTGTTGACCAGCAGGTTGCGATAGATGCCATTGAGGCGGTTGATCTCACGATCCTTGTTGGCGATCAAGGTCGCCCAATCAAAGTTCGCTTCACCCAGCGACCAGCCGAAACCACTGGCCTGCTCAAAGTCTTCGGCGAAATGCGCGCCGTATACCAGCAGCTTTTTCGGCACACAGCCGACATTCACGCAGGTACCGCCCAGGTAGCGACTTTCCGCGACGGCCACCTTGGCGCCAAAACCCGCAGCAAAACGTGCTGCGCGGACGCCACCGGAACCGGCGCCAATTACATACAGGTCAAAATCGTAGGCCATTTCACTCTCCTCGGCAGGACATCAGCATACCGACTTACATGGGGCTGAAAAACGAAAAAGCCACCCGAAGGTGGCTTTCTCTTTAAACGGGCGGGCTTGCGTGAATCAGTAAGCCTTGCCGGTTTTGTAGAAGTGCTCGTAGCAGAAGTTGGTTGCTTCGATATAACCCTCGGCACCACCGCAGTCAAAACGCTGGCCTTTGAATTTGTAGGCAATGACGCAACCGTCTTTGGCTTGCTTCAACAGGGCGTCGGTGATCTGGATCTCACCACCCTTGCCCGGCTCGGTTTCTTCGATCAGCTTGAAGATATCCGGAGTCAGGATATAACGACCGATAATCGCCAGGTTCGACGGAGCATCTTCCGGTGCTGGTTTTTCAACCATGTCACGTACGCGGATCAGGCCATCACCGATGTCGTCGCCGGCGATGACGCCGTACTTGTTGGTTTGATCCGGATCCACTTCCATGACCGCAACGATGGTGCAACGGTACTTCTGGTACAGCTTGACCATCTGGGTCAGTACGCCGTCGCCTTCCAGGTTCACACACAGGTCATCCGCCAATACCACGGCGAAAGGTTCGTCACCAATCAGTGGGCGACCGGTCAGGATGGCGTGACCCAAGCCTTTCATCTGGGTCTGACGGGTGTAGGAGAACGAGCACTCGTCGAGCAGTTTACGGATACCAACCAGGTATTTTTCCTTGTCGGTGCCCTTGATCTGGTTTTCCAGCTCGTAGCTGATGTCGAAGTGGTCTTCCAGCGCGCGCTTGCCACGGCCGGTCACGATGGAGATTTCGTTCAGGCCGGCATCCAGTGCTTCTTCCACGCCGTACTGAATCAGTGGCTTGTTCACCACCGGCAGCATCTCTTTGGGCATGGCTTTGGTCGCTGGCAGGAAGCGAGTGCCGTAACCGGCTGCTGGGAACAAGCATTTCTTGATCATATGAGTCCTTACAAAGGGCTATGCGTACGGAATTCGGCGCAGTCTAATCAGGCCGCAGCCACCTTACAATGGGTCCTGCTGGCGTTGCGATGTCATCTAAGAGAAAAAATGTCGACGTAAGTTCCGCTAATCCTACGAAGAGCCTCACCAACAGCACACTAAAACAGCCAACGCGCCCACTTTTCGAGGCGCTGCAACCTTTTTAGCACGCTTTTCGACACTGGGCACTGACCTGCAACAACTTGCGCTGGACGGCAGCATTTGGCGCTATGATGGCGCCCTTGAACCCGAATACGAGAGACATAGATGTCAGAACCAAAAGGCGTTAACGGCTATCTGATCACCCAGCGAGCAGACGGCTGGCACCTGATCAACTTCCATGGCGACAGCGTCGCCGGTACATTTGCGACCGAGCGCGAAGCGATCCAGGTTGCCGAAGTGTTTGTGGATGAGGCCGGTCACGCGTCGAGCAAAAAGCCGAAGGGCAAATAAGCCTCGCCTACTTGCACACAAAGCCCCGTTGAACGGGGCTTTTTTTGTGTTTGTCTGTACCTAGGTGGCAGTTAGCTATAATCTGCTGCCAACGCCCCACGACAGTGTCAGCGCTCCTCCAACACCCTCGACGACGACCCCACTATGAACAAATTCCTGGCACTGATTGCGGTACTGGCGCTGGCCGGCTGTACGACCACCTCCGATACCTACCTGAAAAACGGCGAACAAGGCTTGACCATCGATTGTTCGGGCGAGGCCAACTCCTGGGCCAGTTGCTACGAGAAAGCGGACGCCTCCTGCGCAGGCACCGGTTACCGCATCGTCGGCACCGAAGGCACGCCTTCCTTGAACGAAAGCGACAAGACCCTGGGCAAAGACGTGGGCAACTTCAAAAGCCGCAGCGTCGTGGTCGTGTGCAAGTAAGCGGCGCGACTATAGGTGAACTTCGGCGAACTTGATGCCCAAACCGCGCAATATCTCGATCAGGTCATCCAGTCGCGGGAATGACTCGACTTCATCCTGTTCGTCGACCAGGAAGTAACTGCGCCCCCCGCTTTTCTTGAAGAACACAATCCACTCACCCAGGTCGGCAGGGTTCTGGATAACGTGGGTAGCCGAAATCTGGCCCTCGGCGTAGCGGGCCTTGACGTGTTCACGCTTCATGACAGGCTTTCCAAAAAAGACAAATGCCGCGCAGGCCCAAGGGCTTGAGCGGCATTCTTGCGTTGATTGCCCGCCAGTTTAACGGATGCCCTGCCCGATCAGCACGCCTGCCGCGTTCGACACTGCCGGAAAGTGTGTGGCTACCACATGAATTTGAGCTCCACGCCCAAGTAGTTGCTGTCGTCACCTCCCGCATTGCGCAACGTATCGCCCACTACATAATGAACCGCCTCAACTGCACCCGACAGGTTGCGATTGAATGCATAGTCCATACGCACTTGGTCGTAGTAACCCGTCCAGCGCCCACCGCGCCCCGCCGTTCCGGCTACCGGCAGATTCGGTTGGGTGTACACCGCATCCTCAGTCGTTTGTCGCCAGAGCATACCCACAGCCGTCTGGATAGACAGGTCGGAAATCGGCCGTATCGTTACAGACGGCTTGACGTGGATAAGGTTGCTATAGCCGGTGTAACCGGCCAGCGAGAAGTAGTAGCCATTCGGGAACAGAGGATTGAACGTGCCGAGGGTGCCATCGCCGGCGTGACGGTCACCGGAAGCGGCATCGAACTGCAGCCCGAGCCGTGGCGCCCAGGGCACAGACTGCAAGGTGTAGCCGAAACGGCTACCGCCGCCCCAGGCGCGGATGTCCTTGGAACCGACCGTACCGGTTTGAACCATCGCTTCCACGTC
Source organism: Pseudomonas sp. R11F (assembly GCF_050312575.1). NCBI lineage: Bacteria > Pseudomonadati > Pseudomonadota > Gammaproteobacteria > Pseudomonadales > Pseudomonadaceae > Pseudomonas > Pseudomonas sp. R11F. The sequence goes on along the minus strand of NZ_JBNPJU010000067.1, from coordinate 99,543 downwards.
CCAGTCGTACGCCCCTTCGGTACCGGCGGTGCGGGCATCGAACAGGTGCCGGGTCTCGTCACCTTGCGCGTCGAGATAACTTGCCTGGCGTTGTTCGTACAACCCGTAGTAGGCCGAAAGCTCATTCTTGTTGTCGAGCTGGCGCTCAACTCGGAGCATATGAAACGCCACGTCGGCGTTGGACTTGTCATCGAAGTGGCGGCCATCCAGGTACTGGACGGGGTGGCTGGCCAGGCCAATGAAGCGCCAGTCGCTCGTCTCCCAGTCGGCCCATACGGCATCAAACGACTGCCGAACGTTCGGACCGTCACGCGAAGAAATAAAGCGCTGCAAGTCAAAGGCAAAATCCTGCCGCCCCACGCGCGCCTTGAAGGTGTGATCAGGCGTCTTGTCAACGTACTCGACAAAGGCCAAGCGCATATCCAGGCGGTTCTGGTCTGCCCCGCCGATGGTTGTCTTATCGAAGGTGCGGGCATCTTCCAACTCGGTAAACACACGCCAATGTTCGTTCAAATGCAAATCGGCATGCACCTGCAGTCGCTGAATCAACCACGAGTCACGCTTGCGGTTACCGATACCAAAGCCATTGGCGTCATTGAGTTCAAACCGCTCCCGCAGCGTCAAGCCGAACGATAGATAACGCTGCGGGTCCGTATCCGACAGCGACAGGTATTTGAGACCGTCTAACGGCTCGGTTCTCAACGCAGGGTTTTGAAGGACCGACCAGTCCTCCTGCCAACGGTTGGTTTTAAGCACAGGACGTTCAGGCGGCTCGGCGCCATAGCCGCTGGAAACCCCCAGCGGCCACAGCACGGCCAGAACCCAGGCATACACGATATGCGAAGGACGGCTGTTCATACGTTACTTCTTCGCGAGCGACTGGTGTATTTCAGCAACGTAACCACCGGGGAACTCCACCACGGCGGATTGGCGATCAGGTTCCGCCTTGGGCTCTATCAACAGTTGGGCACCGGAGTCCTTGGCCTTCGCGAGCGTGGCCGACAGATCCTTCACCTCATAACCGGTCGTTTCACGGCCGTACGGGTAAGGCAGGTGCCCGTCGGTGACGAACATCACCATCTTGCCGAAATCGGATTCAAGCTTTACGCGGCGAATCGTCTTGCCGGGCTCCCCGACCACCGCACCGTCGAGATGCTTTTCATCCGCCACGACTTTGCCATGAGAGAAACCCGTGAAACTTTTGATAAAGGCATCGGCGCGTTGCTCGGAGAGATATACCCGGTTTTCAGGAATGCTCTGAAACGCAGCGTAATTGGGTGCCTTGCTATGCCAGTAAAGCTGCATCGTCACGCCACCGGGCCATTGCACCACGGCGTCGCGACCGATCGGATCGGGAAAGTCGTGCACGATCACGTCAGCGCCGTGTTTCTTTGCTTCGGCGAGAGCGACATCCATATCCTTGACGAGATAGCCGTTACGCTCGGCGCCAAAGGGGTAAGGAACCGGCGTGGTGAAACCAAACAGCGACACGGTGCCGACGGGTGTCTGCACCAGTTGTGAAGTCGTACTGCTTGGGACGGGCAGCACGTTTACCACGACCTGCGGGGTGCTTTGGCCGCCGAAGGTGGCCACAAAGCTTTTCACAAAACGATCCACATCGCCCGGCGCTACATAGACATGGCTGGTGTCGTACTGGGCTCCGACCGCAGGGCCGGTGGAAGCCTGAGCGGAAAGGGATACCGCCATCCCGAGGACGACCGGCAGAAGAAGTTGCTTGAATGAAGGAGTCATAAAGATGCCCTTGACGATTTAGGAAGTTCAGCGCCAGCAAGCGTAAGAAGCGACCGCAATCGTCGATAGGACGTATGTGCGCAGTAGTATGAAAATTTATTCATCTGCAAAAAAAAGCCTGGTGCAGCAACAGCAGCACCAGGCTTTTCTTATCGGGTTCAAGTGTTTGAGCAAGCGGCGGCTCAGCCGGAAATGCAATCCTCCCCGGCTTTCTTGATATCGCCTGGACGGATCGGCACATTGGACATGCTTTCATAAAGCTTGATGCTGCTGCCGCTGGAACGCTCTTCAATCTCGAAGATCGCCGAAGGATCCGAGGAGAATTTCTGCGGCACAATGACCTGCACGCCATCCTTGTGCGGTTCAATCTGCGGCGGCCGGCGGGTGGCTGCGAGTTTACGCACGACACAGGCAGCATATTCCGGTGGTTTTTTCCCTGAGATGACGACCAAGGTGGGCGGGGTCTGCTTGATATCCGCAACCGAAGCACACCCACCCAGCGCCAGGGCCAAAGCCAACACACTCCATTTCATACTTAAACCTCCGATAAAGACCCTACTGACAGCGGATATAGGAATTTTCTCCCACCAAAGTAGGATTTATCCCTAAAAACTCGGTAAATAACTGTTTTAAATTGTCGAAGTCGTCGACGACGGCCCGATAATAAACGCGCTGGGGCTGATAAACTCTATCTTAACCTACGTATCATTCTGATTTTTCAGAAAAAGCCCTTCTGGAGACCCCCATGAAATTCATTCATCAGCGCGAGCACCTCAACGAGGGAGACATTGTCGTCATCGAATGCTCGCAGACTTGCAATATCCGCCTGATGAGCGACGCCAATTTTCGCAGCTTCAAGAATGGCGGCCGCCACACCTACCACGGCGGTGCGTTTGACAAGTTCCCGGCGAAAATCACCGCGCCCAGCACCGGCTTCTGGAACATCACCCTGGATGTGGTCACGCGCCGCGCCATCAGCGTGACCCGTAAACCCGCGCTGTCCCACAAGATTCGCATCGTTCGTCGTACCAGCTCCAAACTGAGCTGATCCGGATAACCGACAGGAAAAAGCTGTGACCACCACGACCAAATACGTCATCAAGTACAAGCTCAACGGCGAACGTCGCTTCGAGTTCGCGCAACTGCACAGCAACAGCGTGGAAGAAGCCAAGCAAGCCCTGGCGAAAATCCATGATGCCGGCGATGTCATCACCGACATCACGGTGAGCAAGGCGCTGTAAGCCATGACTGCCGACTTGTTCGCCGATGACGCCCTGCAACAACCCAGGGGACGCGAACAAATTGGCGCAGAATCCTATGTGCTCAGGGGCTACGCCCTACCCTGGGTTGAGCGTCTGCTGCCTGAGCTGCGTCGGATATTGGCGCAGTCGCCGTTTCGTAAAATGGTAACGCCCGGCGGCTTTACCATGTCGGCGGCCTTGAGCAGTTGTGGTGAGCTGGGCTGGACCACCGACAGCAGCGGCTACCGCTACAGCCCCGTCGACCCGCGCAGCCAAACCCCGTGGCCGGCGATGCCGGATGCCTTGCGCGAACTGGCCACCCTGGCAGCAACGGAGGCCGGCTTCCCCGACTTCGCACCCGACGCGTGCCTGATCAACCGATATGTGCCCGGAGCCAAGATGTCCTTGCACCAGGACAAGAACGAGCGTCGTTACAACGCCCCCGTCGTTTCAGTGTCCCTGGGGCTGCCGGCGATTTTTCTGTTCGGCGGCCATGAACGCGGCGACAAGCCCCAAAAAGTCTCGCTGTTCCACGGTGATGTGGTGGTCTGGGGCGGCGTCGATCGCTTGCGCTTTCATGGGGTGATGCCGATCAAAGAGGGCGTGCACTCGGTGATGGGCCCGCAGCGGATCAACCTGACCTTTCGCACCGCCGGCTGATTTGACCGCAAGTTTGAGAGTGTCGAGCTCGATCTACGCCGCTAAGCTGCCCGTGAATCGTCAAGAGTGCAGGTCATGAACAACGAACAAGACCCCCGCTGGGCGGCCATTGTTGCCCGCGACGCCAAGGCCGACACGCTGTTTGTCTACGGCGTGAAAACCACCGGGGTGTACTGCCGCCCCAGCAGTGCTTCGCGCCTGCCGCGCCCGGAAAATATCGAATTCTTCGACAGCCCTGCCCTCGCCGAAGCCGCCGGCTACCGCCCCAGCAAACGCGCCTGCGCTGACCAGACCCAATTGGCCGCCCACCATGGGCAACTCGTCGCCGCCGCATGCCGGCAAATCGAACAGGCCGAAACACCCCCCAGCCTGGAAGCGCTCGCCAGCCAGGCCGGGTTGAGTTCATTCCATTTTCATCGCGTGTTCAAGGCGGCCACCGGCCTGACGCCCAAGGGCTACGCCAGCGCGTTGCGCTCGCGCAAGGTTCGCGACGGTTTGAAAGGCCAGCACTCGGTGACCGATGCCCTGTACGACGCCGGCTTCAACTCCAGCAGCCGCTTCTATGAGGCGGCCGACCAACTGCTTGGCATGACCCCGCGCGACTTCAAAGCCGGTGGCACCAACAGCACCATCCATTTTGCCGTTGGCCAATGTGCACTCGGAGCCGTGCTGGTAGCGCAGAGCCAGCGAGGGGTGTGCGCCATTTTATTGGGTGACGATCCGGACAAGCTGGTGCGTGATCTGCAGGACCAGTTCCCCAAGGCCGAACTCGTCGGCGCGGATCGTGAGTTTGAGCAATTGATCGCCCAAGTCGTGGGCTTCATCGAAGCGCCGGCCGTGGGCCTGGATCTGCCGCTGGACCTGCGCGGCACTGCGTTCCAGGAGCGGGTATGGCAGGCGCTGCGCGAAATTCCGGTGGGCGCTACCGCCAGCTACGCGCAGATTGCCGAACGCATCGGCGCGCCCAAGTCTTTTCGTGCGGTGGCCCAGGCCTGCGGCGCCAACAGCCTCGCGGTGGCAATCCCTTGCCATCGCGTGGTCCGCAGCAACGGCGAGCTGTCGGGATACCGTTGGGGCGTGGAGCGCAAACGGCAGTTGCTGGAGCGGGAAACCGCTGCGCGTCCGCTTCATGAAACACCCCTGACGTCCAGTGAATAAAACAGACTGGCCGAGTGCCAAGGGCCCTGCTAAAACAGCGCAACGTCTTACTCACGCTGGAGACACGTCCAATGAGCACCTGGCCAGACACGCGCATTCTCGACCTGCTGGGCATCGACGTGCCCATCATTCAAGCCCCGATGGCCGTGGGTACCACCACCGCAATGGTGATCGCCGCCAGCCAGGCCGGCGCGCTGGGCTCGATGCCTGCTGCGGCGCTGAGTCTGGAACAATTGCGCGAAGCCTTGACCACGCTTCGCCAAGCCGGCGTACGGCCCATCAATGTCAATTTCTTCTGCCATCAACCACCCGCGCCCGATGAGGCGCGTGACCGCCGCTGGAAGGCGTTGCTGGAGCCTTATTACCGTGAGCTGGGCGCCGACTTCGATGCCCCCACCCCGGAGTCCAATCGCTCCCCTTTCAATGAGGCTGCCTGCGAAGTGGTCGAAGAGTTCCGCCCGGAAGTGGTCAGCTTCCACTTCGGCCTGCCGGAAAAGCCCTTGCTTGACCGCGTAAAAGCTACCGGTGCCAAGGTACTTTCTTCGGCCACCACGGTAGAGGAAGCCATATGGCTGGAACAACATGGTTGCGATGCGATCATTGCCATGGGTGTGGAAGCCGGTGGGCACCGTGGTTTGTTTCTCAGTGACGACCTCAATACCCAGATCGGCCTGATGGCCCTGGTCCCGCAGATCGTCGACGCCGTGAAGGTGCCCGTGATTGCCGCCGGTGGCATTGGTGATTCGCGCGGTATCGTGGCAGCGTTCGCGCTGGGCGCTGCGGCGGTGCAGATTGGCACCGCGTACCTGTTCACCCCCGAAGCCAACGTCAGCGCGTCCCATCACCATGCACTGCGCAATGCCCAAGCCAGTGAAACGGCGCTGACCAACCTGTTTACCGGCCGCCCGGCGCGCGGCATCGTCAACCGGGTGATGCGCGAGCTGGGGGCGATCAACCCGGAGGCTCCGGCATTCCCCAGGGCCGGCGGCGCCTTGATGCCGCTCAAGGCCAAGGATGAAGCGGGTTTCAGCAACCTGTGGTCCGGCCAGGCATTGCGCCTGGGCAAAGAGATGTCCAGTTATGCGCTGACGCGCGAATTGGCCGAGCAGGCGCTGGCCAGACTCCAGAGGAACTGACCCCCGAGGCGACTTTGCACTGTACCGGCGATGGCTAACCGCTATATATTCCCCTACATAGCGGTAACGCCTTCTATCTGAGACTCGCCGTACTACCCAAGGAGCTGCTTCATGATGATCCGCGCCTCTCGCCTGGCCCCCCTTGTCGCCGCCATGGCGTTCAGCACCGCTCACGCTGACGAAGTGCAAGTGGCGGTGGCCGCCAACTTCACTGCTCCGATCCAGGCGATCGCCGCCGACTTCGAGAAAGACACCGGCCACAAACTGGTCGCCGCCTATGGCGCCACCGGCCAGTTCTACACGCAGATCAAGAACGGCGCGCCGTTCGAGGTGTTCCTGAGCGCCGACGATACCACCCCGCAAAAACTCGAAACCGAAGGCGATACCGTCAAGGGTTCACGCTTCACCTACGCCGTCGGCACCCTGGCCCTGTGGTCGGCCAAAGCTGGCTACGTGGACGCCAACGGCGATGTGCTGAAGCAGAACGTATTCAAGCACCTGTCCATCGCCAACCCGAAGACCGCCCCCTACGGCCTGGCCGCCACCCAAGTGCTGGCCAAGGAAGGCTTGACCGACAAGGTCAAGGACAAACTCGTCGAAGGCCAGAACATCACCCAGGCCTACCAGTTCGTGTCGACCGGCAATGCCGAACTGGGTTTTGTCGCGCTGTCGCAGATCTACAAAGACGGCAAAGTCACCAGCGGTTCGGCGTGGATCGTTCCGGCCTCCCTGCATGACCCGATCAAACAAGATGCGGTGATTCTCAACAAAGGCAAGGACAGCGCCGCTGCCAAAGCCCTCGTCGAATACCTCAAAGGCGCGAAAGCGGCTGCGGTGATCAAGTCCTACGGTTACGAGCTCTAACTGCATGCCTCTGTCGAGTGCCGATTTTTCCGCTATCGGGTTGACCCTCAAACTGGCGTCGCTGACCACGGTGATCCTGCTGATCATCGGCACTCCGATCGCTCTATGGCTGTCGCGCACCCAATCCTGGTGGCGCGGCCCCATTGGTGCGGTTGTGGCGCTGCCGTTGGTGCTGCCGCCGACGGTGATCGGTTTTTACCTGCTGCTGGCCCTGGGCCCGAACGGCTATGTGGGCCAGTTCACCGAATGGCTGGGCCTGGGCACCCTGACCTTCAGCTTCGCCGGGCTGGTGCTCGGCTCAGTGATCTACTCCATGCCATTCGTGGTGCAGCCGTTGCAAAACGCGTTCTCCGCCATTGGCACTCGCCCACTCGAGGTCGCCGCGACCTTGCGGGCCAACCCCTGGGACACCTTCTTCACGGTGATCCTGCCGCTGGCGCGCCCAGGGTTTATCACCGCCTCGATTCTCGGTTTTGCCCACACCGTCGGTGAATTTGGCGTGGTGCTGATGATCGGCGGCAATATCCCCGATAAAACCCGCGTGGTTTCGGTCCAGATCTACGACCACGTCGAAGCGATGGAATACGCCCAGGCCCATTGGCTGGCCGGCGCCATGGTGGTCTTCGCATTCCTGGTATTGCTGGCGCTCTACTCCAGCCGTAAAACCAAGATGGGCTGGAGCTGATCGCGATGATGGAGGTACGCCTGCAACTGGCTTATTCGGCTTTTGCCCTGGATGTGGACCTGCATCTGCCTGGCCGTGGCGTCACGGCGTTGTACGGGCACTCCGGTTCCGGCAAGACCACCTGTTTGCGCTGCATCGCCGGGCTGGAACGGGCCGCAGACGGGTTTATCCGGATCAACGATGAGGTCTGGCAGGACAGCCGCAAGGGCGTGTTTGTGCCACCGCATAAACGCGCCATCGGCTATGTGTTCCAGGAGGCCAGCCTGTTCCCGCATTTGTCGGTGCGCGCCAACCTGGAGTTCGGCCTCAAGCGCATCCCACGTGCGCTGCGCCGGGTGGATATGGCCCACGCCACCGAACTGCTGGGTATCGGCCATCTGCTCGACCGCCACCCGCAGCACTTGTCCGGCGGCGAGCGCCAGCGCATCGGCATCGCCCGTGCGTTGCTGACCAGCCCGCAATTGTTATTGATGGATGAGCCGCTGGCAGCCCTGGACAGCCAGCGCAAAAATGAAATCCTGCCGTACCTCGAACGCCTGCACGATGAGTTGGAGATTCCGCTGCTCTATGTCAGCCACGCCCAGGATGAAGTCGCGCGGTTGGCTGACCACCTGGTGCTGCTCAGCGACGGCAAGGCGCTGGCCAGCGGCCCTATCGGTGAAACCCTGGCACGACTCGATTTGCCCATGGCCCTGGGCGATGACGCCGGTGTGGTCATCAATGGCGCCGTCAGCGCGTATGACGCGCACTACCAGTTGCTCACCCTGCAACTGCCCGACAGCGCGCTGTCGATGCGCGTCGCCCATGCACCGTTGGCACCGGGCAAACAGCTGCGTATCAAGGTGCAGGCGCGGGACGTGAGCCTCAGCCTGCAAGCCGAAGAACACAGCAGTATCCTCAACCGCTTGCCCGTGACGGTCACCCAGACGATTGACGCGGATAACAGCGCCCATGTGCTGGTGCGCCTGGACGCCGGGGGTACGCTTTTGCTGGCGCGCATCACGCGATTCTCCCGCGACCAGCTGCAACTGCGCCCTGGCCAGACACTGTGGGCACAGATCAAGGCGGTGGCGGTATTGGCCTGAGCGGCCTCCGCACAAGTTTTTGGCACCACCGCACAGGGCCGCGGTCAATCAGACATACCGGCCTGATCCGTTGCCAAGGAACCTGCACCATGCCCGACTCTGCGCTGCCCGCCGATCTACCCCGCGACCTGCATTACGTTGACGACAGCCAGCCCGGCATCCGCCGTAAAACGCTGCGGGGCAAGTTCCAGTATTTCGATGTGCAGGGCAAGCGCATCACCGATGCCGATGAAATCAAGCGCCTGAACGCCCTCGCCGTACCGCCCGCCTATACCGATGTGTGGATCTGCGCCGATCCGCGTGGTCACTTGCAGGCGACCGGGCGGGATGCCCGTGGCCGCAAGCAATACCGGTATCACCCCCGCTGGCGCGAAGTGCGCGACAGTGACAAATACGCTCGGCTGCAAGAGTTCGGCAAGGCCCTGCCCAAGCTGCGCAAACAGTTGGAGGCACAGATCGCCGAACCCGGCTTCACCCGCGAAAAAGTCCTGGCCACCGTGGTCATGCTGCTGGACGCTACGCTGATCCGCGTGGGCAATACGCAGTATGCGCGGGACAACAAGTCCTACGGGCTGACTACCCTGCGTAATCGTCATGTGGACATCAAGGGCAGCGAAATCCAGTTCCAGTTCCGGGGCAAAAGCGGTGTCGAGCATCAAGTCAGTGTCAGGGACAAGCGCCTGGCCACAGTGGTCAAGCGGTGCATGGAGCTGCCGGGGCAAAACCTGTTTCAGTATCTGGATGCAGACGGTGAGCGCCATACCGTCAGTTCCCACGACGTCAACGCCTACCTGCACAGCCTCACCGGCGCCGACTTTACCGCCAAGGACTATCGCACCTGGGCCGGCACCGCCCTTGCGTTGGCGGTGCTGCGTGACCTGGAATGGCAGCCGGAATCCGACGCCAAGCGGCATGTGGTGGCCATGGTCAAGAGTGTGGCCAAGCAGTTGGGCAACACGCCGGCGGTGTGCCGCAAGTGCTACATCCACCCGGCGGTACTGGAGCATTTCAGCCTGGGCGAACTGTCCAAACTGCCCAAGCCACGGGTGCGCCAGGGCCTGAAAGCGGAAGAGGTCGCCCTGGCGATGTTTCTAGAGCAATTGGCCGCCGACTTGCCTAAGAACGCCAAGGCAGGTTAGCCTTTGCCCCCCTTCTGATTTACGGGATGACCGCCGACGTGAACCACTAAGCCTTCCAAAATGTATCTGCAACGAGCCGCCTGGCGCGCTTGTTGGCCTGTTCGACATTTTTTTGGAGGTGCTGATGACTGACGTCAACCGGCTGCCCGTACTCGTTTCCCTGCAACACGTGTCTTTCCAGTTCGCCAATGGCGATACCTTGCTGGAAGCTATCAACCTGTCCATCGAACACACGCCGACCGGGATTGTCGGGCGTAATGGCCGTGGCAAAAGTGTCCTCGCCAAGCTGATCGCCGGTGTGCTCCAGCCCTCCTCCGGCACACTCGACGGCAATGCCCGTGTGGCCTATGTCGCGCAGAGCCTGAGCGTCCAACCCGGTGAAAGCATCGCCCAGGTCACCCGCACCGCCGAAGGCTTGGCCGCGCTTGAGCGTATGGCATCGGGTGAGGCCCGCGCCGATGACTTCGAGCGGATTGATGAGCGCTGGGACCTGGCCGAACGCCTGCGCGCGGCGCTGGATGGGGCGGGCTTGCAAGCGCTGGGCTTCGATACGCCGGCCGCTCAACTGAGTGGCGGCCAACTGGCCCGCGTCGCAGTGATCGGCGCGCTGTTGGCCGCTCCGGATTTGCTGGTATTGGATGAGCCCACCAACCACCTCGACAGCCTGGGCCGCGACTGGCTGCTGCGCATCCTGGGCCAGTGGCGTGGTGGCCTGGTCGTCGTCAGCCATGATCGACAGTTGCTCAACACCTTGGGGCGCATCGTCGAGCTTTCCCCGCTGGGCATGCGCGTCTATGGCGGCAACTACGATGCTTACCGCCAGCAACGCGACACTGAACAACACGCAGCGGTTGCAGCCCTGGAGCACGCCAGGCTTGAACGTAGCCGCGAACGCAAGCGCCTGCAAAAGGATCACGACAGCCTGCAGCGCAATGCCGCCCGCGCGCGCAAACACGCAGAAACCGCCAACGTTGACCGGTTCACCAAGGCCCGCTGGAAAGGCGCCGCCACGGAAATCGTCAGTACCGTACGCAGCGCCCACCACGCGCATAAACACCAACTCGACCAGCAGGTGCGCCAAGCCTACGAACGCGTCGTGGACGAGACGCCCACTCTGCTCGCCCTGCCCGGTTCAAGGCTGCCCAATGGTCGACACGTGGTGACGCTCGAACAGGCCCAATTGCCGTGGCTCGATGCGCAGCAGTCTTCTACCTACGTCACGTTGAACCTGATGGGGCCTGTGCGCGTGGCGGTACGCGGGCCGAACGGTTGCGGCAAATCCACCCTGCTCAAACTGCTTGCGGGGCACTGGCGGGCGGTCGGCGGCGAATGTGCCGTGCACGTCACCCACGCGTATATCGACCAGCATCTGGCGCTACTGGACGACCGACGCTCCATCGTCGAACAGCTGAACCTGCTCGACACGCCGCTGGCCGAAGCCGAACTGCGCACACGCCTGGCCTTGCTGCAACTGGATGCGCAGCGCGTCACCCAGCCTACCGGCCAGTTAAGTGGCGGCGAGCGGTTGAAAGCTGCAATGGCGATTGCCTTGTGGCGCGAAATCCCGGCGCAACTGTTGTTGCTGGACGAGCCCACCAACCATCTGGACCTGGAATCGGTGCTCGCTTTTGAGCAGGCGCTGCGCGGCTTTACCGGGGCCATGTTGGTGGTGTCGCATGACGAGGCATTTGTACAGGCGCTCAGGCCGACCCATCGATTGGACTGGCATCCGGCGGGCTGGCGACTGGAATCTGTCTGAGGTCATTGCGCCAACCCGCAAAGCCTCTTACGGTAGTGGCCGAATAATCTCATCGAGGAGCCCGCTCCATGCTGCCTTCGTCCCGCACGCCCTACGCCAATGCCGCGCTGGCCCATCGCCAACGCTGGCGTGGCCGGGTCGGCTTGTTGCTGGTGGCCAGCCTTTCGGTGCTGGCCGGCATGACCGATGCCATCGGCTTCATGGCCAGCGGGGACTTCGTGTCATTCATGAGCGGCAACACCACCCGCCTGGCCGTGGCGATGGGCGCCGGTGATCTGGGCCTGATCGGGCGCCTGCTGTTGTTGATCGCCACGTTCGTCATCGGCAACGCCTTGGGTGTCGTGGTCAGCCGCCTGGGCCGTCGGCATGCCCTGCCCTTGCTGTTGTGTATCGCCGTGCTGTTGAGCGGCGCCGGCTTATGGCCTTTCGCCGATACCTTGCCTGCCTTGCTGGCAGCGATCACCGCCATGGGCATGCTCAATGCAGCCGTGGAAGAGGTCAATGGCCTGCCCGTGGGGCTGACCTATGTGACGGGGGCACTGTCACGCTTTGGTCGTGGGCTGGGCCGCTGGATGCTGGGCGAACGACGCAACGGGTGGCGAGTACAGTTGATCCCGTGGGCCGGGATGTTTGTGGGGGCGGTGATCGGCGCGGTGCTGGAACACCAATGGGGGCTGAAGGCGCTGCTGGTCAGCGGTGCATTGGCCATATTACTGGGCCTGGTATCGCTGAGGATTCCCCGGCGCTGGCACTTGGGCTACATGCCGCGATAACGAGCAAAGAGGCCCGCCCGACGTTTAGGCCTCGACATCCGTGTACCGGTAAAGAGCCATCACGTCGAGCGAGCGGATGAATAATAAGCCAATGCTCGGCGCCTGTCGCGCCAGGCATTTCTGAATAATTCTAAAGCAACGGACTACAGGCAGGTCGCGAGTGCGGCCTGGCGACGCTTGGCAGGCATCGTGTCTTCGGCTGCGTAATACTTGACGGTAGAGCCGGCACCCGCGGCGCGCACGTCTACAAAGTAGGCACCGTCAGTGGTGTACACCGTGAAACCATCTGACTCCAACGGTTCCTTGAAGCCTCCGGCGTCCACGCCGAACACCGCCTCGTCCTGCCAGCCGAACTGCACGCATTGGGCAACTACCAACGGGGCCTTGTCCGAAGCCAGGGTTTTATAGGGCTGGCCTGCACGCGCCTCTTTCATCTTCGTGCCGGCGCAACCGGACAGCGCCGCCGCCATCATGACGCCCATTACTACCTTACGCATGCCATCGCCTCCATGGAAAAACCGCGACTGTACCACCGCCGCAGGCTTAACTGACGCGCACATGAACTTTGTTTCACGGTAAAAGCACAATGCGCCGTCTATAGTTGCCTGGCTCATTTTTAAGAAGTCTTCCTTCTGCCCGCCCTCCCGCGGGCATTTTTTCGCCTGCGCTTCAGAAGTACCAACGAAACAGATAGAACAGCGCCATGCTCAGCAACACCGTGATCAGCACGCTGCGCGTCCAGAACATCAGCGCCACCGCGCAGATACCCGCGAGCAGATAAGGGTTGGTCGGGCTCAGGTTGAGCCGGTGATCGGCGAGAAAAATGATCGGCCCGCAAATCGCCGTGAGCATGCCCGGCACCGCAAACCCGAGGAACTCTCGGGCGCCGCGATTAAGGCGCACCGGCAGACGCGGCTCGATAAACAGGTAACGGTTGAAAAAGACCACCAGGCCCATGGCGACTATCATCAAGTAGATCATGCCTGCCCTACCCCCAGCCGCTTGCACGCATAGCCTGCACTCATGCCCAGCAAGCCCGAGACCACCACCGCCGACTCCCAGCGCAAAAAGCTCAACCCTACCGAGCACAACAGCGAGATCGCCACGCAGACCACCGTCGGTACGTCGCGCACCACTGGGGTGACCAAGGCAATGAAAGTCGCCGCGATGGAAAATTCCAACCCCAGTTGATCAAGCCCGGGGATGCTTTTGCCGAGCACGATGCCGGCCAGGGTAAACAGGTTCCAGGCGATGTAAAACGTCAGGCCGACGCCCAGGGCATACCAGCGGTTGAATGTTTCACGGTCATAGTGGTTGACCAAGGCGAAGAACTCGTCGGTCAACAGAAACCCCAGGCTGATGCGCCAGCGTGTATTGAGCGCCGAGAGTGTCGGGCGCATGTGCATGCCATACAGCAAATGCTGGGACGTCAGCAGCAGCGTGGTCAGTACAATGGATATCAGGCTCGCGCCACTCTTGACCATGCCGATCGCCACCAGTTGCGCGGCACCGGCAAAGACAATGGCGGACAAACCCTGGGCTTGCAGCGGCGTGAACTGCGCGTCGATTGCCATGGAGCCGGCGAGCAGCCCCCAGGGCGCACAGGCCAGGGATAACGGAATAACCGCGATTGCACCGCGAGCGAAGGCGTAATGAGGTAAGGCGGCAGGCATGGAAACGGCTCATCGACAGAGGGTCGACAAGCATGCCAGTGTCATACAGGGGCTGTCTTGAACGATCTTGCTCAGGCGAGTTTTACCGATACCTGTTCGACCGAGTCTCGCGCTTCGCGCAGCTCGTAGGCGTCCTGGTTGAGCCGGTGAATGGTGTTGAGCAGGCGTTGGCGCAGCACTTCATCGCCGACTTTTTCGACGGCACGCATCAAGTCAAACGCCGCGGTTTCGTTATTGTCCGCGACGGAATCAAGGGTCTTGCGCAGGTTGCGAGTGGCACGGGTCACGCGGGATCTTCCTTCATGAGCAATGGGCAGGCACTTTAGGACATTCATGTTTCATTTTAATTTCAATCACTTGTGTGTCGATTGCGGTGGATTTGATCCACGTCAATGGTTTCAGGGTTTGACCTCGCAACGCGCCTACCCGTCGGCGTAATTGTTCCCACACAAAGACGAACTTTGCTCACGCGAACTGATCCATGCCTTGGATGACAAAGTGCCATGGTTGGCGCAGCGACGCGTAGCGTCTGGATACAATAGGCCCAACACCATAACCGGCCGGCACCTGTTGCCGAGCCATCGGAGCGTTCATTCATGCTTGTCGCCGTTGCGATTTTTCTCTTCACCATCATCCTGGTCATCTGGCAGCCCAAAGGGCTGGGCGTCGGCTGGAGCGCCACCTTGGGGGCAATCCTGGCCCTGGCCTGCGGAGTGATCAGCCTGTCGGACATCCCGGCGGTGTGGCACATCATCTGGAACGCCACCGGTACGTTTGTGGCGCTGATCATCATCAGCCTGTTGCTCGACGAGGCCGGCTTCTTTGCCTGGACCGCGCTGCACGTGGCGCGCTGGGGCCAAGGGCGTGGGCGGCGGTTGTTTGCCTATATGGTATTGCTCGGCGCACTGGTGTCGGCACTGTTCGCCAATGACGGCGCGGCACTGATCCTCACGCCCATTGTGATGTCGATGCTGCTGGCGTTGCGATTCTCTCCGGCAGCGACCCTCGCCTTCGTCATGGGCGCCGGGTTTATCGCGGACACGGCCAGCCTGCCGCTGGTGGTGTCGAACCTGGTGAACATCGTCTCGGCGGATTACTTCAAGATCGGTTTCAACCAATACGCCGCCGTCATGGTGCCGGTGAACCTGGTCAGCGTCGCGGCCACCCTGGCGGTGCTGCTGTGGTTCTTCCGCCGCGATATTCCACAGGCCTACAACCCAGACGACCTGGAAGACCCGGCCAGGGCCGTCCACGACCGTGCGACCTTTCGCGCCGGTTGGTGGGTACTCGGTATTTTGCTGATCGGTTGCTTCGCCCTGGAGCCGCTGGGTATTCCCATCAGTGCGATTTCTGCGGTGTGCGCGGTGCTGCTGTTGGTCATCGCGGCCAAAGGCCACAAGATCTCCACGCGCAAGGTGCTCAAGGAAGCCCCCTGGCAGATCGTGATCTTTTCCCTGGGCATGTACCTGGTGGTCTACGGGCTGCGCAACGCCGGCCTGACGACCTACCTGGCCACCTGGCTGGACACCTTCGCCACCTACGGGGTGTGGGGCGCGGCGATGGGCACCGGCGTGCTCACCGCGTTGCTGTCATCGGTCATGAACAACCTGCCGACGGTGCTGATCGGTGCCCTGTCCATCGAGTCCAGCCATGCGGTGGGCGTGATCAAGGACGCGATGATCTACGCCAACGTGATCGGCAGCGACCTGGGCCCGAAAATCACGCCTATCGGCAGCCTGGCCACCTTGTTATGGCTGCATATCCTGGCGCGCAAAGGCATCACCATTACCTGGGGCTACTACTTCAGGGTCGGGATCGTACTGACCCTGCCGGTGCTGTTGATCACCCTGGCCGCGCTCGCGCTGCGCTTGAGTGTCTGAACACTTTCGCAGCCTGGGTCAGCTACGTATGCTAAGGCGCAACCCACTGCCGAGCTGACCCGATGAACGCGATGCAACACGCCTGGCTGGGCCACTACGAACTCACCAGCACCCGCTGCACCGGCCTGTCCTTTGCCCGTCACAGTCACGATGAATGCGTGATCGGCGTGAACCTGGTCGGCGAAGAGAAAGTCTGGCTCGACCGTCGCGAATTCCAGGCGGGCCCGGGCAGCATCACCCTGTACAACCCGGGCCAGATTCAGGGCGGTGGCGCTGCCGAGGGCGCTCCCTGGCAGTTTGTCAGCGTGTACGCCATGGCAGACCAACTGGCCACCGACCTGGGCCTGGCACAGTTGGAGTTTGATCGTGCCCTGTGTTTTCAACCGGAGCTGGCGCAACGCCTCGCGACGGCGGTGAAAGGCGCATTGAGCGGCGATGCCTTGGTCCGCGAACTGAATGAAGAAGCGCTGGTACTGCTGCTCGGCGAGGTGGTCGGTTGCAGTGGTGTGCGCCTGCAAGGGAGTGCACCGGCGGGAAAACCCATGATCAGCCGCGCCCAAGAGTTGCTCGCTGCGCAACTTCATCAGACGCTGCCTCTGGAACACCTTGGCGATGAGTTGGGGCTGTCCAAATTTCATCTGTTGCGGGCCTTCCAGAAAGAGACCGGCTTGAGCCCGCGGCAATGGGCCATGCAACTTCGCACCCGGCGCGCCAAAGGTCTGCTGCGCAGGGGGCTGCAACCCTGCGAAGTGGCCCAGGACCTGGGTTTTGCCGACCAGAGCCACCTCAATCGGCATTTCCGGGCCGCCTATGGCATCACTCCCGGCCGTTATCAAAACCTGTTGCAGCGCTGAAATCGCAATCTGGTCCAAGACGATAGCGCCATCCGCTCGCACACTGCCTGCCATCACTTCTGGGAATTCAGGCATGTTGACGATCTTTTTTTACGCACTGGTATTCGGTTTTGTGTTTTGCCTCTCACCCGGTGCGGTGCTGGCGGAGACGTTGCGCCGGGGTTTGCTTCAGGGGTTCACCCCGGCCTTGCTCGTGCAGGCCGGCTCTCTGGTGGGCGATGCCGTGTGGGCGGTTATCGGCCTGACCGGTATCGCCCTGCTGATCCAGCATGACGCCGTGCGCATACCGCTGACGGTGGTCTGCGCGCTGTACCTGGCCTGGCTGGGCGTGCGCGGCTTGATCGACGCCTGGCACTTGCCTCAAGCGCAAACCGTGCCTGCACGCTCGGGGCAGAATGCGCTGACGGTAGGCGCAGCCATCTCCCTGGCCAACCCGAAGAACATTGTGTATTGGGGCGCCCTCGGCAGTGCATTGTCGGGCATCGTCGGCACTACGCCCAGTCATGCGCAGACCCTGATGTTTTTTGCCGGTTTCATGCTGGCGTCGGTGTTGTCGTGCTTTGTGGTGGCTACGCTGGTCAACCTGTTGCGCAAGAACGCATCGGCGCGCTGGCAGCGGGTCAGTTATGGCACCTGCGGATTGGTACTGTTGTATCTAGCCTATCTCGCGGCATTGGGCGTATGAAGTTATATATATCGCAACTTGCCCGTGCCTCTTGTCTGAATGAACTCTGAACGCCGGATCATTTAATTAATCATGCGTTGACATTTTGTAACTGGCTGAGTAGATTGCCCCTGCCCGCAATTGGGGCCTTTTTTAAACCTCACAAAAGAAGCCAATGGACACAGTATCTAGTCGCTGTCCGAGCACCGCCTCTGCGGGCATCGGGCGCCAAACCCAGAATATGACAGGACTCGCCTCCCCGGTCCGGTAAGCTGCGCTAGAGCTTGATGCTCCACCGTAACTGCCTCGCCGGTCGCTTGTCCGGTCCCGAGGTGTGTTATGACCCTTCAACCCTTTGTTTTGCCTGATATCCGCTCGCTGGCCTCGGCCCTGCGAGCCAAGCTATGCCGCATGCCCGTGGGCTTTTCGCCTACCCGCTCACCCTTTGCCGCAACCTCTCCCCAAGTACGCCCGGCGCCAATGCTGGCGCACTGGCGTGTCTGCCCCACCACTGGCCAACTGGTTCAGCACTGGGATCACGCCGACCCTCAAGACCCGCAGAGACGGAACGTTTCCAGCCTCGTTCAAGCGAGCCTGATGCTTAGCCTCTATGTGAGCGCTCGCACAGCCTGAGCCTGCTGGAAACCACAACTTTCCCGATTAACCTTCTGGAGTTCTTTATGAACAAGTCCAGTAGTAGCCCGCTGCGCGCTAATTAATTAACGCGCACTAAGCGGGCCTTGTAGAAGTTATTAAGCACTTTATTTAAACCGATCGCGAAGTCCGCGGCTCGGCATGCTTTCGCTCGCCTGCAATCAGGTAAGTACCGGGTATGTTTTGTCGAGAATTGGCGACAGGAGTACAGACAATGAGCGCCGTAAAAAACACGCCTCTGCACAAGAAAAATGGCACTGCAAGCGACACCAAACTGTCGATGCGTGCCGCCCGCGAAGCCCAGAACGGCCTGTCGGCCACCCTCGCCAATGTACGGGCGACCCAGGACGGCCTGACCGAACTGGATGCCTCGGCACGTCTACAGCGCGAAGGCTATAACGAGGTGGCCCATGACAAGCCGCCTCACGCCATCGTCCAGTTCCTGCAGGCACTGAACAATCCTTTTATCTATGTCCTGCTGACCCTGGGCGGCATCAGCTTTGTTACCGACTGCTGGCTGCCGATGCGGGACGGCGAAGAGGCCGACCCGACAAAGGTCATCATAATCATGACCATGGTGTTGCTCAGCAGCCTGTTGCGCTTCTGGCAGGAACACCGCTCGGCCAAATCCGCCGAAGCGCTCAAGGCGATGGTCCGCACCACCGCCACCGTGCTGCGCCGCGAGCAAGTGGGCGCCCAGCCCAGCCTGCGCGAAGTGCCGATGCGTGAACTGGTGGCCGGCGATATCGTGCAGTTGTCGGCCGGCGATATGATCCCGGCGGATATCCGCCTGATCGAATCCCGTGACCTGTTTATCAGCCAGGCGGTGCTGACCGGCGAAGCCTTGCCGGTCGAGAAGTACGACACCTTGGGTGATGTGACGCAAAAGTCGGCGTCCTCGTTGGCGGCCGACCAGGGCAACCTGCTGGACCTGCCGAACATCTGCTTCATGGGCACCAACGTAGTCAGCGGCCGGGCCAAGGCCGTGGTGGTCGCCACCGGGCCGCGCACCTACTTCGGTTCCCTGGCCAAAGCGATCGTCGGCTCCCGTGTGCAAACCGCCTTCGACCGTGGGGTGAACGGCGTCAGCTGGCTGCTGATCCGCTTCATGCTGGTGATGGTGCCGATCGTGTTCCTGCTCAACGGTTTCTCCAAAGGTGATTGGGGCGATGCGTTCCTGTTCGCCCTGGCGGTTGCTGTGGGCCTCACCCCGGAAATGCTGCCGATGATCGTCAGCGCCAACCTGGCCAAGGGCGCCACCGCCATGGCCAAACGCAAAGTGGTGGTCAAGCGCCTGAATGCGATCCAGAACTTCGGTTCGATGGATGTGCTGTGCACCGACAAGACCGGCACCCTGACCCAGGACAAAATCATCCTCGAACACCACGTCAATGCCTTTGGCCAACGTGACGATGCGGTGCTGTCGCTAGCCTGGCTCAACAGCTTCCACCAGAGCGGCATGAAGAACCTGATGGACCAGGCCGTGGTGCAGTTCTCGGAGCAGAACCCCAAGTTCCAGGTGCCATTTGCCTACAGCAAAGTGGATGAATTGCCGTTCGACTTTGTACGCCGCCGCTTGTCGATCGTCGTCAAGGATGCTGCCGGCGATCAGTTGCTGGTGTGCAAGGGCGCCGTGGAAGAGATGCTGGGCATTTCCACCCACGTGATGGAAGGCAGCGATGCCGTGCCGCTGGACGAGCGCCGCCGTGAAGAGTTGCTGGCGCTGGCCAACGACTACAACGAGGATGGTTTCCGCGTACTGGTGGTCGCAACGCGCAACATTCCCCAATCCCTGGCGCGCCAACAGTACACCCCTGCCGACGAGCGCAACCTGGTGATCCAGGGCTTCCTGACCTTCCTCGATCCGCCAAAGGAAACCGCGGGCCCGGCCATTGCCGCACTGCAGGAAATTGGTGTTGCCGTCAAAGTGCTCACCGGCGACAACGCGGTAGTCACCGCCAAGATCTGCCGCCAGGTTGGCCTCGAACCCGGCGAGCCGCTGCTGGGCGTGGATATCGAAGCCATGGACGACGCCACCCTGCTGCGCCGCGTGGAAGAACGCACGGTGTTTGCCAAGCTGACACCGCTGCAGAAATCCAGGGTGCTCAAGGCCCTGCAAGCCAACGGCCATACCGTGGGTTTCCTGGGCGACGGTATCAACGATGCGCCGGCGCTGCGCGATGCCGACGTGGGTATTTCGGTCGACACCGCCACGGATATCGCCAAGGAATCGGCGGACATCATCCTGCTGGAAAAGAGCCTGATGGTGCTGGAAGAAGGCGTGCTCAAGGGCCGCGAAACCTTCGGCAATATCATGAAGTACCTGAACATGACCGCCAGCTCCAACTTCGGCAACGTGTTCTCGGTACTGGTAGCCAGTGCGTTCATTCCGTTCATGCCGATGCTGGCGATCCACCTGCTGCTGCAAAACCTGATGTACGACATCTCCCAGCTGGCCTTGCCGTGGGACAAGATGGACAAGGAATACCTGGCCAAACCGCGTAAGTGGGATGCGCAAAACATCGGCCGCTTCATGATCTGGATCGGGCCGACCTCGTCGATCTTCGACATCACCACCTTTGCCTTGATGTGGTACGTGTTCAGCGCTAACAGTGTGGAAATGCAGACCCTGTTCCAGTCCGGCTGGTTCATCGAAGGGCTGCTCTCGCAAACCCTGGTGGTGCATATGCTGCGCACCCGCAAGATCCCGTTCTTCCAGAGCACGGCGGCCTGGCCGGTGCTGATGATGACCTGCCTGGTGATCGCTCTGGGGATCTACGTGCCGTTCTCGCCGCTGGGCACCCTGGTGGGCCTGCAACCGCTGCCGCTGGCGTACTTCCCATGGCTGGTCGGTACCCTGCTCGCCTACTGCTGCGTGGCCCAACTGATGAAAACGATCTACATCCGCCGCTTCAAGCAGTGGTACTGATCGCTCCCGCCGTTTAAACGGTGGCGACCGCAGGGTCGCCACCGCGCATCACAAGGATTCGAACATGCGCGTCTTGATCTGTGCAGGTCGTCATTACGCCGACACCCAGAAGTCCCGCCAAGTGCTGGACGCTTACCACCGCCTGCGCCCGATGCAGGTATTGATTCACGGCGGCAACCAATTCCTCGGCAGCAACATCGAGGAGTGGGCGCGGGAAATGGGCATCGATGTGGTGCGTTACCCGTGCAATTGGCAACGCCATGGCAAACAGGCGGAACGCCAACGCAATCATTTCATGCTGACCGACAGCCGACCCGACGTGATCATCGCCCTGCCAGGCGGTGACGACACCTCGGAGCTGGTCAGCCAGGCCAAAGCCAGCGGCATTTCGGTGCTGACCGTAGAAAGCTGAATTCAAGCGAGGTGCATCATGCACAAAAAACACACCCCTCATCGCCCGGATGGGTTTGCCAAATATCGCGCACGTCACTATCGGGGGGCTCGCCATACGCTGTTGCTGTTACCGCCGGCCAAGCGCCGCGCGCTGCAACGCAACCTGATCTTCATTGGCGCAAGCCTTGGCCTTGTTCTGCTCATCGCGATGTGTTCCAAGGCCCAGGCAGCCGGTGGCGCCTATGTGGTCGACGACGGCGCGGTCAATGATCCGGGCACCTGCAACGTCGACGCCTGGTACAGCGTCAACCGGCACCAAGGCAACGTCCATAACGAAACCCTGAACCCGGCCTGCACGTTCAGCGCGCTGCCGGCGGTGCAATGGAGTGCGGCGCTGTCGCGTGCCAGCAATGCGGGGGATGCCGAGACGCAGGTCAGCCCGCAAGTCAAAGCCCAGGTATGGTCACGGCAAGATCTGGGATTGCAGCTGGCGGTGTCCGCCACCAGCCACTTCGCCTTGGACCGCGCGCATGCCTTTGACGGCGCCGACTTCAACGTGCCTCTGACCTGGCAACCCGTTGAAGCACTGCGCTTGAACTTCAATGGCGGTTGGACCCACGCCTATAACGGTGGTGAACAGCAGCACCGGCTGACGTGGGGCACAGGTTTCGAGTACCAGCTAGCCGATGCACTCACGCTGATCGGTGAGCGCTATGGCCAGGAAGGCGGCGACCAGGCCTGGCAGGCCGGGCCGCGCTTTCACGTGGGTCAGCTGATCGACATCGACCTGCTGGTTGGGCAAAGCCTCAACGAGGATCACAACCAGTGGTTGACCACCGGTGCCACCCTGCGTTTTTAAGCTTTCGCCTGCTGCTCCAGGTGCAGTTGCAACTGCGGGTCGATTTGCAACTGCCCGGCCAGCTCATCCAGGTAAGCGCGTTCCGCCTCCTGTTGATCGTTGACCAGCATCACGCTGGCCAGGTAGATCTCCGACGCCAGTGCCGGGTCATCGGCATACTCGGCAAAATCCCCGGCATTCAGTGGCTTGGCGACTTCGGCGTCGAGCCATTGTTGCAACTGGGGGTCATCGGTATGCCGGCCAATCTCGGCTGAGATCATCTGCCGCTCTTGCTCATCGATCTTGCCATCGGCCTTGGCTGCCGCGATCAATGCGCGCAGCACGGCATGGCTATGGGCTTCGGCATCCGCCCCGTCGAGTTGGTCGACCGTCTGGATTGCCTGCTGCGGCGCACTGGCCTGCTGGCGCTGCCACGCCTGGTACGCCTGGAAAGCCGCCATCCCCAACGACGCCAGCGCCGCGTAATTCATCCCACCGGAGCGCTGCTGCGTGGCACCGCCCGCAGGCGCACCGCCCAATAAACCGCCGAGACCACCCAGCAATCCGCCCAAACCGCCCCCGGCCGAAGCACTATTGCCCGTACTGTTAAGTAACCCGCCGAGCAACCCGCCCAAGCCGCCCAGGCCACCGCCTGAAGCACCGCTGTTTTGCTGGCCCGCGCGCAGCAGTTGTTCCAATAGATCGCTGGTGTTCATGGTGTCGCCCTCCCAGGGCGCAATATGGGCGTTCAACAACCATAGCCTGCCCCTGTCGGAATACCAAGACCGCCGAGCAGGCACGCCTTATGATGGCGCCATTACACCGTTGAAGGAGCACACAGGTGAACCGTATCGAGCACGTTGCATTGATGGCGAGCTACAACCAGTGGATGAACCAGAAGGTCTATGCTGCTGCCGGCCAATTGCCGGACGCCGCGTTGAGCGCAGACCGGCAGGCGTTCTTCGGCTCGATCCTCGGCACCCTGAACCACCTTGCACTGGGCGATACGGTGTGGCTCAAACGCTTTGCCCAACACCCGGCAGGCTTTGCGGCGCTGGCACCCTTGAGTTCAATCGCAACACCCACCGACCTCAAGCAACTGGCGTTCGCCGATATTCGTGAGCTTTCTGCCCGACGCGCCTGGCTGGATCAGTTGATACTCGATTGGGTCAACACCTTGCGCGAGCCTGACCTGGATCATCGCCTGCAGTACTCCAACATGCGCGGCGTGGGGGCCAGCAAGCCGTTCTTTGGCTTGCTGGTGCACTTTTTCAATCACCAGACCCATCACCGGGGCCAGGCCACCACGCTGCTGAGCCAGGCAGGCGTGGACGTAGGTGTTACGGATCTATTGGCGTTGATTGACTGAGACAAACTCGGCGTAAGCCTGCAACAGGCGCGGGAAGTCCTCGGGTTCAGGCAATTGTGCAAAGCTTTCGACGGCGGGGGTGGAGGCCCAGGGCAGTTTTTCGCGGGTCCAGGTTTCCATGAAAGGTACATAGTCGCTGGCGTTATCGAGCAACGTGGCGCGCACATTGACGAACTCGTCGATGCCGTGGGGCCGGGTAAACAGCCAACTCATGCAATGCGGGCAGCAATAGTGGCGGTCCACACCCTGCAGCCCGCCGATGACCGGGCAGCCTTGGGTGATGGTAAACCCAGCGGCGGGAATCAAGGCGCTGAGGGAAAACGCGCTGGAGGTCATTTTCTGGCAACCACGGCAATGGCAGGCCATGGTGATCACCTCGGGCAAACTGACACTGAAGCGCACCCGGTTACAGCGGCAACTGCCCTCCAGCGGCTGGTGTACGACGCTCATCATTCATTCCTTTTCATGATTGTGGACGCCACAGGGTAGCGTGAACCGAACGCTGAGAACACCGCACGCCATGTCGCCAGCAATGCCGCTTCGCACATTGCCAGCGACTGAAGCAAGCGCCGGCAGGCGTCACTTCACCTTGCTGGCCAGGGTGTCGACCGTGTGTTTCAGATCTTCAATGCTGCGCTTCTGGTCTTCAAGGCTACGTTTCTGATCCTGGGCATCGTCCTTGAGCCGCGACAGCTCACTGGAGCTGGAACTCGAACTGGAGCTGGAATTGCGCTTCAGGTCCTCCACTTCGCTTTTGAGCTTGTCGATGGTGTTCTTCTGATCCGCGACCATGTGCTTCAAATCAGCCAACTGGCTGTCACTGGCGCTGGAGCTTGAGCCATCCTTACGCTTGAACTCTTCGAAATAGCGCGCCTGTTCGTCCAGTTTGCTTTTCAAACGCTGAAGCTCTTCCTCGTGGCTTTTCTGATTACTCTGCAAGCGCTCAATATCGTTCACCGTAAAATTGCTCGCCGCCAATACTTGCTGCTGACCGGCCCCCGCGGAACTGGTCGCAAGCCTGTCACCCGGCGAGGAACTGAATCCGCTCCATTCAAACTCATCCCCCGCCTGCGCTGTGCCTACGCTACCCACCGCCAACAACCCGATTACACTGACAGCAATCATCCAAGAAGGCTTACGCGCACTGAACATCAACTGATTCCTTTCCAGAATGCCGGGATGGCATATCGCTATGACTGCACTTTCAGCATCTTGTTCCCGCCCCAGGGGAAACTCGAAAAGGGTCTGGTCGGGCGTTGTAGACTACTGATCTCACAAGCTTTTTTAACCCGGCTTTTAGGCAAGAACCTTGCACCAACGAGCCAGGCTCTATATATTCCCAACCCTGTTACACCGCGCTACCGCCCGAATGGCGAAACTGGTAGACGCATGGGACTTAAAATCCCCCGCTCGTAAGGGCGTCCCGGTTCGATTCCGGGTTCGGGCACCATAGATATCAAGGGCTTGCATGATGAATTTCATGCAGGCCCTTATCTTTTTTCTGCTTATGAAAAACTAAAGCCCCCCCGGCGAATCAAGGATCTGCCTGACCTTACGCGCAAGGTCATGTGGCAGATACGGCTTGGAGATCACCTCGAACTCTGATCCGCCAACGTCCGTACGCTCAATGGAGTTCTCTGCATAGCCGGTGGTCAGTAGCACCTTGGTGCTTGGGATGCGTCTTCTGACCTCTCTCGCCAACATGACCCCATTCATGCTTCCGGGCATGATCAGATCGGTGAAGAGCAGGTCATACTGTTCACCCGCTTCGTATCGTTTCAGCGCTTCGCGCGCATTGAGCGATATTTCAGTGATGTAGCCGTAGTCCTCAAGCACCATCTTGGCGAGTTCTGCGACATCCGGGCGGTCCTCGACAATCAAGACCCTTTCGGTGCCATCCTGGTTATCGGATTTAAGCCTGAGCTCATCGGGAGATACCGACGCACTGTCCACTGGAAAGTACAGACGCAGCGTCGTACCAATGCCCTCCTCCGAGTAGAT
This sequence comes from Pseudomonas sp. R11F, assembly GCF_050312575.1. Lineage (NCBI taxonomy): Bacteria > Pseudomonadati > Pseudomonadota > Gammaproteobacteria > Pseudomonadales > Pseudomonadaceae > Pseudomonas > Pseudomonas sp. R11F. The sequence goes on along the minus strand of NZ_JBNPJU010000067.1, from coordinate 74,036 downwards.
CCGGGCGGCCCCGCCGGACTGTTTGGCAAATCCATATACCATCGACAGGCCCAGGCCCGAGCCCTTGCCCTCATCCTTGGTGGTAAAGAATGGGTCCATCACGCGATCACGGATGGCCGCGGACATGCCTACGCCGTTGTCGGTAACGGAGATGCTCACGTAGGCGCCCGGCAGCAAGCCGTCATAGGACGTCGCCAAGTCCTTGATCAGGACATTTCGCGTCTCAATGAACACTTTCGGTTCATGTCGCCCGATCAACGCATCCCGGGCATTGATGAAAATGTTGAGCAGTGCCATCTCGGCCTGAGTGGGATCAATCCGGCAGTTTTTCAACGAGCCATCAAGGTCGGATTCCACTTTCACTGCGTTGCCGAATGTCCGCTCTATTAAAGGCTCAACCAAGTGAACGAGCGTATTTAAATTCAGGACGCGGCCCTGTAGTTTCTGCTTTCGGGAAAACGCCAACAGTTGCTTTGTCAGCGTGCTGGCTTTTTCCACCGCAGATTTGGCATGGAAGGCGCTTCTCTTGATTCTTTCCAGGCTCGGCTCAGGTTTGTCGACGGCGCTGCCGATCAAGTCGACGTAGCCACCGATCACCTGCAGCAGATTGTTGAAGTCATGCGCGATGCCGCCCGTCAACTGACCCAGCGCCTCCATCTTCTGAGCCTGCCTCAAACCTTCCTCAGCATCACGGCGACGGCTTACATCTAACTGCGATGCAAAAAAATAAATCACATCGCCTTTTTCATTTTGAATAGGCGAGATGAAAAGCGCATTCCAGAAACTGCTTCCATCTTTCTTATAGTTAAGAACTTCGGTCGAAAACTCCTGCTTGTTTTTTACCGCGTCCCTGATGGAATTCACCACTTCTCTATCGGTCTCGACGCCTTGGAGAAAGCGGCAATTTTTCCCGACAATCTCATCATGCGCGTAACCGGTCATTTCCAGAAACGCCTGGTTGGCGAAGATGATCGGGTTGTCCGGCGCATTGGGGTCGGTGACGATCATCGGCATACGAGTCGTTTCGACTGCAGCAAAAAAGATGTCTTTTGGATGATCAGAAATATCTGCAGAAACGTTATCGTCTACCCGAAGGTTCTTGTGTGGCATCGCGCGCCTCCAAGCAACATTTGAAATCGTAGGACCGTACCGTCCCGCCCAAATTCCCTTTTTCAGAGTGCTTGAGCCTACGACCTCGCGACACGATGCCGAGCACAACGGCGCCGTCAGGCGACCAACACGCTCTCACGCGACATAGCCCATGCCGCAATCAAACGCTGCGGTGTCTGGCAGCTCTTGCGCTTGAACACAAAGTTGCGGCACTTCTCGGCAAACTGCTGGCGGTTGTGCACCATGTCCAACTGCATCTGGGCCAGTTCGTGGTCACGGCAACGCTCAATCTGTGCGAAGTCCTTATCGGCTTTGCGTGCGCGATGCGCTGCGTACTTTCCATCAGTCAACGTACGTTGCGCTTCTTGCGCCAACCAGCGGCCGAACTCCTGCGGGCAACGTGGGCCGATGTCCTGGACCATCCCCCACTGCCGTGCCTGCACGGCGCTGATCGGCAGGCATTCTTCGGTGAGTTTGTAGGCAAGCTCACTGCCGACGGCGCGAGGCAGGCTGTAGGTCCAGTACTCGGAGCCGTAGAGGCCCATGGTCTTGTAATGCGGGTTCAACACGACACCTGCACGGGCGAACACGATGTCGGCCGCCAGCGCCAGCATCACGCCGCCCGCCCCTGCGCTGCCGGTCAGGCCACTGACCACCAGCTGCCGGGCCGTCAGCAACTCCTGGCACACATCGTCGATCGCCTGGATATTGGCCCAGGCCTCCAGCCCCGGCACGGGCGCGGCCTGGATGACGTTGAGGTGTACACCGTTGGAAAAGCTCCCGCGCCCGCCCTTGATCAACAGCACCTGGGTGTCCCGCGCCTTGGCCCAACGCAGCGCAGCCACCAGCCGCACGCATTGTTCGGTGCTCATGGCGCCGTTGTAGAACTCGAAAGTCAGTTCGCCAACGTGGCCGAACTCGCGATAACGAATCGGTTGATAGGCCGACTCATCAGCCCCTTGGTTGGCGATTGAACTGTCCAGCACCGGAACATCCCTCAACAGGCCGGCCAGCACCTGGCGTGCCGGCAGCTTGAAGGTTTCCTCCCCTGGCTGGGCCTTGCGTTTGAGCGAACCGATCCACACGCTCCGATCACCGGCGGCCACCAGCACCGCGTCGTCCTGAACCGCCAGGATCTCTCCCGGCAGGCCGCAACGCGCATCCAGGTGCGCGTCGTACAGGTAATACTGCCCACCCGCGAGACTCGCCAACACACCCGGCTGCCCGTCGGCGGCGTCGATGCTGCGCTTGATGAACCGTGCGCAGTCATGCCAGCTGAAGGCACGGTCGATCTGCTTCATATTCGGCTGCAAACGCCCGACGACGCTGGGTTGCGTGTAATCGAGCGGCGTGGGGACGAAACCGCCGGCGAATTTTTCCACCACGTCGCGAATGCAATAGATTGCCGCGTCACTCACCGCACCGTTGTACAACTCGGATTTGCGCACATCGGCGGGCATGTCGAATTCAAACGTCGACCAGACCGGCCCCGCATCCATTTCTTCGACCGCCTGCAGCGCCGTAACGCCCCAACGGCCGACCTGCTTGGTGATGGCCCAGTCCAGCGCGCTGGCGCCACGGTCACCGACGATGCCCGGATGAATGATCACAATCGGGCGATCCGGGTTGCTCCACAGTTGCTCCGGTACGCGGTCCTTGAGAAACGGACAGATCACCAGATCGGCCGCCGATGCCTCGATTTGTCGGCACACCGTGGCCTCATCCGTAAACAACACCACGCTGGGGTCGTAACCTGATAGGCGCAGGTCCAACCAGGCGCGCTGGGTCAAACCGTTGAACGCCGATGACAACAAGATGATCTTCATTGATCGCATGACGGACTCTTCCTTGAGAATGCGCGGCCAGTGGCATTCATTCAGCCTTCCCTGGCCTTTGATGGAGACGCCAGAGTAGAGGGAGAACCGGGGCGGTCACCTGATCGAGATCAAGCTTGAGCCGGTTGACGCAAGATAGATATGCACGGAAGGTCTGAAGTCTGTCGAATTATGACTTGGACGGTCTTGCAAGCAGCGGCATAGGATTGCCGCCATCGGAGTTCACGACTAGCTCCCCTTGCCAGGAAAATACAGATGAGCCTCAAATCCCTTATCGCCAACCCGCTGGGTTTCGGCACCGCGCCACTGGGCAATATGTTCCGCAATGTGCCACAGGCCGAGGTGCAAGCCACGGTCGATGCCGCCTGGGACAATGGCGTGCGTTACTTCGACACCGCACCGTTCTACGGTGCCGGCCTTGCTGAATCGCGGTTGGGTGAAGCCCTGGTGGGCCGCCCTCGCGACGAATATGTGCTGAGCAGCAAAGTCGGGCGGATCATCCTTGATGAACTGGAAGACCCGAGCAGCCGTGAACTGGGCGAAAAGAGCGGCCTGTTCGAACACGGCAACCGCAACCGCATCGTCAATGACTACAGCGCCGACGCCACCCTGCGTTCCATCGAGGGCAGCTTGCGCCGCCTGAAGACCGATCGCCTGGACATTGTCTGGATTCACGACATCGCCCAGGACTTCTACGGCGACGAATGGCTGGAGCGCTTCGAGACCGCGCGCAAAGGTGCTTTCCGCGTGCTGACTCGCCTGCGTGAAGAAGGCGTGATCAAGGCTTGGGGCCTGGGTGTGAACCGTGTCGAGCCGATCGAGTTGACCCTGGACCTGAGCGAGCCGCAACCCGATGGTTTCTTGCTGGCCGGCCGTTACTCGCTGCTGGACCACGACCGCGCCCTGCAACGCGTGATGCCGCAAGCGCTGGAGCAAGGTGTCGGCATTGTTGTCGGCGGCCCGTACAGCTCGGGTGTGACGGCGGGTGGCGAGCACTTTGAATACCAGAAGGCGACTCCGTCGGTGCTGCACAAGCTCAAGCGCATGGGTGAAATTGCGCGTACCCACGGCGTCGACGTCAAGTCCGCAGCCCTGCAGTTTGCGCTGGCCCACCCGGCCGTGATTTCGGTGATCCCCGGAGCCACACGACCGCTGCACGCCAACGAGGACCATGCGGCCCTGAGTGCGCGGATCCCCGCCGCGTTTTGGAACAACCTGCGCCAACAAGGACTGATCAACGCCCTGGCGCCTGTGCCGCAGGTGTGAGGCCATTGCGTTGCAGGGCCGCCCGACGCGTTGCGCACGGGCGGCGTCTTTGCAGTCAGCGGCTGGTCAAGCCTGGAACACCCGAGTAAAAGGTAAGGCAATTACCAGGAGCTACCATGCAAGATCTACGTCAGCTGCGCTACTTCGTCGCCGTCGCGGAATGCGAAAACGTCGGCCGCGCAGCGGAACAACTGCACATTTCCCAATCGCCTCTGAGCCGGCAGATCGCCCAGCTTGAAGATCACCTGGGCCTGGCCTTGTTCGAACGGCGTAACCAGCGGCTGTTCCTCACCGCTGACGGGCGCACCTTCCTGTCCGAGGCGCGCGGCCTGCTCAAGCACGCCGAGCGCCTGGAGTCCCTGGGCAAGCGCCTGGGGCGTGGCGAGGAAGGCGGCCTGTGCATCGGCTACGTCAACCACGCCATCCATGCCGGCGTGTTGCCAGGCGCGGTGCGGGCGATCCGCGCCGAGCGCCCACAGATCCATATTGCCCTCTACAACATGACACCACGCGAGCAATTTGAAGGTCTGCGCCAACGCAGCCTGGACATCGCGCTGGTCTGCGAGCCCCCGCCGGACAACGACCCCGACCTGCTAGCCCGCCCTGTGCTGAACGACCCCATGCTGCTGGCGATCCCGACCGAACACCCGCTGGCGGCCAAGCTCGAACTCACCCCCGCCGACCTGCATGAACAGGAATGGATCATCACCGGCAGCCAACCCGACTCGATCAATAAACGCGACGACTTCATCGCCCGGTGCGCCGATGCCGGCTTCGTCCCACGGCTGTCGCTGGAGGCGACCGACCCCTTGAGCGTGCTCGGGCTGGTGTCCGCCGGACTTGGCCTGGCCATGGTGCAAAGCAGCCTGGCCACCAGCGCAGGCCCGACGGTGGTGCTGCGCGAGCTGGATTGGTTCAGGCCCTGCGTCAGGCTCTGGGCCGCCTGGCACAAGGTGGACCTGCGCCCGATCGTCAGCGTTTTCCGCGGCCAGGTACTGGCGCTGGCTGAGCAGACAAACCCGGCCTGAGTTCAGGTATCGCTCACCGAGTGCCGATGCGCGAACGTGGCGCGTTCGACCTTGTAAAAGAAGTTTTCCTGCGTGCCGACGGCCAGCTGTTTGATCGACGAGTGGGAGAACTTCCCGCCGATTTTCTCCATGGCCCGTTGCGAACGGATATTTTGCGCCGCGATGTGAAACCAGACCGTGTCGACCCACTGGAAGGCATGCTCGAGCATCAGGCGCTTGAGTTCTGCGTTCGCCCCGCCGCCCCACTTTTCTCGGGCCAGAAAGGTGTAGCCGATAGCAACCTCACAGGTCTTCTCGCTGAATTCGTAATAGCGCGAACTGCCCACGACCTTGCCGCTTGAACGGTCGATCACCACCAACACGCTGTTCGACGTCAGGGCTTCCTTGAACCATTCGCGAAAGACCGTTTCCTGATAACGCGTAGGGCTGGGGTGCTGTGCCCAGATCAAAGGGTCGGATGCGACGTTATACAGCGCGTCAAAATCCCCGGGCGCCAGTGGACGCAGCTCAAGTGAATCCCCAACGATTGACGCAGCGACAGGCAGCGATTGCATCCATGCTCTCCCGGAATCTGAACGTGCCCACGTGGGGCACAGGTGCGCTTGATTAAACAGCGCTTGAAGTTCCACCGCAAGAACCGGAGTTTCAGCCACTCAACGGGTTCCCTACGCTGTGTTTACGGCCGCGACACCGGTAATGGCCATCGAACGCAGGAAGCCCGCATGAACCGAATCGACACCGTGGATTGGCAAAGTATCCGCGTGGAGCTCGACCAGCAAGGCTTCGCCGTGCTGCCGGGTTTCCTGGGCCCACTCAACAGGGTGCGTGAACAGCTCCCGGCACTGCTGAACAGCCTCAGGCAGGAGTTTTATGCGCCGCTGGCACAGATCGCAAACCAATGGAACCTGATCGCCGGACGGCCCTACGGCCTCCCGCTCCAACGCTCAACCGATCAGCGGCAACCCTCCTCGCCGCTGATGTGCTTGCGTGAAGGCGAGTCTCTGGCGCTTGGGCAGGCCATCGATGACGAAAGGGGGTTTGCGTTTCAGTTGACCGCCCTGCTGTCCTCTCCAGGCCAGGACTTCACCGGTGGTGAGTTGGTGCTGATCGAGCAGCGACCGAGGATGCAGTCACGCCCGATGGTGGTGCCCCTGCGGCTGGGTGATCTCGCAATCATCACCACGGCGCACCGGCCCTTCAAAGGCCGCAAGGGCTACTACCGCGTCACGATGAAACGCGCTATCAGCCGGGTTCGAAGCGGCGAACGGGTTGGGTTTTTCCTGAACTTTCACGGCACATCGGAGCGAGTCCATGGATAACGAGCGTGTCTGGATGCTATTGAGCCGAGCAGGCCAACCCTGCCCCAGCACTCGACCGGGCACGCTGGGCGGCCACCGAACGGGCAAACGTTACGGCACGCTCGATTGCCGAGCGGCGCTGCAAGCGATCGCGCGCGGGGGCTATGTGAAAAACCGCGTATTTTTCCTCGACGAGTCCGGCGCAATCGCCGCCGGCTATCGCCCTTGCGCCATCTGCATGCCTGCCGAATATCAGCGATGGAAACACAATGAATCGTCAAAATGAGCTGATGCTCGATAGCCCGGGTGCCCCTGGGGCCAGCCTGGAAGAGCTGGATTGGCGGATAATCGAAGCCGCACTGATGACCCACGGGTTTGCGCGACTGCCACCCTTGCTCACTCGCCAGACCTGTCTGGAGCTGGCGGCGCTGTACTCGAACAGCGAGCACTTTCGCAGCCGCGTCGTCATGGAGCGTCATGCCTTCGGGCGAGGTGAATACCAGTACTTTCGTTATCCCCTGCCCCCCATCGTCGAAGACCTGCGAACTCGGCTGTACAGCCACCTGGCGCCCATCGCCAACCGCTGGCACTCGGCATTGAACGTCCGCCAACGGTTTCCCGAAACCCACAGCGCCTTCAAAGCCGTTTGTCATCAGGCGGGCCAATGCAGGCCCACGCCGCTGATGCTGCGTTATCGGGCAAATGACTACACCTGCCTGCACCAGGACCTGTATGGCGAGCAGGTGTTTCCTTTTCAGGTCGTATTTCTGCTGGATCAACCGGGGCTGGATTTCGACGGGGGCGAGTTCGTCCTCACCCAGACCCGCGCCAACCAGCCCGGCCAGGCCGAGGTTATCGCGCTTGAACAGGGCCAGGCGTTGATTTTCGCAGTGAACAGCCGACCGGCGCGCTCAACCCGAGGGTTTTGCCGCGTGAATGTCCGCCACGGGGTCAGCCGCCTGCATTACGGAGAACGCAGAACCCTCGGCATTATTTTCCACGATGCCAAATGAATGGGCGCCATGCGGGCCGCTGGGTCATGAGCGACTGCCTGCCAAGCGTGTCACGAGAAACAGCGGCGACGACACGTATCGCCTACGATTAAGCGGACCCCATTACCCCGCATCAGGAGAAACACCATGCAGGCCCACAAAACAGCAATCGTCTTGATCGAATTCCAGAACGACTTCACCACGTCCGGTGGCGTGTTCCACGACGCCGTGAAAGACGTGATGCAAACCTCCAACATGCTGGCCAACACTGCCACCACCATTGAGCAGGCGCGCAAGCTCGGCGTGACCATCATCCATATGCCGATCCAGTTTGCCGTCGGCTACCCTGAGCTGACCTTGCGCGCCTACGGGATTCTCAAAGGTGTCGTCGACGCCGGCGCCTTCCGGGCCGGGAGTTGGGGCGCCGAGATCAGCGACGCCCTGAGCCGGGACCCTGCCGACATCCTGGTCGAAGGCAAGCGTGGGCTGGACGCGTTCGCCAGCACCGGCCTGGACCTGGTGCTGCGTAACAACGGCATCCAGAACCTGGTGGTCGCGGGGTTCCTGACCAATTGCTGCGTCGAAGGCACGGTTCGATCGGGTTACGAAAAAGGCTACGACGTGATCACCCTCACCGACTGCACGGCCACATTCAGCGATGAACAACAGCACGCGGCCGAGCACTTCACGCTACCGATGTTTTCCCAAACCCTCAAACACAGCGCGTTTCTGACGGCACTCAAAGCATCGGAGAATGGCTGACCACCCGCAGCGCCAGGCCTTCATAGGCATCCAGCGTGAGGGTGAATTCCCCCTCGGCGGTCAGGTCGCCCTCAACCCGTTCGTTGATGATGTCGACCACCGGCCCTGGCGCGATATCCGGCAGGTGCAAGGTTTCGGTAATCGGCGTGGCGCCGAAGTTGAGCGCTGTGATTTGGGTGCCCTTGCCCGCCGGCAATTCGTGAACCATGACCAGCAAGCCCGGATGCTCGACGTCCGGCACCAGGATCTGGCGGCTGACCGCAATGTCATAGGCGCGGCGCACCGCGAGGATCTTTTGCAGTTGCGAGGCAAACGATTCGGGGTCCTGCAACTGTTCATTGAGATTGCCGTACAAGGTTCGCGCGCGCGGCATTTGCCCCGCCGACAGCTCGGCCTGCGGGTTCAGGTCCACCAGGTCGTAGGCCCCGCGATGGATCCAGCGTGTGTCGCCATCGGCCATCAGGTGCGCCACCTCCTGCGCCGCCAACGGCAGCGCGCCCACCAGGTCCCAACCGGACAAGGCGAACACCCCAGGTTGCATCGCGTTGTACATCGCCAGCAGCAGATGTATCTGGCGGATCTGCCGGATATCGGCAGCGGTGATCGCCTCAAGATCACGAATGCCCAGGGCGGCCGTGATGATGCTCGCCGTGGTGCAGGACACCCCGTTGGTCACGAACTTGAGGTTATACGCCGCCTGTTCGCCGGCCAGGCGTTCGTACATCTGCTCGCGGATGTGTTCGCGCAGGATATTGCCGGGGAAGGTCTGGCCTTGATAGAGATAAGTGTCATGGGCGTGCAGGGTCCAGAAATGCACCAGCTCCAGGGTCAGTTCATCGTGATTCTGTAGCGCGTGGATCAACGAACCGGGGTCGATGCCCTGGCTGTGCATCTCGCGCAGCATCAAGCGCAAAAACTCCGTGTCTCCCACCAGCAAGGCATGCTGGTAGGCCGGCCGGGTGATGAAGTCATAGGAAAGGTCCGCGCCGCCGTGGGACATGGCGGCGATATCGTCCACGGTCAGGTTCAGCTCCTGGAAGCTGAAGCCGCCCGCCTTGCGAATCGCCCCGCCCAGCAACTGATTGCCGGTAACGGCCAGCGGATGGCTTTCCGACCAGGCCGTGCCATCAAGCTTGCGCTCCACACCCAGGAAGCCATTGGCGTCCAGGCGCAGGATCTTGGAGCCCATCACATCGATGGCATGCAAGGCGTCACCGATGATCATTTGTTGCGCGGCGAACGAAGGGTCCAGCCAGTTGAGCGAGGGCTGCCCCTCCTTGAAGTAATGCAAGTACACCCAGCGCCGCGGCTTGCCGTCCACGCCTTGCACTACGGGCGTTGCGCTCCAGTCGGTTTCCTTGACTCCCGGTTCGAAGAAGATCACCCGTTGCAGCTGGCCGACGATGTAATGCTTGTCGCGCAAGGCGTCGACCTGGGTCGGGCTGAGGTTCTGCGCATCGCGGCCCGAGGCGACTTCAGGCAGCAACGGCCAGTCTTCCTCGCGGATTTCCACCATGTGGTAAAGGCCGGGATAGTCTTCGTAGGCCATCTCGGCCAGGCGAAAATCCGCGCCTTTGCCGGTGTGCGAGGGGATGACGTCATCGATGACCACCGCGTTGTGCGCTGCGGCCATGCGCGTCAACGCTTGCAACTGCGCGTCGGTGCCCAACTCCGGGTCGATTTCAAAGCTGATGCGGTCGAAATTGCCGTCGATGGTCGGCGTATGCCGGGTACCGGAAAGCCCGCCGGATTTTTTCAGCGGGCCGTTGTGAATCCCCTGAATACCGATCTTGGACAGCGCGTGCCACAGGCTTTCATCCCCCAACGCCTCCAGCACCGTGCCGCCTTCACGGGTCACGATAGACGCCGGGTACGCGGTAAACCACACAGACGACAACGCTGACGCATCACGGGGCCGGGTCTGCGCGTAGGGCTGCTGCCACAAGCGCCCCTGCCCGGAATACAGCTTGGCCCGCTGGCGTGCCGCGTGCAGCATCGATTGCTCAACCAGCCAGTTCACATGATCGTTGTCTACCGCCGTCATAAGCCTGATACCTGTGTGGTGAAAGGGTATTGGTAAGCATAGGAGGGTCAACGGCGGTCATTCGTTGCATTGCGTTGGCGCTAACTATTCCAACTGCCGATATTGGCGCGGGGTGAACCCGGTCGACGCCTTGAACTGCCGGGTAAACGCACTGTGGTCGGTATAGCCGCACTGCAATGCCACATCGGTGATCGGCAGTTCGGTATGCAGCAGCCGATGGGCGTTCTCCAAGCGCACCTTCTGGATCATCTGGCGCGGCGTGAGGTGGAAGACACGCTTGCAATAACGCTCCAGCTGCGCCACGGAAATGCCGGCAATGCGCGTCAACTCACCGAGGGTGACACGTCGATTGAAGTTGTGCCGGATATACTCGTCCACAGCGGCCAGGCGCTGATAGGCCGGATGTTTTTCGCTGGCCGACTGCAGGTCAACCGAAATGCCCGCCAAGCCGATGATCTGGTTTTTGTGGTTATACAAGGGCCATTTATGGGTCAGGCACCAGCCCGGCTCGCGAGTGCCATACAGGTGCAGTTCAAGCTGATCCTCCAGCACATACCCTTGCTCCAGCACGCGCCGATCCTGCTCGGTGTAACCCGGCCCCAACTGCGCCGGAAACACTTCGGCGCTGGTCTTGCCCAACAGCGGCTGCAGCTGTTTGAGGCCGCAACGTTGCACCAGCGTGTGGTTGGCGAGTAGGTAACGGGCGTCGACATCCTTGATGAAAATCGCGGCATTGGGGATCACGTCCAGCATCGGCAACAGCTGCGCCATACCCGCCAGTAGCTGCTCGATGCTGTGTGGGCGTGCCCCCTGGAGAAGGGCCGTAAACGCGCTCTGCATCATGATTTCAACCGCTCGTTTGGGCTTTGACGCCGAGCAGATTGCGCCATGTTCGCACGCCTGTCGAGCGCGGCAAATTGTGCCGAATTCGTCATTCACATCCGCGTAAAACATCAATCGCCGCCCCCTTTGATGCGTTCAGGATAGCGCCACTGCATGCCTATCCAATAACTCACAAGAAGGCGCCGCCATGTCTGCTCAAGGCAAGTTCAAGAAACAACTTTCACTGATGGACCTCACCTTTATCGGGCTGGGCGCCATCTTCGGTTCGGGCTGGTTGTTTGCGGCCAGCCACGTGTCTGCAATCGCCGGCCCCGCAGGGATTTTCTCCTGGTTGCTGGGTGGCTTCGCGGTGCTGCTGTTGGGCATTGTGTACTGCGAACTCGGCGCCGCCCTGCCCCGAGCCGGGGGTGTGGTGCGCTACCCGGTGTATTCCCACGGCCCACTGCTCGGCTACTTGATGGGTTTTATCACGCTGATCGCGTTTTCCAGCCTGGTGGCGATTGAAGTGGTTGCCTCGCGCCAATATGCGGCGGCCTGGTTTCCCGAGCTGACCCAAGCCGGTTCCAGCGACCCGACCACCCTCGGTTGGCTGGTGCAGTTTGCCCTGCTGTGCCTGTTTTTCATCCTCAACTACCGCAGCGTGAAAACCTTCGCCATCGCCAATAACCTGGTGAGCGTGTTCAAGTTCATCGTGCCGCTGCTGGTGATCGGCGTACTGTTCACCTTCTTCAAGCCGGAGAATTTCCAGGTGCATGGCTTCGCGCCCTTTGGTCTTTCGGGGATTGAAATGGCCGTGTCGGCCGGCGGTGTGATTTTCGCGTACCTGGGCCTGACGCCGATCATCTCGGTGGCCAGTGAAGTGAAGAACCCGCAACGCACGATTCCGATTGCACTGATCCTTTCGGTGTTGCTGTCCACCGCAATCTACGTGTTGCTGCAAACCGCCTTCCTCGGGGGTGTGCCGACGCAAATGCTCGCCGACGGCTGGGCCGGAATCAGCAAGGAACTCGCCCTGCCGTATCGCGACATCGCCCTGGCGCTGGGTGTGGGTTGGCTGGCGTACCTGGTGGTGGCCGACGCGGTGATCTCCCCCAGCGGCTGCGGCAATATCTACATGAATGCCACGCCGCGTGTGGTGTACGGCTGGGCGCAGACCGGCACCTTCTTCAAGGTCTTCACCCGCATTGATGAAAAGTCCGGCATCCCACGCCCGGCGCTGTGGCTGACCTTTGGCTTGTCGGTGTTCTGGACCCTGCCGTTCCCCTCCTGGGAAGCGCTGATCAATGTAGTCTCCGCCGCCCTGATCCTCAGTTACGCGGTAGCCCCGGTGACCGTCGCCGCGCTGCGCCGCAATGCGCCGCACATGCTGCGCCCGTTCCGCGTCAAGGGCATGGCGGTGCTCGGCCCGCTGTCGTTCATCATTGCCGCACTGATCGTGTACTGGTCCGGCTGGAGCACCGTGTCCTGGCTGCTCGGCCTGCAAATCCTGATGTTTGCGGTGTACCTGCTGTGTGCCCGGTGGGTGCCGACTGCGCACCTGAACCTGCAGCAGCAAGTGCGCTCGTCGGCCTGGCTGATCGGTTTCTACGCGGTGACCATCCTGCTCTCCAAGCTCGGCAGTTTCGGTGGCATCGGCGTGCTCAGTCATCCATTCGACACGCTGGTCGTCGCGGCGTGCGCCCTGGGGATTTATTACTGGGGCGCCGCCACCGGCGTGCCTGCGCACCTCGTGCGCCTGGAAAACGAAGACGACGAAAGCGAAGCCGTCAGCGCCACGCACTACAGCGCCCCCCTGTCCCCGGCTACCCCTTGATGGAGCGTTTTATGAAACGGTTGCACGTTATCGACTCCCACACCGGCGGCGAACCCACACGCCTGGTCATGGACGGCTTTCCTGAACTGGTCGGCGATACCCTCGCCGAAAAACTCGACTATCTGCGCACCCATCACGACCAATGGCGCCGCGCCTGCCTGCTCGAACCGCGTGGCAATGATGTGCTGGTCGGCGCGCTGTACTGCGCGCCGATCACACCCGGCGCGACCTGCGGGGTGATCTTCTTCAATAACGCCGGCTACCTCGGCATGTGCGGCCACGGCACCATCGGCCTGGTGGCCTCGCTGTACCACCTGGGCGATATCGCACCCGGCGTCCACCACATCGACACGCCAGTCGGCCCGGTCGCCGCCACGCTGCACGCCGACGGTGCCGTGACCCTGCGCAACGTGCCGGCCTATCGTTATCGCCAAGCCGTGTCGGTGCAGGTGCCTGGGCATGGCGTGGTGCAGGGCGATATCGCCTGGGGCGGCAACTGGTTTTTCCTGGTGTCGGACCACGGCCAGACGTTGCAGATGGATAACGTCGACGCCCTGAGTGACTACACCCGGACGCTGCTCAAGGCGCTGCGCACCCAGGGCATTTCTGGCGCAGACGGTGCCGTGATCGACCATATCGAGCTGTTCGCCGATGACGCCCAGGCCGACAGCCGCAACTTCGTGATGTGCCCCGGCGGCGCTTACGACCGCTCGCCTTGCGGCACCGGCACCAGCGCCAAACTCGCGTGCCTGGCCGCTGATGGAAAACTCGCCGAGGGTGAAACCTGGGTGCAAGCCAGCATCACCGGCAGCCAATTCGAAGGCCGTTATGAACGGGACGGCGAACACGTGCGCCCCTTCATTACCGGCCGCGCCTATATGACCGCCGACAGCACCTTGCTGATCGACGCGCAGGACCCTTTTGCCTGGGGCATCTGAGCCCCCCGCCTCTTCAACTGAACGGAGCTAAAACAATGAGCGACAATATCTTCACCGGTTGCATCCCCGCCCTGATGACCCCGTGCACTACAGAACGCAAACCGGATTTCGATGCGCTGGTTGCCAAAGGCCGCGAACTGATCGATATCGGCATGAGCGCCGTGGTGTATTGCGGCTCGATGGGCGACTGGCCGTTGCTCACCGAAGCCGAACGCCAGGAAGGTGTGGCACGCCTGGTAGCGGCCGGGGTACCGACGATTGTCGGCACCGGCGCAGTGAACAGCCGTGAAGCGGTGGCCCACGCAGCCCATGCGGCCAAGGTCGGCGCCCACGGTTTGATGGTGATTCCCCGGGTGCTGTCGCGTGGTGCCAGCGCCACCGCGCAGAAGGCTCACTTTGCGGCGATCCTCAAGGCGGCGCCGAACCTGCCGGCGGTGATCTACAACAGCCCTTACTACGGTTTCGCCACCCGCGCCGACCTGTTCTTCGAACTGCGCCGCGAACACCCGAACCTGATCGGCTTCAAGGAATTCGGCGGTGGCGCGGACCTGCGTTATGCGGCGGAAAACATCACCTCCAAAGACGATGACGTGACCCTGATGGTGGGTGTCGACACCCAAGTAGTCCACGGTTTCGTCAACTGCAACGCCACCGGCGCCATCACCGGCATCGGCAACGCGCTGCCTCGGGAAGTGCTGCAACTGGTCGCACTGAGCAAACAAGCCGCCAAGGGCGACGCCAAGGCTCGACGCCTGGCCCGTGAGCTGGAAGCGGCGCTGGGCGTGTTGTCGTCGTTCGATGAAGGCTGTGACCTGGTGCTGTATTACAAGCACCTGATGGTCCTCAACGGCGAGCGGCAATACGCCCTGCACTTCAATGAAACCGACGTACTCAGTGACGCTCAACGCCGTTACGCCGAAAACCAGTACGCCCTGTTCCGCCAGTGGTACGCCAACTGGTCGGCTGAACAGAACGTCGCCTGAGCCTTTCGCGCCGCCGTGAGGGTCACGGCGGCCCCTTCCTTTTTTGCAGGACGACTCCATGACTCTGACGGGCAGTATGCTGATCGGACAGCACGCCGTTTACGGCAATCGCGAAGCGATCCGGGCCATCAACCCCGCCACCAACAGGCCGCTGGAGCCTGCCTATCACGGCGGCAGTGGCGAGCACGTCGAACGCGCCTGTGCCCTGGCCTGGGCGGCGTTCGACACCTTTCGTGAAACCTCACTGGAGGTTCGTGCGAGTTTTCTCGAAAGCATTGCCGAGCACATCGAGGCGCTCGGCGACGAACTGATCGAACGCGCCGTGGCCGAAACCGGCCTGCCGCCCCAGCGCATCCTGGGTGAGCGCGGCCGTACCTGCGGGCAATTGCGCACCTTCGCGCGCACCGTGCGTGCGGGTGAATGGCTGGACGTACGCGTGGATACCGCTGAGCCTGCGCGACAACCGCTGCCGCGTGCGGACCTGCGTCAACACCAGGTGCCGCTCGGACCGGTGGCGGTTTTCGGTGCGAGTAATTTCCCGCTGGCCTTTTCCGTGGCCGGCGGTGACACCGCGTCGGCGCTGGCGGCGGGATGCCCGGTGATCGTCAAGGCCCACGGCGCGCACCCAGGCACCAGCGAGCTGGTCGGGCGCGCAGTAGCCCAGGCGGTGAGTACCTGCGGTCTGCCGCCGGGCGTGTTCTCCCTGCTGTACGGTTCGGGCCGTGAAGTAGGGATCGCGCTGGTAACCGACGCACGGATCAAGGCCGTCGGGTTTACCGGCTCGCGCAGCGGCGGTCTGGCCTTGGCCCAGGCGGCGCAGGCGCGGCCCGAACCCATCCCGGTGTACGCCGAGATGAGCTCGATCAATCCGGTGCTGCTGTTCCCCGCAGCGCTGCAAGCCCGCGCATCCACGTTGGCTGAGGGCTTTGTGGCGTCGTTGACCCAGGGGGCCGGGCAGTTTTGTACCAACCCCGGTTTGTTGATTGCCCGCGCAGGCGAGGCGCTGGATCGCTTCATCGGTGCCGCGAGCGAGCGACTGCAATGTTGCGCGGCGCAGACCATGCTCACACCCGGCATTTTCAATGCCTATGCCACCGGTGTGAGTGCACTGGCGGAACATGCACAGGTCGTCGCCCGGGGGTTGCCGGCCACCGGTCCGAACCAGGGCCAGGCGCATCTGTTCATCACCCAGGCCGACGCGTTTCTCGCCAACCAGCACCTGCAAGCGGAGATCTTCGGGGCCAGCGCCCTGCTGGTGGTGTGTGCCGACGACGTGCAAGTGCGCCAAGTGTGCGAGCATCTGGAAGGCCAGCTCACCGCCACCCTGCATCTGGAGGCAGACGACCTGGCCAGCGCCAGCGCCTTGCTGCCGGTGCTTGAACGCAAAGCCGGGCGCCTGCTGGTCAACGGCTGGCCGACCGGCGTGGAAGTCTGCGACGCCATGGTCCACGGTGGCCCGTTCCCGGCGACCTCCGACGCCCGCAGCACCTCGGTGGGGACGGCGGCGATCCTGCGTTTCCTGCGCCCGGTGTGTTATCAGGACTTCCCGGACAGCCTGCTGCCCCACGCACTTGAGCAGGCCAATCCGCTGCAGCTGCGGCGCTTGCTCAACGGCCGGAGAGAGGTGTAGCCATGGGCGCTTCCAACACGGCCGATATCGCGGTCGTCGGCGCCGGCATTATCGGCGTCGCCTGTGCCCTGCAATTGGCGCGTCAGGGCCACCGCGTGGTCGTCGTCGACCCGCAGGCCCCGGGCATGGGCGCCTCCTATGGCAATGCCGGGCACCTGGCGACCGAGCAGGTGTTCCCGATTGCCGATAGTTCTATCCTCAAACGCCTGCCGGCCATGCTGATGGACCCCATGGGCCCACTGCGCCTGGACTGGAAATACCTGCCGCGCGCCCTGCCCTGGTTTGCGCGCCTGCTGCTGAACCTGCGCCCGGCCCGCTACCGGCAAACGGTGGCGGGCATCCGTGCGCTCAATGAGGCCAGCCTCGGGGCCTGGCAGCGCTTGCTGCAGTCGATTGAACAAGCGCAACTGCTGCGTGCAGACGGCTCGTTGCTGGTGTATGAACGCGCCGAGTCGCAGGCGGCCATTGAGGCATTGCGCGAGCGCATGCAGCAGCAAAATGTGGCGGTGGCGTTCTGGTCAGGCGATGCGGTGCGCGAGGCGGCGCCGCAATTGAGCAATAGCATCCAGGGTGCGTTGTTTTTTCCAGGCACCGGCCACTTTCTCGACCCTTTTCACGTGGTCGGCGAGCTGGTCAAGGCCGCCAAGGCCCAGGGTGTGCAATTTCTCAAGCAGCGCGTCGTGGATGGGCGTGTCGAGGCCGATGGCGTCTCGTTGATGACGGATCAGGGCGTGCTGACCGCGCGCCAGGTGCTGATTGCCTGCGGTGCGCATTCGGCCCGGCTTACCGCTGCGCTGACCGGTAAAAAAGTCCCGCTGGACACCGAGCGCGGCTATCACCTGATGCTGCCTCATGAACAAGACCGCCTGCCGTTCGCAGTCACCTCCTTTGAGCGCAAGTTCATCATGACGCCCATGCTCGGCGGCTTGCGCCTGGCAGGCACGGTGGAATTCGCCGGGCTGCTGCGCCCGCCGAATATGCAGCGCGCCTGGCAATTGCATCGCTTGAGCCAGGGCTTGTTTCGCCAGGACCTGAGTACGCAAGGCGCCACGCCCTGGATGGGCTTTCGGCCGTCTTTGCCCGACTCTTTGCCGATCATTGATCGCGTCGCTGATGGCAAGGTGCTGCTTGCGTTCGGTCATCAGCATCTGGGGCTGACGCAGGCGGCCGTTACGGCGGAAATGGTCGTGCAACTGCTCAAACCTGAACCACTGAACCCTGGGTTACCGGCTCAGGGAGCCTATCGGTTGGAGCGTTTCTAAAAGTCGAGCTTCAGCGAGGCTGCGAAGGCGGTGTGTCAGGTGACGTCTCTATCGATTGTGCCGCCCCTATCGAAGCCTCGCTAAAGCTCGACATCTCCCACACTGGGCGGCGTTGGCGCGGGCTACTTGACCAGTCGCTTCTCTTTCGACGGCCGATAGCCGAAGTAGGCGCTGTAGCACTTGCTGAAATGGCTCGGCGACACAAACCCGCACGCAACCAGCACATCGACTTGGGACAACTCGGTGTGCTGCAGCAACCGCCGCGCCTCGGTCACGCGCAATTCCATGTAATAGCGTTGCGGCGTGGTGCCCAACTGCTCCTTGAACAAGCGCTCCAGCTGACGCCGCGAACGACCGGCGTACACGGCCAGCTGGTCGAGCTCGAGGGGTTCTTCCAGGTTGGCGTCCATCAGTTTCACCACCTCGCGCAACGGCGCGCTGACGCAGACGTTCTCGGTGGGTTTGATCCGACGATAACGCGACTCTTCAAAGGCCAGGATGTCTTCGATCCCTTCGACCAGCGCCTTGCCATGCAGCTCCTTGATCCAGTCGAGCGCCATATGGAAGGCCCCCGATGGGCTGGAAGCCGTCAGGCGGTCGCGGTCGATCACGTAGGGCTCGCTGGTGACCTGGGCGGCCTTGGACACCTCCGCCAGTGCCGGGCGATGTTCCGGGTGAATGGCGCAGCGGTACCCGTCCAGCAGGCCGGCCCGCCCGAGGAACCAGGCGCCATTCCACAGGCCGGCGAGGCCGATACCGAGTTCGTCGGCGGTACGCAGCAGTTGTATCAACTCATCGCCCGCCTTGAGTTCGGTGCGAAAACCACCACACACCACCAATAGATCCAACTCCTGCAATACCGCCGCGTGCAGGGGCGCATCGGGGCGGATCACCAGGCCCAGGTCGCTGATCACCTCGGCATCGCTGAAGCCGAAAGTACGCGTCGTAAACAGCTCCGGCCGCAACAGGTTGGCGGTGATCAGCGTATCGAGGGCCTGGGTGAAAGCGGGCAGGGAGAAATGTTCAAGCAACAAAAAGCCGACGCGCTTGAGCGACGACGGCTGTTGGGGAGAGTCATTGAGGTAGCGCAGGTTCTTGCCTTTCATACCACCGCTGAACTGGCGTCTTTCCATCGAGGGTCGGCCCACTGTTATTGTTGAGTGCTGGGGCGACATCTTAGAGGATTGGTGCGTCAAAGCGGCGAAAACGTGGAATGCAGGGCTGATCTTTATAAACACGGCCCCTTTGCAAGCCCGCGCCGCTGCACACCCAGAGTGATCTGATACGGTTTTTTCTTTCGCATCTGCCGCTGTATCGAAATCGGCCCCGAGCGGACAATAGCCTCACTCCCGACACCCTTGTCGAGCATGGCAGGCAGGTTCCTGCCATCCCCTTCCCTTCGGAGGCGTTATGACCAAGATGGCACTTTTCCTGTTCGGCTTTCTGGTGCTGACCATCGGCATCGGCATGCTGGCGACCATATCCCCGGTTTAAAGCCGATCAACTGCCCGCGAGCATCGGATACAACGACACCATCAGCAGCGCAGCCATCAACCCGTTGAACAACCGCAACCAGCGCGGCTCGCGCAACACATTGCGCAAGCCGCTGCCACAGCCCACCCAGACACACACGCTGGGCAAGTTGACCACGGCAAACACCAGGGCGATCACCAGCACGTTGGTGATATAACCCTCGGCCGGTGTATAGGTGGTGATCGCGCCCAACGCCATGATCCATGCCTTGGGGTTGACCCATTGAAACGCCGCTGCCGCCAGGAACGTCATGGGCTTGCCCTGCTCATCACTGCTGTCGGACATCCCCGCGGAAGTCGCAATCTTCCACGCCAGATACAGCAAGTAGGTCGCGCCCATATAGCGCAACACCGTGTAGGCCCACGGAAACAGCTTGAACACCTCGCCCAGGCCCAGCCCGACCGAAATCACCAGCACCATGAAGCCAATGCTGATCCCCAGGGCATGCGGCATCGACCGGCGAAACCCGAAGTTCACCCCCGACGCCAGCAACATGGTGTTGTTGGGGCCCGGGGTGATCGAGGACACGAAAGCGAACAGCACGAAGGCAGACAGCAGGCTGGTAGACATGAACATGGCGCGGCATCCTGGCGGTTGTTATGCCTGCGACAGTAGAGGGTTCTCGAACGGAACGCCCCGTACAGCTAAGAACGGAGCGAGGAATACACTTAGGTGCTCTCGAGAGAATCAGGCTTTTTCGGTGCCGTACGGCCACACCGCAAAAGATCACCGGCCTCGACGCTATGGAGCGGACCTGGATGAGGAATCACGCTGCCTGACCAACCCCTCCAACGTAAACCGCGCCTGCATCAACACCACATCCCGCACCAGTTCCATCTCCTTCTGATTCACTTGCGTCCACTTCAGCGCCTCGAGCAGCTTGGGTTTCTGTACCCGAAATGCCAGCCCTTGGGTGAACAGCGCCATGGAGTGAATCACCGTGCGTTCATCTTCCACGGGAAAACCGGCCAGGCGCGCGATCAGTTGGCGGATGACCCGGCCAATACGCGCCTTGAAGCGATCTTCAAACGCCATGGTCGCGCTTTCAGGGCATAGACCCGCCTGATGCCGATCGAGAAAGGCGCGCCAGGCCGTGGCCTGGGGGCTGTCCTGGATCGTCGAGACCACGGTCGCCAGGATGCCCAGCGACACTTCGATCAGGGTGCTGTCTTGAGCCTTCGCATCGCCCAGCGCGCATTCAGCGGCGTCCACGCAGGGGCCCATTTTGCCCCAGAGCAACGTAATCAAATGCTCGACGCACTCCAGGTACACCCCCTCCTTGCCATCGAAATAGTACTGGATCGCCGGGGCGTTGACGCCGGCTGCCGTGGCGATGTCGCGGGTGGAGGCGCGGTCGTAGCCACGCTCGCCAAACACCACGATCGCCGCCTCGATGATACGTGCGCGAGTTTCTTCACCACGCTGATAGCCACCCTCAGCGGCGGGTTTATGTCGTGCCATGTGCCGTTCCTTTTCTCTACCGGAGCAAAATATACCAGTTGACAAAAATTCGCGAAGAATAGAATTTATTCCAGCTGATATAAATCTGGAGTGACCTCAATGTCTGCCGCACCTCCCTCTCCTCAGGTCATTCCTGATGACACCGTCAATGGCCAGCGTGGCAAGGCCCGACGCATCCTCCTGAGCATCGCGACCCTCGCGTTGCTGGTCGGCCTGGGCTGGGCCGCGTGGTGGTGGCTTTCCGGGCGCTTTATCGAGACCACCGACGATGCTTATTTGCAGGCCGACAGTATCAGCGTGGCCCCCAAGATCAGCGGCTATGTCGCGCAAGTCCTGGTGAGCGACAACCAGAACATCAAGCGCGGCGACGTGCTGGTCCGCCTGGACGCGCGCAAGTATCAGGCGGTCAGCGACGAAGCCACGGCCACCATTGCCGCGCGTCAGGCCGACTTCGCCAAGGCCCAGGCCGACCTGGTGCAGCAGGACTCGACCATCGCCGAAGCCCGCGCCCAGTTGCAAGGTGCCCAGGCCGACGCCCGCCACGCGCAGACTGAAGTCGCCCGCTACGCCCCGCTGGCCCGCTCCGGCGCCGAGCCGCAGGAGCGTCTGGCCCAACTCAATAACCAACTGGCACAGGCGCGCAGCACCGTGGCCGCCAAACAGGCCGCATTGCGCTCCAGCGAAACGCGTTACGGCACCCTGCAAGCGCAACTCAAACAGGCCCAGGCACAACTTGGCGTGGCCAAGGCCAGCGAGGCGCAGAGCCAGTTGGATGTGGATGACGCGGTGATCCGCAGCCCTCTGGATGGCCGGGTGGCCGATCGTGGCGTGCGCGTCGGCCAATACGTACAACCCGGCACCCGTTTGCTGACAGTGGTGCCCATCAGTGCGATCTACCTCACCGCCAACTACAAGGAAACCCAAATCGGCGACATGCGCCCAGGCCAAAGCGTCAGCGTGCACGTGGATGCACTGCCGGGTCGTAAGCTGGAGGGGCATATCGACAGTCTCTCGCCTGGCACCGGCGCACAATTTGCGTTGTTACCGCCGTCGAATGCCACCGGCAACTTCACCAAAATCGTACAGCGTGTGCCGGTGCGTATCGCCCTGGATATACCGGAAGATGTACGCATCGCACTGATGCCCGGCCTGTCGGCAACGGTGGAAGTAGACACCCGCACCCACGGCGCGGACGCCAATCATGGCTGACGCCCTGATCGCCGAGGTAGCCACCGAGAAACCGCGCAACGCCTCGCTGACGGACTGGATCGCCGTCGCCGCTGGCGCGTTGGGCGCCTTGCTGGCGACGCTGGACGTATCGATCACCAACTCGGCATTACCGCAGATTCAGGGACAGATCGGGGCCACCGGCACCGAAGGTACCTGGATCGCTACCGGTTACCTGATGTCGGAAATAGTCATGATCCCCCTGGCCGCCTGGCTGACACGAGTATTCGGCCTGCGCCGGTTCCTGATCGGCACCGCTTTGATGTTCACCGCGTTTTCAATGTTCTGCGGCCTGTCGGCGAGCCTCGGCGCGATGATCGCCGGGCGCATCGGCCAGGGCTTCGCCGGTGGTGCGATGATTCCCACCGCGCAGAGCATCGTGCGCACGCGGCTACCGCCGCACCAATTGGCAATCGGCACCACGATGTTCGGCATGACCGTGATCCTCGGCCCCTTGCTCGGCCCGGTGATCGGCGGCTGGCTCACGGAAAACATCAACTGGCGCTGGTGCTTCTTTCTCAACCTGCCCATCAGCATCGCGTTGATCACCCTGCTGATCACCGGCCTGCCGACCGAGCGCATGAACCTACAACACTTCATCAGCGCCGACTGGCTGGGCATCCTGGGCCTGGCCATGGGCCTCAGTTCACTCACCGTGGTGCTTGAGGAGGGCCAGCGCGAGCATTGGTTCGACTCGTTGTTGATCACCTGGCTGAGCATCGCTACGGCGGCGGGTTTCTTCCTGATTGCCGTCGGGCAGTTCAGGTCGCGTACACCGATCCTGCGCCTGCAACTGGTGCTTAACAAAAGCTTCGGCAGCGTGCTGTTGATCGCCACCGCCGTGGGGGCCGGGCTCTATGGCACGGCGTATCTGGTGCCGCAGTTCCTTGGCGTTCTGTCCGGCTACAACGCCCAGCAGTCGGGCGCAATCATGCTGCTGTCAGGGATTCCGGCATTTATGCTGATGCCGATCCTGCCGCGCATGCTCGGTCGCTACGACTTGCGCTGGATGGTCGGCGCCGGTCTGTTGCTGTATTGGGCCAGTTGTTTTGTGGACACCACGCTCACCGCTGACAGCGTCGGCCACGATTTCGTGTGGTCACAGCTGTTACGCGGCTTTGGGCAGATTCTAGTGATGATGCCCCTCAGCCAACTGTCGATGCGCTCAGTCGACACACGCGACGCCGGCGATGCCGCCGGGCTCTACAACATGTCGCGCAACTTGGGCGGCACCCTCGGGTTGGCCTTGCTCGGCGTGCTGATGGACCGACGCAGTCACTTTCATGACGACATGCTGCGTGAGGGCATCCAAGCCAACAGTCAATTGGCCCAGGCCGACATGGCAAGTCATACCGCCAGCTACCTGGCGCAAACCGGCGATCCATCCAGCGCACCGCTGCAGGCACTGGCCCAGTTGGCCAATGATATTGCCCGGCAGGCTTCGGTGATGGCCTACAACGATTCATTCTATGTACTGGGACTCGCGATGCTGGCGTGCCTGCCCCTGATATTCATCCTGAAAAAGCGCACGGTACCCCGATGATTGCTCGCTGCTTTCCCCTGCTTCTCACCGTCGGCCTGCTGTCTGCCTGCACCGTCGGCCCGGACTATCCAGGTGCCCCCACCGTTGCGCCAAAAACCCTGGCGGCCGGGCGTCTGCCCCATGCCGGCAACCATGCGTCAAACGCACCTGCCGTCGCCCAATGGTGGCGGACACTGGGCGATTCGCAACTCAACGGGTTGATCGAACAAGCCCTGCAAAACAGCCCCGACATCGCCACCGCCCAAGCCCGCGTGAAACAGGCCCGCGCCAGCCTCAGCGGCGCCCGCGCCGACGCAATGCCCAAGGTCACCGGCGACGCGGCAATGCTCAGGCTGCGCTCTCCCGACACCTCGGCGCTCGGCGGCACTGGTGGCGGCGGTCGCGGCCCATTGAGCCTATACCTTGCAGGCTTCGATGCCAGTTGGGAGGCCGACCTGTTCGGTGGCACCCGTCGCGCCGTCGAAGCCGCACAGGCAGAGGCTGACTCGGCGCAGGCGCAGTTGGCCGATGCCCAGGTACAACTCGCGGCCGAGATCGTCCAGGCCTATACCGACCTGCGCGACCAGCAGGCACGCCTGGCGCTGGTAGACGCGAGTGTCGAGATCGAAAACCAGGCCTTGAACCTCACTCAGCAACGCCGCGACCGCGGCGTGGCCTCTCAATTGCAGCTTGAGCAAGTATTGACCCAAGCCGAAAACACTCAAGCTCAGCGCCTGCCACTGCAAGCGTCCATCGCCGAATCCCTCGACCAACTCGACCTGCTCTGCGGCCTGGAGCCTGGCGAACTCGACAGCCAACTCAGCACCACCCGCGCCCTGCCCGCCCTCCCTGCCGCCGTCCCCATCGCCGACCCGGCCACCCTGTTGAAGGCCCGCCCCGACATTCGCAGGGCCGAACGCAAACTGGCGTCGAGCTACGCCCAAATCGGCGAGAAAACCGCAGACTGGTTCCCCAAACTGAGCCTGATGGGCGACTTGTCTTTCTCCGCCGGTGATCCGGGGCACTTGGTGCGCAAAGACAACGGGAGTTGGCTGATACTGCCGCGCATCACCTGGAACGCTCTGGATTTCGGCCGCGTCAGCGCCAGCGTCAAAGGTGCCGAGGCCGGACGTGACGAAGCGCTCGCGCAGTACAAGAGCGTGGTATTGAGCGCGCTGCGCGATGCGGATGTGGCTTTGGCGCGGTATGGGCATCAGCGCCAGAACGTGCTGCTGTTGCGCAATGTGGAGTCTTCGGCAGTGCGTGCGGCCGATCTGACTCGTCAGCGTTATCGGGCGGGAACTGCGAGCACGCTGGACTGGCTGGATGCAGAGCGCACGCGGTATCAGGCCCAGGAGAGCCGGATCTCGGGGGATGCGCAGTTGTTGAAGGACTTTGCTTCATTGCACAAGGCCTTGGGGCTGGGGTGGACGCTTTGATCAAGTGCTCCGGATGGGCTACAACAACAGCTGAGCCCGCGCACGTTTCGCTGATCAGGCAAGCAATTCATTACGCTGCATTGTCTGTCAGCGTATTTGCGATCGGCATCTCCCTCTCGCAATTGCTGATCGGCCCGCTGTCTGACGCACTCGGTCGCAAGAATCTGTTGCTCACCGTTACGCCGGAGCAAAAAAAGGCGCTCCTGAGAGCGCCTTTTTTTATTACCACTGACTTACTGCAAGCTTACCTGACGTAGTTCGGGTTCTTTCCCGCCACCGATCGTGATGCGTTTAGGCTTGGCCTCTTCAGGCACCACACGCAGCAAGTCGATGCTTAACAGCCCGTTGTTCATCGAAGCGCCACGCACCTCAATGTGATCTGCCAGGCGGAACGACAACCGGAATGCCCGTTGCGCGATGCCCTGGTGCAGATAGGTGACTTCTTTGTCGGTTTCACGCTTGTCACCCACGACTGTCAAGACGCCCTTCTCGACCTGGATATCCAGATCCGCTTCAGTGAGTCCGGCTACGGCAATGACAATGCGATATTCGTCGTCACCGTGCTTTTCCACGTTGTGAGGCGGATAGGTGTTTGGAGCCTCGCTGCGCAGCGCCGACTCAAACAGGTCATTGAAGCGATCGAAGCCCACGGATTGACGGAACAAAGGGGCCAGCGAAAGGGTAGTAGCCATCTCGAAATCTCCTGATTAAATCCAAGTGATTAAGTGCGCGACCCGCATTCGGCGTCGCGTGCTGAAAATTTATGTGCGCCGAAAAAAATTTCAAGAGGGGTGAAAAAAATTTTTACATTCGCGTAATCGGGTTGCTTTGGGCGATTGATGCCTATCGACGTCGGTTGCTGAAGGCTGAAGACGGCTCAGGCGGTATAGCGGTTTTGATGATCACTGCGGACAACGAGGAAGGCGTCACAGGCATACGAGCGCGCTCATCAACCGATCTGTCGAGCATTAATGAAAGAGAGCCGGCATTAGTGCGCGGTGATCTCACATAAAACAGGTCCATACTGTGTATCCAGCGCGGCGAGCCTTGAAAGATTTTTCGGGTATACTGCGTTCTTTTTGCGCAGATGATCCAACGAATGCTCAATTCAATACAGACACTCAGAGCTTTGGCTGCATGGCTTGTTGTCCTTCATCACTACATGCAAATCGCGCACAACTTCAAACTTACCGATACTGTTTCAGTTGCGTTATTCAAGTACGGCGCTATCGGCGTTGATTTATTTTTCGTGATTAGCGGCTTTGTCATTTATCTATCCGCTTCAGGAAAAAATCAGACACCCATGGTGTTTGCCCTTCACAGAATCGTAAGGATCGCACCCGCCTATTGGCTATTCACGCTTATCACGGCTGCCTTGCTGATGTTTGCACCAGGCATTGTGCCTCTGACCTTGTACGACCCTATATTCTTGATTAAAAGCTTGTTCTTTATTCCAGCGCAGAATCCGTCCGGGATTGGGCTATTCCCAATCATTACGGTCGGCTGGACTTTAAATTACGAAATGGCATTTTATGCAATCTTCTTTTTTACACTCTTCGCTCCTGCGAAGTTCAGAATACCCGCCATCGTCCTTGGCGTATTTCTGCTTGGAAAAGCCATACCCGAACTGGGTGGCGACTTTGTTTTTTTTACGAACAAAATCGTCTATGAGTTCTTATTCGGCATCTTCATCGCCTACGCCTATCAGAAAGGAATTATTCAGAAGATACCGACAACACTTGCAGCGCTAATGACAGCTATCGCTCTATGGAAAATAACCGACTACGGGCCAGTCAACCATGACCCATTCCGATCTGGCCTGCCCTGCGCCGTCATTTTAATCGCTGCCGTATCTCAAGAGCGACACTTCTCGCGCATTGGTTTCCTTCGGCAGCTAGGCGACTGGTCCTATTCCACCTATCTGTGCCATGTGCTTGTAATGTGCCTGCTGATTCAATTTCAGTTAGCCTTTAACCTGAGTGACTGGATGACGTTTGCACTGATTGTATTGGGGATCGGTGCGGTTTCTTATGCAAGTTTCACTTTCATTGAACGTCCTCTTTCAAGGCTCACAAAGCACAAAATGAAAGGCGCACTTCCTGCTTCCACCTCTGCGTGAAGCAGGAACAGAAGACACGCCTGCCGCATAAAACGCAGGCGCTCACGGCCGTAACCAGCTGCCAAAAGGGTCTGTACATTCAGCTACAGACATTCCTCTTGCCCTATACGATTTACCTACAGCGCAAGCACGGTGATATAGAAAAGGCGAGATTCGAATAGTCGCACGCAAGCGTCCCAGCCCTCCCTGGAGCTGTCCTGACTACAGGTAAATTCGAGGCAATTAAAAACCCGGCGCGGTGGCCGGGCTCGACGCATTACACATTTTCAGTTGTCGGGATGCTCGCTCGCCACTGAATCAGCAGCGTCTACATCCGACATGTCCTCTTCAAGAGGCGCGTCATCGTCTGGAGGCAATGGAATACCATCCTCATCGCGCTTCGAATCGTGCCCTGTCTGATTGTCCGGGGCGTTCTCGTTGATTTCCATGCTGGCTCTCCGTTCTAACGCACAGGATATCCGCGCTTAAAGATGGGAGTCGGCAGGTTGTAGCGAGTGCCGGGCACTGGACGAACGGCGCAAAGCAAAAGGCCTCGTGCAATGGCGAGGCTCGAAGTAGGTGTGGGGCCAGAACCGCGCAGATAATTGTCCCAATTGCCTGGCCTAGCAAAATTCGCAGGCACAAAAAAAACCCCGCAGCCTAATGGCTGCGGGGCTTTCGAGAGTGGAGGCCGAGGTCGGAATCGAACCGGCGTAGGCGGATTTGCAATCCGCTGCATAACCATTTTGCTACTCGGCCTCAAACGATCAATGCCCTTACCACTGGCATTCACCGCATATAAACTTGAGTGGGCTATAAAACCCTGCCTCTACTCTAACTCATTGAATACATTGAGGTTTTTAATGCCTCGTTGCGTTCGATGGGCGCCATTATGTACTCATTTGCTTTTGCCTGCAACCCCTTGATTTCAAAAATATTTCGTATTGGCATCAAGGGGTTGCGGGGCTGTCTCACTCCTGGATGCGCTGCTCCTGGTACTGCGGGTCGGCCTTGATCTGGGCGTCGGTGAATGGCAGTGGGCGCAGTTTTTTATCGGAGAAGGCTTGGGTCTGGTCCTTGGCATGTGGCGAGGTGGGGTTGCTGGATTCGGAGAACGCCAACAGCCCGAGGGCTTGGGGCCCTTTGTCGTCGAAGGTGACGATTTGCAGGTAGCTGGTGCCGCTGATGACTTCGCGTTTGCCGTCGGCGCGGGGCACGGTTTGCATGGCGTTATAGATGCCCAGGTGTTGCGGGCCGCCGTGCATCGGGATTTGGCCGCTGACTTGGATGTCGCCCCAGCGGCTCAGGCCAAGTTTGCTCACGGCTGCCGCCGACGCGAGCATGGCTTCGCGCAAGACCTTGGCCACGGGGGCTCGGTCGATGGCCAGGCCACGCGGCGTGGTCAGCGGTTGGGCTGGGTCGAAGGCAACGCGCCAGGCATCGGGGATTTGCTGCAGGTGGTCTACCAGGTTGATGAAGTGCACCAGGCCCAGGCCGCTGTCGAGGTTGGCGTGCTGGTCCCAGTTTTTCAGGCTGGCGCACAGTGGCTGCAAGGCCGTGGCGTCGGCGCCGAGGTGTTTGGCGCAGAATTCGAGCAGGTCGGGCATCACTTGGCTGGCGAGGTACACCTCGTTGTCCATGACCATATTTTGCAGATCATTCACGCTGATCGGCTGTTTTTCCAGGGATTGCAGGCGCTGCACAGCGAAACGCGCACGCGGGCCGAGGCCGATGTTGTCCTGGCTGATCACCGGTGAGAACCCGGTCAATGGCGACTTGGGATTGACCAGCCACGCCGAGTCATTGGAATGCTGCACGTAGTCGCTGCGTTGCAGTTGCGGCAATTGGTCGGCGGGGAAGATGCCGGGCTGGGCCGCGCGCGGGTCGATGTCCCAGGCGCAGGCGCTGTGGGCGCCATCGAGCAGGATCATTTGCAGGCCGGCCCGTGGGTCGCTGCACTGTTTGAGTTTGGCGGCGCTGACGTTGGGCACCACCGACAGGTTCATGTACAGGCTCTGGCCCTGGTCGTCGGCGGCCAGGGTGTTGACCCACGGAATACCTTGCAGGCTATGCACCGAGGTCTGAAGTTCCTGGAGGCTGGCGGCGCGGTTCATCGCGTACCACTGCTGCAACACGCGGTCATTGCCCAGGTTGGCGTCGCGCAGGCTGAACGCGTAGCGGCTGTCCCAGTCCAGCTTGCCGGGCCATTGCACCACGGGGCCGAACTGCGAGCTATAGACCGTATGCGTCTGCGCCTTGAGGCCACCGCCAGGCTGTTTGACCTGCACCGTCAGCGTGGTTTTATCCAGGGGGATGGATTTGCCGTCGAGCAGGTAACGCGTGGAGTCCTTGGGGTCGAGCGTCAGGCGATACAGGGTGAAATGCTTGGAGGTGTCGACCGTATGTGTCCAGGCCACATGCTGGTTGAAGCCGATATTGATCACCGGCAAGCCTGGCAGCGCCGCCCCCATCACATCCAGTTGGCCTGGAATGGTCAGGTGCATCTCATAAAAGCGCATGCCGCCCACCCAAGGGAAATGCGGGTTGGCCAACAGCATCCCACGGCCATTGAACGAACGGTCGCGGCCAACCGCCACCGCATTGCTGCCCCGTTCAAGGTTGAAGCGCTGTTGATGGGCCGCGGCCAGCTCAAAGGCTTTTGTGCCAGGTTGCACACGCGCCGTGGCTTGAGGCGGCGCGGCGCCGACCAGGGCTTCGGCGAATTGGCCGACGCCGCCTTCCACCAGCAGTCGGCGTGTCAGCTTGACCAGATCCTCCACCACCAGCGGACGAACCCAGTCAGCCTGGCACTGAGCGGGTGCGCCCTGCTCTTTCAGATAGCGGTTGTAGCCCGCGACATAACCTTCCATGCGCTGGCGCATCTGCGGGCTCTGCGCCTTCCAGAAAGCGCCAACCGCCTCAGGGGTGTTGAGCCAGGTGAAAAAGATATCGCTGGCAAGGTTGTTACGCTCTTCCAGCGTCGCCTGCTCCGGGCCAAAGAACCTGGCGCGCTCGCCGTTCACGGTGACCACTTCGTTGGCCAACAGACACAGGTTGTCCTGGGCATAGGCATAGCCGATGCCGTAGCCCAGGCCGCGCTCATCATTGGCACGAATGTGCGGCACGCCGTAGGTAGTGCGGCGGATTTCTGCGGATGCCTGCGCCAGCGGCTCGCGTGCCGATGCGGCAAGACTCGACCCCAGCAATGCCCCTGCCAGGCACACCCTCACCCACCCGTTGGAAATAATCACGCAAGCTCCACAGTCAAATTGAACAACACGCGGGAAACCTCCCCACCGTAAGGACGCATCCCGCCGGAAACAATTTAGCCACGGCCTGGGTGATTTGCAGCGTTTGACCTGTGACAAACGTGATACCGACAAATTTTCTACATCTGCCGCTTCATGATTTACGTCGCTCGTTCGTCTTATTGGCTAAGAGCGCCATCATTTTTCCTGATCAGGCTCTGATAAGGAGTTTTTTGCATGTACAACTCGCAACTGCCCACGGACGGACACTCACTGGCGGATGCCAATTTCAGCGCCGGCACCCAAGCGCTTGGCAAAGCCACTGAACAGCAAGGCAACCAGCGCATTCGCCATTTGCTCAAGTGCTTCGGCCTGCGCACCAGCCTGATCCGGCTGAAAGTCATTGACGCCCTGCTCACTGCCGCGAACAACCAGCGCACCCTGGGGGTACGTGGCGTGCACAGCCATTTGCTCGAGCTGGGCATCCCACTGTCGTTTCTCAGCGTGCGCGAGGTGCTCAAGCGCCTGTGCAGCGAGGGCGTGCTCACCCTCAATGCCGACAAAAGCTACAGCCTGCATGAAGAGGCTGCCAAAGTGCTCGACGGCCGCGCTTGAATCCCGCCGCGAGATCAGAAGCCAGGCTTGACCTTGCGCCGCATGATGCCGTTGATGACCACCACGACCACTGCCACGGCGATGGCGATGTACTGGAAGGTTTTCTCGCTGATAACCCCAGTGTTCTGAAGGTGAGACAGGCCAAGCATGGTCGCCAGTACGATCAGGGAAATCAGAATGGAATATTTCAAACGTTGCTTTTGGGTCATGACGGGTTCCTGAACCTAGAGAGTGTGTCCACTTTGTAACGCCGCGACCTATCCGTTAACGGGGATAGATCGGTGAGTCGGCCAGCGCCTATGTTACAGGCGATGTAAACGTTTGGCTCCGCGAGATCGGCTCTTACACTCTCAACCGCCTGGCGCTGGAACCCAAACACCTGTTTTCAACACCTCAGAAGAGTGCCTGACACTAGGGATCGACCTAGGGAAGGTGCATCTTTCCGGTACGAACACAGGTGTTAACGCCAATGCTCATAAGCCCTTCGCCGCTCTCCCCACCTGCATTGCCGCAATCCATTACAGGCCAGACGTTTTTTCCAACGGAAAGTCTTCCAATCGATAGCCGCCCGACCTTGCCGCCCTTGGGCAATCTCGGCGGTGCCTTGTCCTGGGCCGTTCCACCGAGTATCGAACAGCAACGCGCCATTGAAACCCTGGTCACCGACAATACGCCCAACCTGCCCGGCTTCGTTCGGCTGGGACGTGCGGGAGCGCTGGACTACCTGATGAACCTACAGCCGTTGTCCACTGAGGCATTAACCGACCTGGACAAGGCTTTGGAAACCCTGCTCAAGACGCCCCAGGCGCGGGTATTGGGCAACGCCATCCGGACCCGACTTGACGGCATCGAGACCGATACCAGTGTGACGGACTATGTGCTGACGGCGATCCATATTGGTCTCGACCCCGAATCGATCAACACGCCCCATCGCAACAGAGTGGCCAATTTCGACCTTGCAAGCGAGCGCCATTGGGGCAAATCCGCCGCAGAAGTGATCAATGAACTGGCCCACCATCTGGAACAGCAAGGCAGGACCGCAAAAGGCCGGGGCCAGTTGGCGGCCCGCCTGATATTGGCAGCCCGGGCGCCCGAATTTCTGGTCAAGGACATTCCCCCTCAGGTGGTCTGTGGCAGCCAGGCATGGGCCAACTTCTGCATCAATGTGGCCACACAGGAAGCCCAAGCCCCCGGCTCGGTCCGCCACAAAACCTATGCCCAGGTCATGATCGATGCCGACGCCTCGCAGATTCCACCCGCCGACACGACGCTGCTGAACGCGCTGATCGATTGG
Organism: Pseudomonas sp. R11F; assembly: GCF_050312575.1. NCBI lineage: Bacteria > Pseudomonadati > Pseudomonadota > Gammaproteobacteria > Pseudomonadales > Pseudomonadaceae > Pseudomonas > Pseudomonas sp. R11F. The sequence goes on along the minus strand of NZ_JBNPJU010000067.1, from coordinate 41,795 downwards.
GCGGTGTGCAATGGTCACCTTCCCAAGCGCTATGACGATCACTACGACAGCGAAGAAATAGCCGGTGCGCAAACTGCCTTCAACGCTCAACAGGACGCCCTGCATATTGCCTCCAGCCGACTGGGTGACGCACTGCCCAGTCGCAAGGCCATGGCCCTGGCCGCGCTAAAGGCGCATTTTCCGGATGTGGCGGATGACGTCTTCGAGAAACGAGTACTGTCGATCAAGCACCGCGAGTTCAATCCGGGTGCACGCTCAATGCTCGACATCATCATGGAGGGACACACACTGCCCCCTGGCGAAGAATGGCAGACCTTTGATAAAGACGTGCCGCTCAAGCGTTTCAATACGTTCAGCCGGAGCGCAGACGCAAACATCCTGCAGGCATTCAACTCCGCGCTGGACGCGCAAAAGCAACTCCACCAGACACTCGTCAAATACCTGATCGCCAACCTGCCGCTGGAGGATCGGGAAAACCTTGAACAAGGAAAGATCGAGTTTTACAAGGAAGGGACTTACAAAATCGGCACGGGCTTTCTCGATGCTCCTGAACTGACCGAGCAAAAAAACCGCCTGCTGCTGAAAGTCACGCGCAATAAAGAAACCCATCTTTATGCGCTGGACCCGGAAAACGGCTTGCTGACAAAGCGGCCCAACCTCAACGACCTCAAAAGTAGCCGAAACGGCAGCACCCTGTTCCAGGCCGAACGGGTGCAGCCGCAAGGCAAAAATGCGCAAACGCTACAGGACGTCAGGATTAGCCCCGGCGTCCCCAAAAGCTTCTCCAGCGAACGCAGCCAGCACATCGCCGAGGTTTACATCGCGGCCCTCGGCCTTGAGCAACAGGCGCGGGGGCTTACCTCCTATGACGTAGAGCGAGGGCAGCAAGCAGCCATCGCCGATTTTCTGCTGGACCTTGTGCCGCTCAGGTCAGCCATCGTCAACTTCCGCGCCGGTCACTACGGTGCAGGCGCCTTCGACTTGACGCTGGATATTTTTGCGCTTGTCACGGCGGGCCTCGGGGCGGGCGGCAAGGTACTCAAAGCCTTGAAAAGTACCGGCTCCGCCGTCAGCAAAGTGCTCAAGGTCGGAAAAATCTTCGGCACCGTCACCCTGAGTGAACTCAACCCGCTGAGCGGTACCGGCGAGCTCTGGGTGGGGGCTGGAAAACTACTGACCTGCGGGTTGAGCACTGCCGCGCAAGGCATTAAAAAACTGCGCGGCACCGCCACCCGCGTAGATTTGCTGGAAGCCAGCAAACACTTTGAGTCAGCCGCCAACGGGACCTTTAAATTGGGCGAGCACACCGTCGAAGGCAGTGCCGTGTTGCTCAACGGTAAATGGTATGCCTTCGATGCAGACAAGATGCAGCCCTACGGCTCCCCCCTTGAGGACTTCTCGGCCCTGCAGACATTGGCGCCCAGCCCCAACACCCACACCCCGGGCACACACCGCGTTCATCCCTATCACCAGAGTGGCCTGCGTCAACGGCCCCAAATTACCCGCAAGGAATTGCCCGAAGGCAGCTACTCGGAAGCCACGAAAGGCAAACTGGAAGCCGGCCATTTCATTCGAGGTGATGGAAAAGATGAAACCTTCAAAAAATTCGTGGATGACATGTTCGAATTTTATGACGAGATAGCCCTCAACCCAGTGCCGCGCCCGACGCTGCCATCCCTGGCGGGAGAGGTCGAAATACCCGAGCTGATTAGCCGCTCCTTGCAAGCTGCGGATGGGATCGTGTTTGGGGAGAAGCATGATCAGATGGCCAGTTTCAAAATGCTGGCACAGCAGATTGATACGCTTGTCAGCCAAAAAGTTAAAAAGGTGTATTTCGAAGGCCTGATCGATTTGCCTCCCTACGGCCTGGTGGACGACGGCATCGGCATGCTCGGCAAACAGATGCCGCGCACCAGCCCGACATTCGAGGAGCTTAAAAAACTATTTGAAAGCAAGGGCATCGAGGTCTTGCCTCTGGACCACTATTATTTGACGCGGCACAAGGACGTAAAGGCGCTCTATGGCGCCACCACAACAGGTTCCGGCTCTGTACAACGGCTTCAGGAGTTCAACTACCACGCCTCGGAGGTCATCCAGGCCAACTCGGGCACCGAAAAATGGATTGCCCTGGTGGGCGCCTCTCACATGAACACCGCCGAGGGCGTTCCGGGCCTGGCCGAGCTGACAGGCGCCATCGGTATCGGCGTATTCGACAACCCGGGCATCGTGAAGTCCATCGGCCTCAAAGACACCCGTCAGCCGCCCGACCCCATGAAGCCCTTGAAACCGGGGGATGTGCCTGGCGACTTGCAGATCTACATGAAACCCTAGACGCAGCGAACACCCCGTGGAGAGGGAGCTTGCTCCCTCGCCACGGGTCAAGGTACCCGATGAGCCGTATCAACGCGCATGCACCCACCGCTGATGCAGCCAGCGCGCCAACGCATCCAGCACAAAGCCCAGCAGCCCGATCAACACCACCATGGCCATCAACTCCGAATACGCCAACCGATCGCGGGTATCGAGAATGTAGTAGCCCAACCCGGCACTGACCCCGAGCATTTCGCACGGCACCAGCACGATCCACAAGATCCCGATAGCCAGGCGCACCCCCGTCAGCACATGCCCTACCACACCGGGAATGATCACCCGGCGCAACGTCTCCCAGCGCGTGGCGCTCAAGCTCTTGCTCAACTGCAGCCAGCGCGGGTCCAACTGGCGCACGCCGGCAGCGGTATTGAGCATGATCGGCCATACGGCGGCAAAGGCCAGCAAGAAGTAGATCGGCTGGTCGCCGACGCCCATCAGCATCACCACGATAGGCATCCAGGACAGCGGTGAGATCATCCGCAGAAACTGAAACGCGGGTGTCGTCGCGGCCTCCAAGTTACGCGAGCTCCCTACCAGCAACCCCAACGGTACCCCTGCCAACAACGCCAGGAACAAGCCGACGAAGATGCGTTTGAGGCTCACCGCAACGTGCAGGTACAGCTCACCACGCCCCAGCAGTTCCCACAAGCTGCCGGCGGTGGCCGCCAGCGAGAAGCGCGCCGACAAACCGTCCGCCTCGCCAAACACCTTGACCCCCAGCCACCACAGCCCCAGCAAGCCTGCCAAGCCCATCAACCCGAGCAGCCAGCCCGGGATTACGCGGTTGTTCAAACGCCGATCTCCTCGTGCCGCTCAAACCCTTCCGGCAAACCGAACGTCTGCATGCCGCCGACGGCCTTGATGGCGTTACGCACGAAGCGGTCATCCACCAGGTCCTTGGCGACAAACGCAGGGTCAAGGTCGGCGAGGAATTTCTTGTCACCTTCGATCAGGGTCTCCTTCAGGCGGCGCACCAGTTCTTCGGTGTAGCTGGGAAACGGGTAAGGTTGAAAGTCGATACGGTGTTCGTCCCAGTCAGCATGCCGGATCGAGCCATCGGCCAGGTAGGCGGCGCGGTCGCCGGCCAGCGGTGCCAGGACTTTACTCAACACCGGTTCGGCATGGGGCGTGTAGCGGTTCGGGCCGTCCTTGGAGAGCAATTTCACCGCCGCTTCGCGATTGTCACGGGTCCACACCTGGGCCTTGACGATAGCGTTCACCACCTTCTGCGACCACTCGGGACGGTTGGCCAGGTCATGCTCGTGCATGAACACCACGCAGCACGCGTGATTGCGCCACACATCGCCGGTAAAACGTTGCACGCGGCCCACCTTGAGGTTTTCGGCCAGGGCATTGAACGGTTCGGCAACGATGTAGCCGTCGATGCGCTTGCTGGCCAGGGCCGGCGGCATGTCTGAAGGGGGCAGCACGATCAGGTTGACCTCGTTGGCCGCGATGGCAGTGCCTGCGGCGCGAGCCACGGGGGTCAGGCCGTTGTCGCGGAACAACTGCTGCACCACCACGTTGTGGATCGAATACCAGAAGGGAATCGCCACCGACTTGCCGCCCAATTGCTTCACATCGGTAATCCCGGGGGCCACGGTCAAGCCGGAGCCGCCGACGTGGTTCCACGCCACCACCTTGGCCGGCACTTGGCTGCCGTAACGCGCCCAGACGGTCATCGGCGACAACAGATGAATCACGTTGACCTGCCCGGAAATGAACGCCTCGATCACCTGGGCCCAACTGCGCAACAGCACCGGGCGCTCGGCCTTGATGCCTTCGGCTTCGAACAGGCCGTTGTTATGCGCGACCAACAGTGGCGTCGCATCGGTGATCGGCAGATAGCCGATGCGTACCGGCGCGTCCGGCTCGCTGGCGGCGCGCGCTTGCAGGCTGCTCAGCAGGGGCAAGGCACCGGCGGCACTGAGCACCGCCGAAAGTTTGAGAAAGTCACGGCGCGAGTGGGTCAGGTCATCCAGACACATGGTTAAGCTCCTGTTGATCAAGGGGGTTGGGTTGAGGGCGGCTCGCCTGCCGTAAGGTTTTCAGAATGTCGATACGCAGCGCACCGATGGCCTCCACCTGCTCTTCCCGAGGTTGCGGCAGGTCGATGTGCCATTCGCCCAACGTGCGCGCCGGGCGGTTGCCCAGTAGCAGGATGCGGTCGGACAACAGCAGCGCTTCGTCAATATCGTGGGTGATCAATACCGCCGCCGAGCCTTGCTCGCGGTTGACCTTGAGCAACAGGTGCTGCATATCGGCGCGGGTCACTTCGTCCAGGGCGCCGAATGGCTCATCCAGCAGTAGCACCTGCGGTTGCCGCGCCAGGCAGCGGGCCAGCGCCGTACGTTGGGCCATACCGCCGGACAGCTGTGCCGGAAACTGCTGGCGCGCGTGTTGCAGGCCGACGGCGGCGATCGCATGGTCGACCCGCTGACGGCGCTGTTCGTGGCTCAAGCGCGGTTGGCGGTCGAAATCCAGGCCAAAGGCGACATTCTTTTCCAGGTTCAGCCAGGGCAACAAGCTGGGGTCTTGAAAGGCGACCGCCACACGCGGGTGCGGGCCGTTCAACGGTTCACCCAGCACGGTGACAGTACCGCCCTGGGGTGCCTGCAAACCGGCGAGCACCCGCAGCAGGCTCGACTTGCCGACGCCGCTGGGACCCAGGATCGACACCACTTCACCGGCTTGCAAATGCAAGTCAAAACCTTGCAGCACCGGGCCGGCGGTGTACCCCAGGCAAATGCCCTGGGCGCTCAGTACCGCCCGGCTCACAGGCTGGCCTGGCGCTGCAGCTCGGTGCGCAGTTGCACCAGGCTTGGGGTCACGATCGGCACAAAGGCCGACTCTCGCCAGCGCCGGGCGAAGCCGCTGCCGTGGGCGGTGAGGTAAGCCTTGCCGCCGCTCGCCTGCAACTCAAGTTGCACGGCACTGCCGGCGGTTTCGGCCAGGGCGATGCGCAGCTTGAACAGCGGCACCGGCTCTGCGGCGAAACGTCCGGCGAGCAAGCCATTCTTGAGCTCGGTGACCAGATGATCCAGGGTTACGCGCAGCGCTTCCAATTCATCGCGCAATACGGTGCGGCTGGCGCCCAAATGGTTGGCCACCTCTGCCAGGGAGCGGCGGGCCAGGCCTATCGACATGCCACATTGCAACCCCAGGAACGCCGGGCGTACTGCCGGCAGGAACTTGCGCGCATCCTCATGCAACAACCAGTCACGACTCAGCGCGACGCCTTCCAGGCCCAGGGCGGCCGTATTGCTCGATTGCAGGCCCAGCAGGTCCAAGTCGCGGGAGCGCTGCAAACCCGCCACGGAATCCGGGATCGCCAGGATAAACGGCGCTCCACCCTGAGCGTCCTCGATCGCCGCCGCCGCGACAAAACCGTTCTTGCGCAGGTTGGTCACCCAATGCAGGCGACCGTTGAGGGTCCAGCCGTCGGCGGTGGGTTCGGCGCTGATCTGCAACGCCTCTATTCCGGACAAAAACTTCATCGCATTCGACAGCCCCGTGGCCCCGGCCAGCTTGCCGCTGAGCAAGTCCGGCATCAGTTGGTCACGCAGCCGTTCATTCGGGCTTTGCAGCAAATATTCGATAAAGGAGCGCTGGCCCCAGCAGACAAACGCCGCCGCCAGGGAGTGGCTGGCGACATTGGCGATCGCTTCCACCGCACCGGCCACATCACCGCCCAGGCCGCCGAGGTGCTTCGGCACGCCGATACGTAATACGTCGGCTTGTGCCAGGCGTGGCAACACTTCCTGCGGATCGCAACTGCCCACATCCAGGGCCTGCGCTTGAACATCGAGCCAACGGCTCAAGATTGGGTCAAGCATTTATGTATCTCCTTTTTACAGCAGGTGGACCATCGCCGATTCAGCTGGCCGGTTGTTCCCAACGGTATTGCGCCAACTCAGGGTTCAGCGGGGTACGCGCAAACACGTTAGCGAAGTTGCACAGGGTTGCCAGGCTGACGCCCAAAATAACCTCCAACGCCTGACCCTGCGTATAACCGGCGGCGAGAAACGCCTCAAAACCGGCGTCGCTGACATCGCCACGGGTGGCGATCACTTCACGGGTAAACGCGGCGAGTGTCTCATAGCGGGCGTTGGGCAGCTCACCGCGCTGGCGCAGCGCGTCGATCACTTCTTCAGGCAACTTGGCTTTGTTGCGCGCCACGGCGGTATGGCCGGCGACGCAAAAATCGCAACCGTGGGTGGTGGCCGCAATCAATTGCACCACTTCACGGTCGGCCAGGCTCAGTTCCGCCTTGGCGTTGAGGCCGGACACCGTGACGTAGGTTTCCAGGGCCGCTGGTGCGTTAGCCAATACGGCAAGCAGATTAGGGATGAACCCCGAGGCTTTCTGTGCATTTTCAAGGAAAGGCTTGGCGGCTTCCGGCGCGGTTTCCGGGGTCAACAAGGGTACACGGGACATGGAGTGGTCTCCTGATGGGTTCGTGTAACCAGTCTGTTGGTTATAAAAAATCGACTCAATAGGCTAAAGTAGCGATTACTTGCTCTTGAGTCTTTCCTTTAGATGAATTCGTCCAGTGCCCTTGTCGATTGGTTATTAGACAGCCTCGAACTCGATACCAGCCTGTTCCATGTCGGCCGCTATTGCGGCGACTGGCATGCCAGTACGCATGGCCTGGCCAGCGCCAGTTTCCATCTGATTGTGCAGGGTGAATGCTGGCTGCATATCGAAGACGATCCCGTGCCCCAGCGCTTGAATAATGGCGACGCCGTGTTTCTCTTGCGTGACCTGGCCTATCGGCTCTCGGGTGAAGCCACGGCCGCCGGCGCCCAAGAATGTCCACGGCGCCCGATGCTGCCCCTGGACAGCACCGCCAATGACGGCGTGGGGCTGGTCTGCGGTTTCTTTCATTTCCAGTCCGGCTTGTCGGCCATGATTGTCGATACCCTGCCCGCCTGGATCATTCTGCGCGCCGGTGACCCGTCACTGACCGCCGCACGCAATCTGTTCGAACTGATCCTGCAAGAGTGCCAGCGTATCCCCGCGCCCTCTCCCACCTTGCTTGAGCGTCTTTGCCATTTGTTGTTCCTGTATGTGTTGCGCCAGCAAGTCATCGACAACACCGATCTCGGCGGCCTGGCCGCGCTGGGTCGGCAACCGGCGTTTGCGCAGTTGCTGGAACAGTTGATCGCCCGCCCGGCCGATCCCTGGACCCTGGAAAGCATGGCGGCCTGCACCGGGTTGTCGCGCTCGGCGTTCTTCAAGCGTTTCAACGAATTGTGCGGGCAGTCGCCGGGGCAAGTGCTGCTGATCATGCGCATGCGCCATGCCTGCCAGTTGTTCAAGCAGGACCAGACCGTGGCCGACGTGTCGCTGGCGGTGGGTTACCAGTCGGTCGCCGCCTTTACCCGGGCCTTCCATAAAGTCACCGGGCAGCAACCGGGCGCCTATCGCCGGGCACAAGCCTAGCGCCGCAAGCCATTGCCCGGTCGAGCGCACAGTTCCACCAGCCAATCGACAAACACCCGCACCCGCAGCGACAACTGGCGGTGCGGTGGGTACAGCGCCGTCAAGGCCATCGGCGGCACCGCCAGCTGGGGCAGCACTTCCACCAGCGTGCCCTGCTCCAGGCGCGCCATTGCATGATAGTGCGGCGCCTGGATCAAGCCGTAACCCGTCTCGCAGGCGGCGAAATAACCGTCAGCGCTGTTGACCGCAACGGTCTTGGCCAGGTTGACCGGGCGCAGTGCATCGCCGATCTGGAATTCCAGGCCAAACCGTTTGCCGCTGGCGCTGGAGATGTACTCGACCATCCGATGCCCGGCCAGGTCGTCGATGCACTGCGGGACGCCCATGCGCGCCAGGTAATCCGGGCTGGCCAAGGTCATTTGATCGAGCATCACCAAAGGCCGCGCCACCAACGATTCATCCAGGGCCGGGCCGCCGCGCAGCACGCAATCCACGCCTTCGCGGATCAGGTCCACCGGGCGGTCGTTGAGGCCGATCTCCAGGTCGATCTGCGGGTAACGGGCGGTAAAGCTCGGCAACGCCGGGATCACGATAAAACGCCCGATACCTGACGGCATATCGATGCTCAAGGTGCCGCGCGGGTTCTGGCGGCGCGTGGAAAACACCGCCTCGGTTTCCTCCAGGTCCGCCAGCAACTGCACACAGCGTTGGTAATACGCGGCGCCGTCCAACGTCGGGCTGACCTGGCGCGTGGTGCGCTGCAACAGTTGCACCCCCAGGTGGGCTTCCAATTGCTTGATCAGGATGGTCACCGATGCCCGTGGCAGTTGCAGGCTGTCAGCCGCCTTGGCAAACCCGCCCAGTTCGACAATCCGGGTAAACACGCGCATTGCATTAAAACGGTCCAAGGGCCGGTTTCTCCTGGATTATTTAGATTTTACGAATACTGATAGTGCTTTTAGCCGGTTTATCTAAGTTTTGTCGAGGATAACAATGGCGACCTTCCCCACACAGGAGCTGAACCCATGCACACTCGTCAACTCGGCAAAAACGGTCCCACAGTCAGCGCCATCGGCCTCGGCTGCATGGGTATGACCGATTTCTACACGACCGGCACTGACACCCGGGAGGCCATCGCCACCCTGCACCGCGCCCTGGAACTGGGGGTCAACTTCCTCGATACCGCCGACATGTACGGCCCGCATACCAATGAAAAACTGATCGGCAACGCCATCGTCGGCAAGCGCGACCAGGTATTTCTGGCCAGCAAGTTCGGCATCGTGCGCGACCCGGCCAACCCGGCACTGCGCGGCGTGAATGGCCGCCCCGACTACATCCGCAACGCCATCGACGGCACGCTGAAGCGGCTGGGCATTGAAACCCTGGACCTGTACTACCAGCACCGTATCGACCCGGATGTGGCCATCGAAGAAACCGTCGGCGCCATGGCCGAGTTGGTCAAACAGGGCAAAGTCCGTTACCTGGGCCTGAGCGAAGCCAGCGCCGCCACCCTGGAGCGCGCCCATAAGGTGCACCCCATCACGGCCCTGCAAAGCGAATATTCGCTGTGGAGCCGAGACCAGGAAGACAACGGCTGCCTCGCCGCCTGCCAGCGGCTGGGCATCGCCTTTGTACCGTACAGCCCGCTCGGGCGCGGTTTCCTCACCGGCGCACTGAAAAGCCCGGACGACTTCGCCGCCGATGACTACCGTCGCTTCAACCCACGTTTCCAAGGCGAGAACTTTGCGAAAAACCTGCGGCTGGTCAAACAGGTGCAAACCCTGGCGGCGGACAAAGGTGTGACCGCCGGGCAACTGGCGTTGGCGTGGGTGCTGGCGCAGGGTGATTTCATCGTGCCGATTCCGGGCACCAAGCAACGCAAGTACCTGGAGGAGAACGTCGCGGCGGTTTCGATCGTACTGAGCGAGGCTGAGCGCGCCGCGTTGAATGCGATTTTCCCGGCCGATGCAACCGCAGGTTCGCGCTACCCGGAAGAAGTCATGGCCATGCTGGATATCTGATCCGCAGCACTTGGCAGCGCCGCCGGCCGGCGCTGCCACTTTCTTGCACGATAGTACCTAAAGCTCCGTCATCCCAAGCCGATAGCCCTACGAAGCTCCAACAAAGCCGCGTCGACAATAAACGCTTCGTAAGGACGGTCCCATGCCTGCACTGCGCTCCATCCAAGCCCGCTATACCCTGTTTCTGGTGCTGTTCGTCCTGGTGTTATTTGTATTGACCGTCGTGGGTATCGGCCAGTTGGTCGCGCCCAAGCTGCGCCATACCGAAGAACAGGTCGTGCTCAACCGCATCAGTGAAGTCGCCGAACAGATCCAGGGCGAGCTGAACAAGGTCCAGGCCCAGCAACGCACCATCACCCAAACCATTCCCCTGCTCGACAGCGACGCCATTGATAAGGTGCTGCCTGGCCTGGTGGACCAATATGGTGAGCTGAAAGTGTTTGGTGGCGGGATCTGGCCGTTGCCCAACCAGCGCACCCCGGGGCGCAATAAACACAGCACGTTCTGGCACCGCGACGCCTCGGGCAAGTTGGCGGTCAACACCTTCTGGAACAGTGACGCCGCGCCCAACTATTACGACCAGAGCTGGTACAAGGGCGGCCTCGCCTCCCCCCGTGGCCAGTGTGCCTGGGCCGCCGCCTACAAGGACGACGCCAGCCAGGAGCCGCGCACCAACTGCGCCATGGCGATCCAGCGTGACGGTGCCGCCTATGGCGTGGCCACCATCGACGTGACGCTGGGTTTCTTCAATGAGTTGGTGGCCAACAAGGAAAAAGACATCGGCGGGCAGATGCTGATCGTCGAGGGCGACGGCAAGATCATCAGCAACAGCTCGCGCATCAGCGGCCCGGTGGTCTTGAAAAACATCAGCGAACTGGCCGGCACCTCGGCGTTCGCCGCCCAGGTCAGCCAGGCCCTCGCCCACCGCGACCAGGCGCTGCAACGCAGCGAGTTCGACAACCAGGGCGTGGCCAGTACCTTCTACTTTCGCGCCATCGAGGGCACGCCCTGGTTCCTCGCCACCGCCCTGCCGACTTCGCTGATTACGGCGCAACGCGATGACGTGCTCAGCAGCTTGGCCCTGCTGCAAATTCCGATGGTGTTGCTGCTGGTGATATTGGCCGTCTATGCCATTCGCAAGCTGGTACAGCGCATGAAGACGCTGAAAACCAACATCGACGCGCTGTCCACCGGGGATGCCGACCTGACGCGGCGGATCACCATCCGCGCCGAAGACGAACTGGGCGCCATCGGTCATTCGGTGAACCGCTTTATCGTCTACCTGCAAAACATGATCGGCGAGGTGACCCAGGCCACCGGTGCGATGTCGTCGAGCCTTGAGCAGTTGCAGCAAACCTCGGCGCACACCAACCAGATCCTGATGCGGCATGCCAGCGAGACCGACCAGACCGTCACGGCGATCACCGAAATGAGTTCCACCGCCGACACCGTCGCGCAAAGCGCCGCTGAAACCGCCTCGTTCACCCAGCGAGCCAACGAGCACGCCGATCACTCCCGTGTGGTCGTGGGCGAAGCGTCCAGTAGCGTCAGCGCCCTGATCGACGAAGTCGCCAGCGCAACCCATACCGTGGAGAACATGCGCCAGGACGCCGCGCGCATCACCGAGACCCTGGGGGTAATCGGCGCGATTGCCGGCCAGACCAACCTGCTGGCTCTCAACGCGGCCATCGAAGCGGCCCGCGCGGGTGAGCAAGGCCGTGGGTTTGCGGTCGTCGCCGATGAGGTACGTGCGCTGGCGGCGCGCACCCAGGCCAGCACGTCGCAGATCAACGAGATGCTGGCACGCTTGACCAGCGGCGTGAGTTCGTCGGTGGCCGCCATGGAAAACACCCAGGCCAGTTGCCAGTCGGCAGCGGACGCCACGGCGCGGGTCAACACCGGCCTGGATGAGATGGCCGGCTCGGTCAGCCATATCAATAACCTCAGCACCCAGATCGCCACGGCCGCCGAGCAGCAAAGCGCAGTGACCGAGGAGATCAACCGCAGCATGGTGCAGATCCGACAAATGGTCGAGGAGCTGGTGCATAGCGGGCATGCCACGCAAAGCAATACCCAGAGCCTGCTGGACGCTAATGGCCGAGTGATTGCGTTGATGAGTCGCTTCAAGGTGCGCTGAAAAAAACACTGGAACACTCCCGTGCAATGCTCGGGAGTGGGACTATTCTGACAGTTCCTAGTGCAAATTCCCGCCACACAGGAGGTGTGTGATGCACGTTGTTGAGCATTCGATCCGCTTGGAGCAGGTCAGTCAGGAACGTTTTATTCAGGCCCCCATCGACCTTGTCTACGATTACGTGACCCAGCCGGATCGCTGGCACGAATGGCACCCGACCTCACTCAGCGCCGAGACCGGCACCAGCGGTTCACTGCCGGCCGGCACTCGCTTCACGGAAATTATCGATCTCATGGGCGTACGGGTGCCCATGAGTTATCGCGTGCAGATCGCCCGGCCGCCCAGCGAATTCAAGACCGTGTTCACGTCTCTGGCCGTTGACGGCTCCATTCACTATTTCCTGGTGCCCCATCAAGGCGGCACGTTGTTCAAGCGCGTGCTGATCTATGAAACCGAGTTGCAGTTGACCAGCTTGCGTGAGCGCATGGTCCAGCTTTCGGCTACGGCCCTCGACCGGCTCAAATGCAGGCTGGAAAACCCGCCCCTCGTATAATTTAGAAACATTACAACAGTGTCCCAACCAAAAAAGCAGGGAGAATGCCCGGCTTACTGCCCGGTATTGGACGACACCCGAATGAAAAACCCATTGCGTTTGGCCCTGCTTTCAGCCCTGTTCACCAGCACCCTGGCCCAGGCAGCCGACCTGATCTCGATCGATGTGCACCGCGACGCAAATTGCGGTTGCTGCAAAAAGTGGATCAGCCATCTGCAAAGCAACGGCTTTAAGGTCAACGACCACGTCGAGGCGGATATGAGCGCCGTCAAACAGCGCCTGGGCGTGGCACCGCGCTTGGGCTCTTGCCATACCGCCGTGATCGACGGCAAGTTCGTCGAAGGCCACGTGCCCGCCGAACAGGTGCTGGCCTTGCGCAAACGCGACGATCTGCTCGGCATTGCCGCGCCGGGCATGCCGATGGGCTCACCCGGCATGGAAGTCGACGGTCACAGCGAGGCCTATCAAGTGATCGGCCTGACCCGGGACGGCAGCGATGTGGTGGTGGCTGACTACCCGGCACGATGATCACAGGTTACCTGGGCTTATTCGTGGCGGCCTTCGGTGCCGCCACCCTGCTGCCGTTGCAGTCCGAAGCGGTGTTGGTCGGGCTGCTGCTCAGCGGGCACTACAGCCTCTGGCTGCTGCTGGGCATTGCCACCTTGGGCAACGTACTGGGCTCGCTGGTGAACTGGTGGCTTGGGCGCTGGGTTGAACACTTCAAGGCCCGGCGCTGGTTTCCCGTCAGCACAAAACAGCTGGATACGGCACGGCGCCACTATGAGCGCTGGGGGCACTGGACGCTGCTGCTCAGTTGGGTGCCGATTATCGGTGACCCGCTGACCCTGGTCGCAGGCGTCATGCGCGAGCCGCTGTGGCGCTTCCTGCTCCTGGTGACACTGGCCAAAGGTTTGCGCTACGGCGTGCTCGCGGCGCTGACGTTGCACTGGGTGTTAATCCCCACTTAATCCCCTCCAAACAGCATCCGGGCATCCTATTCGGAGCACGTCCCATGTCTTTCGTCCGCGCTGCCTGTCTGTCCGGCCTGTTCGCCCTGGGTTCCGCCCCGGCGTTTGCCGCTACCTACGGGCCTGAGTTGCAAGGCTTTGAATACCCGTATCCGGTACAACACTTTGACTTCCAGTCCCAAGGCAAACACCTGCAAATGGGCTATATGGACGTACCCGCCAAAGGCCACGCCAACGGCCGCAGCGTGGTGCTGATGCATGGCAAGAACTTCTGCGGCGCCACCTGGGAAGGTTCGATCAAAGCCCTGAGTGACGCCGGCTACCGGGTGATTGCGCCGGACCAGATCGGTTTCTGTACCTCCAGCAAGCCCGATCACTACCAGTACAGCTTCCAGCAATTGGCAATCAACACCCATCAGTTGCTGGAAAAGCTCGGCATTCAAAAGGCCACGATCCTCGGCCATTCCACCGGCGGCATGCTGGCAACCCGTTACGCACTGCTCTACCCGGCACAAACCGAACAGCTGGCCTTGGTCAATCCCATTGGCCTGGAAGATTGGAAAGCGCTGGGCGTGCCTTATCGCAGCGTGGACCAATGGTACGAGCGAGAGTTGAAACTCAGCGCCGAGGGTATCCGCAAGTATGAACAGGAGACCTATTACGTCGGCCGCTGGAAGCCCGAATACGAACGCTGGGTAGATATGCTCGCCGGCCTCAACCAGGGCCCGGGGCATACCCAGGTCGCCTGGAACTCGGCGTTGATTTACGACATGATCTTCACCCAGCCGGTGTACTACGAGTTCAAGGACTTGCAGATGCCGACCCTGCTGCTGATCGGCACCGCCGATACCACGGCAATCGGCAAGGACCTTGCGCCACCTGAGGTCAAGGCGAAGATCGGCAACTACGCCGTGTTGGGCAAGCAGGTGGCCCAGTTGATCCCCCATGCGACCCTGGTGGAGTTCCCCGGGCTGGGGCACGCACCGCAAATGGAGGAGCCGGCCCAGTTTCACGCGGCACTGTTGCAGGGTTTGAACGCCCTTTAATCCCATTTGATCGAGGCTCGGGTGAATGTCATTACAGATAGCAGTCATTGATGATTGGCAGCAGGTGGCCAGTGGCGTGGTGGATTGGTCAGGGCTGGCGCCAGTTGGCCAAGTGCACTTCCTGCACGACTACCCGGCAGACACCGCGACGATGATCGAACGCTTGAAGGGCTTCGAGGTGATCTGCGTGATGCGTGAGCGCTCCACCTTCGATAAGGCGCTGCTGCGGGGCCTGCCTGATCTCAAGCTGCTGGTGACCGGCGGCATGCGCAATGCCGCTATCGACATTGCCGCCGCCCAGGCCCTGGGCATTCAGGTGTGCGGCACCGACAGCTATAAACAGGCAGCGCCGGAATTGACCTGGGCCTTGATCATGGCCGCCACCCGCAACCTGCTGGCCGAAGCCAACTCGTTGCGTGCCGGCGGCTGGCAAGTCGGCCTGGGCGGCGACTTGTATGGCAAGACCCTGGGCATTCTCGGCCTGGGCAGCATTGGCCAGAAAGTCGCGCAGTTTGCCCAGGTGTTCGGTATGCGCGTCATCGCCTGGAGTGAAAACCTGACCCCGGAACGGGCCGCGCAATGCGGTGTAACCTGGGTCAGCAAACAGGCGCTGTTTGAACAAGCCGACATCCTCAGCGTGCACTTGGTACTCAGCGAGCGCAGCCGCGGGCTGGTCGACGCCCAGGCGCTGGGCTGGATGAAACCGACGGCACGCTTGGTGAACACCGCACGCGGGCCGATTGTGGATGAACGGGCGCTGGTGGCCGCGCTGGAAAGTGGCCGCTTGGCCGGGGCCGCCCTGGACGTATACGGCGAAGAGCCACTACCGGCGGACCACCCCTTCCGCCGCCTGCCCAACGTATTGGCCACGCCCCATATTGGTTATGTGAGCGAGCAGAATTACCGGCAGTTCTATCAGCAGATGATCGAGGATGTTCAAGCTTGGGCGGCCGGTACGCCCATTCGCGTGCTGGGCTGACGCACCCTGCACCAATGCTGGGAGCGGGTTTGCACTGGGGTGGGGCATTTTGATGGCCTTCCCCCGGTACTGCCGACGGAAAATGAATGGGAGCGCTTCGCACTCCAGCGCGGGGCAAGCCCGCTCACTACAACCTGCGGTTTTGGGGTTAGAAGTTTTTTGTCCTACAAAATTTCCTTAGAAAGCCTACAGGCTCTGGGATCTGTCCTAGACTCATGACCGATGGGTCCGTTCCAAAACAAAAACCCCGCAAAAAATCTAAACTTTCCAACTCGGCCACTGGTCAAGTTTTAAGGTAGGGCGAGCACACTGGATTAACACCCCGATGCCCGCCCATCCAATCTATTTCTGCCAACCGTGCAACTGGCATAAGCCTTGCCAGAATTGTATTGCACTTGTGCGCGTGGCCGCAGGATGCGGTCATCGAGCTAGTGGCAGCGGGCCACTAACCGACCCTACACGTGGAGAGAACTATGATCAGTGCCGTTTCAAGTATTCAGGGAGAACGTGTTAGTCAGCCAGTTGGCGGGGCGAGCTCTTTAGTTGACATCAACACGGTGCGGCCGGTCGTGAGTCACAACCCCAATCGTAAAAAAGTCCTCTTCGTCACCTCCGAATTCGCCGACCTGGTGAAGACCGGCGGCCTGGGCGATGTGTCTGCCGCCCTGCCCCGCGCCATGGCGCATCTGCACGATGTGCGAGTGTTGATCCCGGGTTATCCGCAAGTGATGGAGAGCGACAACCCGATTCATATCATTGGCGAGCTGGGCGGTCACGCCGCGCTCCCGCCGTGCAAGATCGGACGCATGGACCTCAAGGATGGGCTGGTCATCTACGTGCTGATCTGCCCCGAACTCTACGAGCGTGAAGGCACGCCCTACGGCGCCAACAACGGCCGCGACTGGCCGGACAACCATATCCGCTTCGCCCGCCTGGGCCTGGCCGCCGCCGACATCGCCGCCAACCTCGCGCAGATCCACTGGTGCCCGGACCTGGTGCACGCCCACGACTGGCCGGCGGGCCTGGCCCCGGCCTACATGCACTGGCGCGGGTCACGCACGCCGACCCTGTTCACCATTCACAACCTGGCGTATCAGGGCGTCGTCAGCCTGGCGTCCACCCCGGAGCTGGGGATTCCGCCGCATGCCCTGCAACAGGAAGGCATGGAGTTCTACGGCAAGATGTCGTTCCTCAAGGCGGGCATGGCCTATTCCAGCCATATCACCACGGTGAGTGCCACCTACGCCCAGGAAATCACTACCCCCGAATTCGGCTGCGGCCTGGATGGCTTTTTAGCCAGCAAGACCCAACAGGGTCTGCTCAGCGGTATTCCCAACGGCATTGATGAAAGCTGGGAAACATCCACCGACACCCACCTGACCCACAATTTCAACATCGGCGACTGGGAAGGCAAGGCCATCAACGCCGCCCATGTGCGCGAACTGTTCGGCCTGCACGACTCCACCGGCCCGTTGTTCGCCGTGGTCTCGCGTCTGGTCTATCAGAAAGGTCTGGACCTCACCGAGGCGGTGGCCAGCTTTATCGTCGAAAACGGCGGCCAGATCGCCATTATCGGGCGTGGCGAGCCGGAAGAAGAACAGGCCATGCGCGAGCTGGCCCTGCGCTTTCCCGGTCAAGTGGGCGTGCGGATCGGCTTCAACGAAACCGATGCCCGCCGCATGTTCGCCGGCAGCGATTTCCTGTTGATGCCATCGCGCTACGAACCCTGCGGCTTGAGCCAGATGTACGCGCAGCGCTTCGGCTCGCTGCCGGTGGCGCGCAATACCGGCGGCCTGGCCGACACTATCGAAGATGGCGTGACCGGCTTCCTGTTCAATGAATCCACGGTGGACAGCTATAAAGCCGCCCTCACCCGCGCCTTCAAGGTATTTGCCTTCCCCGGTTTGCTCAATGCGATGCGCAGCCGCGCCATGACTCAACCGTTCAACTGGTGCCAGGCCGTGGAACCCTACGCCGAACTCTACGAACAATTGGTGGCCAAGGCTTTAGGGAAATCGGCCAAGTAATCAAGGGAGGTCTTCACAGATGCCGTCATGGACTCTGGAAACCTGGCCCCACGGTGCAATCATGCTGGACGCGCAACACACGCGTTTTGCCTTGTGGGCGCCAGACGCGTTTTATGTCAGCGTTGAATTCAAAGACGGAAAATCCATCGCCATGCTGCCCCAGGCAGATGGCTGGTTCGAAGTAGAGGTCAAGTGCCCGGCGGGCACTTGCTACCGCTACAACATCGACGGGGAAACCGATGTCCCCGACCCGGCGTCCAGGGCCCAGGTCTCGGATGTCCACGGTTGGAGCCGGGTCGTCGACCCGCTCGCTTACCCCTGGCAGAACAGCCACTGGCAAGGCCGGCCCTGGCATGAAGCGGTGATCTACGAGCTGCATGTCGGGGCACTGGGGGGCTACGCCGCCGTTGAAAAACACCTGCCACGCCTGGCTGAACTGGGCTTCACCGCTATCGAGCTGATGCCCTTGGCGCAGTTTCCCGGCGAGCGCAATTGGGGCTACGACGGGGTGCTGCCCTATGCACCGCAGGCCTCCTACGGCACGCCCGAACAACTCAAGCACCTGATCGACAGCGCCCATGGACACGGCCTGGCGGTGATTCTCGATGTGGTCTACAACCATTTCGGGCCCGATGGTAACTACCTGGGCCAATACGCCAAGGCGTTCTTTCAAGAAGACGTGCACACGCCCTGGGGCGCCGGGATCGATTTCGATCGTCGGGAAGTACGCGACTTCTTCCTCGATAACGCGCTGATGTGGCTGCTGGAATATCGCTTCGACGGCTTGCGCCTGGACGCCGTGCACGCCATCGACAACCCCGGGTTCCTGCACGCGTTGGCGCAGCGTGTGCGCGAACAGGTCGACCTGGGCCGCCAGGTGTGGCTGGTGCTGGAAAACGAGCACAACCAGGCCAACCTGCTGGAACAGGATTTCGATGCGCAATGGAACGACGACGGCCACAATGCCCTGCATGTGCTGCTGACCGGCGAGACCGACGCCTATTACCGCGACTTTGCCGCAGACACCACGGCCCTGTTGGCTCGCTGCCTGAGCGAAGGTTTTATCTACCAGGGGCAGGCCAACCGCCACGGCGACCCTCGCGGTGAGCCCAGCGGGCACCTGCCGCCGAGTGCCTTCGTACTGTTCTTGCAGAACCATGACCAGATCGGCAATCGCGCCTTGGGTGAACGCCTGCATCAGTTGTGTTCACCCCAGGCCCTGAAAGCCGCCACTACGTTATTGCTGCTGTCGCCGATGATTCCTTTGGTGTTCATGGGCGATGAGGTGGCGGCCGAAGAACCCTTCCTGTTTTTCACCGATCATCACGGCGAACTGGCTGAGGCGGTACGCGAAGGCCGACGCAATGAGTTTGCCGACTTCGCCGCCTTCAATGACCCTGAACAGCGTGAGCGGATTCCCGATCCCAATGCCCTGACAACCTTCCAGCGTTCGATCCCTTCGTTTAGCGAGAACGAACACACCCAGCTCTACCGGCAACTGCTGAGCCTGCGTCACCAACATATCGTGCCCCACTTGCCCGGCTGCGTGGCTCTCGGGGCGCGGGTGCTGGCCGACGGCGCCGTCAGCGCCCGCTGGCGGCTGGGCAACGGCAGCCTGTTGCAAATCGACCTCAACCTGAGCGCCGAGCCCCTCGAACACGCAGCGCCGCACGCCTGTCTTTTCCAAACGCCGGCCAATCAGGGCGCGCTGCTGGCGCCCTTCAGCGTACGCGTCTTTCTAACCCCTGTTGGAGATCACCCTTGAGCGAAGCGAACCTGGAAATCCTCGCCAGCCGCGCGGGCCTGGCCGTCGATTGGATCGACGCCAACGGCCGCCCGCAACATGTGAAACCCGACGCCCTGCGCGCGGTGCTCAAAGGCCTGGGCCACCCGGCCGACACCGACGCCGAGATCGACGCCAGCCTGCTGGAACTTGAGCAGGTGCAACAAGACAAGCACCTGCCGCCCCTCATGACCATCGACTCCGGTGAGCCCTTGGACCTGGCGCGCTACTTCGCGCCGGACACGCCCTGCCGGGTCAGCCTGGAACAGGGTGAAACCCTGGAGTTGCGCCTCGACGGTAATGCCGTGCTGCCTGGCATCATTGCCCTGGGCTACCACTGTGTGCATATCGCCGACCAGACCTTCACCCTGGCCGTGGCTCCCGACCACTGCTACAGCGTGGCCGAGGCGGTCGACAGCCGTCCCGCCCGCGCCTGGGGCCTGAGCGCCCAACTGTATGGCCTGCGGCGCCTCGGTGACGGCGGTTTTGGCGACACCCTGGCCCTGGAGCACCTGGTCCGTTCCGCCGCCGAACGCGGTGCCGACGCCCTGGCGATCAGCCCGATGCACGCCATGTTCAGCGCCGACACCGAGCGCTACAGCCCTTATTCACCGTCCAGCCGCCTGTTTCTCAACAGCCTGTATGCCTCCCCGGCGTGCATCCTGGGCGAGCGTGAAGTACGCAACGCGATTGCCGCCGCCGGGTTGGAAGAGGAACTGCATGCCCTTGAACAACTGCCGCTGATCGACTGGCCCGCCGCCGCCAAGGCCAAGCAACGCTTGCTGCGCACGCTGTATGAAGATTTCCGCCAGGGCGAGCACCCGCAACACGCCGACTTCCTCAGTTTCCGCCAGACCGGCGGTGAAGCCCTGGAAAACCACTGCCGCTTCGAAGCCGTGCAAGCCCAGCGCGCCGCTGCCGGCGAAGACCTCGACTGGCGCCACTGGCCACAAGACTGGCGTACCCCGCAGAGCCCGGCCCTGGCCCAGTTCGCCGAGGAACACCGCGACGAGATCGGCTACTTCGCCTTCTGCCAATGGCTGATCGCCCGCAGCCTGCAACGGGCACAGCAAGCCGCCCGGGGCAGCGGCATGGGCGTTGGCCTGATCGCTGACCTGGCCGTCGGCGCCGACGGCGGCGGCAGCCAGGCGTGGAGCCGCCAGGATGAACTGCTGGCCGACCTCACCGTGGGAGCACCACCGGACATCCTTAACCGCGCGGGCCAAGGCTGGGGCATCTCCGCATTCTCCCCGGAGGGCCTCAAGCGCAACGGTTTTCGAGCCTTTATCGAGATGTTGCGGGCCAACTTCGCACATGCCGGCGGCCTGCGTATCGACCATGTGATGGGCCTGCAACGCCTGTGGGTGATCCCCAACGGCGCATCGCCACGTGACGGGGCGTACCTGTATTACCCGGTGGATGACATGCTGCGCCTGTTGGCCCTGGAGTCCCATCGCCACCAGGCCATTGTGCTGGGTGAAGACCTGGGCACAGTGCCCGACGGCCTGCGGGAAAAACTCAGCGGCCGCTCGATCCTTGGCATGCGCGTGCTGTTGTTCGAACAGAATCACGATGGCCAATTCAAACCGATTCTCGACTGGCCGGATAACGCCCTGGCCACCACCAGCACCCATGATTTGCCGACCCTCAACGGCTGGTGGCACAGCCGCGATATCGAATGGAATATCCAACTGGGCCTGATCGATGCCCCCACCGTGGAGCAATGGAGCGAACACCGCCTGCGTGAACGCCAGGCGTTGCGTCAGGCGTTGAGCCAGGACCCACAGAATTTCGTCGATGAGATCCGCAATGAGACCGACCATATGATCGACGCCAGCGTGCGCTACCTGGGCCACACCCGTGCACCGTTGGTGCTGCTGCCCCTGGAGGACGCGCTGGGCCTGGAACAGCAGGCCAACCTGCCCGGTACTACCGACACCCACCCCAATTGGCGCCGCCGCCTGCCCGGCGAGGCGTCCAGCCTACTCGACAATGCCGGTGCCGCCCGCCGCCTCGAACTGCTGGCCGTAGCCCGTAACCAGGCCCACGAGCGTGACCGATGAAAGCATCCCCTTTACGCGCCACCCAACGCCTGCAATTTCATAAAGGTTTCACCCTCGATGATGCGGTGCCGCTGGTGCCGTATTTCGCCCGGCTGGGCATCAGCCATCTATACGCCTCACCACTACTCTGCGCCCGGGCCGGCTCCATGCACGGGTACGATGTCGTCGACCCCACCCGCATCAACCCGGAGCTGGGCGGCGAGCCTGCCCTGCACCGCCTCGTGGCCACATTGCGAGAGCACGGGATGGGGTTGATCCTGGATATCGTCTCCAACCACATGGCCGTCGGCGGTGCCGACAACCCTTGGTGGCTGGACCTGCTGGAGTGGGGCCGCCTGAGCCCCTACAGCGAATTCTTCGATATCCAGTGGCACTCCCCCGACCCGCTGCTCAAGGGCCAGCTGTTGATGCCGTTCCTGGGCAGCGACTACGGCGAAGCCTTGCAAAGCGGCACGCTGACCCTGCATTTCGATACTGAACACGGCGCTTTCTACGTCGAGCATTACGAACATCGCTTTCCGATCTGCCCGAGAGACTATGGCGTGATTCTCGGCCACGATGAATCGCTCAAGCCACTGGCCGACCGTTTCAGCGCCCTCGCCTATCAGGACGATGCCTACCGCGAAGCGGCCGCGCTCAAGCAGGCGCTTGCCGAGCGCGCGAGCGAAGTGTCGCCGGCCATCGAACAGCGGCTCAAGGCGTTCGACAGCCGTACGCCTGAGGGCTTCGAGCAACTGCACCAGTTACTGGAACAACAGACTTACCGCCTGGCCAGCTGGCGTACCGCCGCCGACGACATCAACTGGCGACGCTTCTTCGACGTGAACGAACTGGGTGGCCTGCGCGTCGAGCGCAGCGCCGTATTCGAGGCCACCCACGCCAAGATCTTCGAACTGATCAGCCAGGGCCTGGTGGACGGCTTGCGCATTGACCATGTCGACGGCCTGGCCGACCCACGGGGCTACTGCCGCAAGTTGCGTCGTCGAGTGGATGCGCTGGCGCCCGGGCGGCACGTGCCGATCTTCGTGGAAAAGATTCTGGGCGAAGGCGAAACCCTGCGCCAGGACTGGCAGGTGGACGGAACCACCGGCTATGAATTCATGAACCAGCTGTCACTGCTGCAACATGACCCGCAAGGCTTTGAGCCGCTGGCGCAATTATGGACGCACCATAGCGAACGCCCCTCGGCATTCATCGAAGAGGCGTGGCTGGCGCGCCAGCAAATCCTCAACGGCTCGTTGGCCGGCGACTTTGAAAGCGTCGCCCAGGCACTGTTGCAAGTGGCCCGCGACGATGTGATGACGCGTGACCTGACACTGGGCGCGATCCGCCGTGCGTTGCAGGCGCTGATCGTGCACTTCCCGGTGTACCGCACTTATATCAGCGCCCAGGGCCGCAGTGCCGACGATGAGCGTGTCTTCCAGCACGCCATGAGCGGCGCCCGCGAGATCCTGAGTGAAGGTGACTGGCCGGTGCTTGACCACCTGGAAAACTGGTTGGGCGGCCAGCCTTGGCGCAATCGCCCGCGCGGGCGCGAGCGCAAGATACTCAAGCATGCCTGCGTGCGCTTCCAGCAGCTGACCTCGCCGGCCGCGGCCAAGGCCGTGGAGGACACTGCGTTTTATCGTTCGGCGGTGTTGCTGTCGCGTAACGATGTGGGCTTCAGCACTGAGCAGTTCAGCGCCTCCCTGACCGACTTTCATGCCGCCAACCAACAACGCTTGCAGAGCTTTCCCGATAACCTGCTGGCCACCGCCACCCATGACCATAAACGCGGTGAAGACAGCCGTGCGCGCTTGGCGGTGATCAGCGAGTGCGCACCGTGGTACGCCGAACAAGTGCAGCACTGGCGCCACCTGGCGACGCCATTACGCGAGGATGGCAATGGCCCCTCGGCCGGCGATGAACTGATCCTTTATCAAGTACTGCTCGGCAGTTGGCCGCTGGACGCCAACCCTGACCTTGAGGGCTACCAGCAACGACTCTGGCAATGGCAACAGAAGGCCCTGCGCGAGGCCAAGTTGCAGAGCAGTTGGAGCGCACCGAACGAAGCCTATGAGAAAGCGGTTGAAACGTTCCTGTCGCGCCTGTTGCTCAGCCCTGAAGGCCAGCCATTACGCACTGCGCTGGCGCAAGCCGCCGAGGCCATCGCACCGGCCGGCGCCTTGAATGGTCTGGCGCAAACCTTGCTTCGCCTTACCGTGCCGGGGGTGCCGGACCTGTACCAGGGCGATGAGTTCTGGGACTTCAGCCTGGTGGACCCGGACAACCGCCGTCCGGTGGATTTCAGCGCACGGCAACGCGCGTTGCAGGCACCACCGGGCATCGAAGAAGGCTTGTCCAACTGGCGCGATGGGCGTATCAAACAAGCGGTGATCGCCCAGGTACTGGCCTTGCGCAAGGCCCACCCCGAAGTGTTCAGCCGGGGCAGCTACACGCCCTTGGAGGTCGAGGGCACCCATGCCGAACACGTGGTCGCGTTCTACCGCGAACAGCAGGGCAAACGCGTACTGGTGGTGGTGCCACGCTGGCCCCATCGCCTGCTTGAAAACAGTGAACGGCCGCATATTCCTGCGCGGGTTTGGGGCGATACGCGGGTGAAATTACCGTTTACCGGCATAACGCAAAACTGGAAGGGACTTTTTCAAACGGGCGCAGTCACACCCAACAAGGAGCTGTTGATCAGCACTGCCCTGGGGGAATGCCCAGTCAATGTCTTTATCAATCCTGATGATCAAGAAAGCTGAAAATTTTCTGCGAGGAGCATTGTGATGAGTACTGACGACAAACGAATACGCGAACTGGCGCATCAGATCTGGGAGTCTGAAGGCAAGCCTCACGGCGAAGATGCACGCCACTGGGAGATGGCACGCAAGTTGGCGGAAGCCGAAGCACTGACGCCAAGCAAACCTAAGCCCGCCGCCAAACCGAAGGCCGCTGCCAAGCCGCCTGCGACAAAAGCCAAGCCGGCAGCGGTAAGCAAACCGGCACCGCCGCCGGCCAAGAAACCGGCGGCGCCGAAAAAGCCCAAGCCGTAACCCCGTGACGCCATAAGCCTTCTGCCGGTCTCGCCGGCAGGAGGTGAACTCACTTTTCAAACTTCTCAGCTGAACCCTCGTCAGCGCGGTTTCGTTCGGCCCGGAAAAAGACCCTTGCAGGAGCAACATCGAATGAGCAAACCCCAAAAGACCCCATCGACGCCGGGCAATGAGCCGTCGCGAATCCGTGAAGGCTTGCCCTTCCCTCTGGGCGCCACCTGGG
The DNA here is from genome assembly GCF_050312575.1 of Pseudomonas sp. R11F. Classification (NCBI taxonomy): domain Bacteria; kingdom Pseudomonadati; phylum Pseudomonadota; class Gammaproteobacteria; order Pseudomonadales; family Pseudomonadaceae; genus Pseudomonas; species Pseudomonas sp. R11F. Next base: position 17,145 of record NZ_JBNPJU010000067.1, on the reverse strand, counting down.
ACGGTCTGGGCGTCAACTTCGCGCTGTTCTCGGCGAATGCCACCAAGGTCGAACTGTGCCTGTTCGATGACGCTGGTGAGGTAGAGCTTGAGCGTATCGAACTGCCTGAATACACCGACGAGATCTTCCACGGCTACCTGCCCGACGCCCACCCCGGGTTGATCTATGGCTACCGGGTGTACGGCCCCTATGACCCGGCCAACGGCCATCGCTTCAACCACAACAAATTGCTGATCGACCCCTACGCCAAACAGCTGGTGGGCGAACTCAAATGGTCCGAGGCGCTGTTCGGCTACACCATCGGCCATCCGGACGACGACCTCAGTTTCGACGAACGCGACAGCGCGCCCTTCGTGCCCAAGTGCAAAGTGATTGACCCGGCACACACCTGGGGCAACGACCAACCGGTGCGAGTGCCATGGGACCGTACGATCATCTACGAGACCCACCTGCGCGGCATCAGCATGCGTCACCCTTCGGTGGGCGACTCGGTACGCGGCACCTGCGCCGGGTTGATGAACGACGATGTGCTCAAGCACATCCGCCAATTGGGCGTATCGTCGGTCGAGTTGCTGCCTGTGCATGCGTTCGTCAACGACCAACACCTGCTGCAAAAAGGCATGACCAACTATTGGGGCTACAACAGCATCGCGTTCTTTGCCCCCGACCCGCGTTACCTGGCCAGCGGCAAGATCGCAGAATTCAAGGAGATGGTCGCGCACCTGCACGAGCAGAAGCTGGAAGTAATCCTCGACGTGGTCTACAACCACACCGCCGAAGGCAACGAACGCGGCCCGACCCTGTCCATGCGCGGTATCGACAACGCCTCCTACTACCGGCTGATGCCCGACGACAAGCGCTTCTACATCAACGACTCCGGCACCGGCAACACCCTGGATCTGAGCCATCCGTGCGTCCTGCAAATGGTCACCGACTCCTTGCGTTACTGGGCCAACGAGATGCACGTCGACGGCTTCCGCTTCGATCTGGCGACGATCCTCGGGCGCTACCGTGACGGCTTCGACGAGCGCCACAGCTTCCTGGTCGCCTGCCGTCAGGATCCGGTGCTGCGCCAGCTGAAACTGATTGCCGAGCCATGGGACTGCGGCCCAGGCGGTTATCAAGTGGGCAACTTCCCACCGGGCTGGGTGGAATGGAACGACCGCTTCCGCGATACCGTGCGCGCCTTCTGGAAAGGCGACGATGGCCAACTGGCGGATTTCGCCGGGCGCATGACCGCCTCCGGTGAGATGTTCAACCATCGGGGCCGCCGGCCGTACAGCTCGGTGAACTTCATCACCGCCCACGACGGTTTCACCCTGCACGATCTGGTCTCCTATAACGACAAGCACAACGAAGCCAACGACGAGAATAACCAGGACGGCAGCAACAACAACCTGTCATGGAACCATGGCGTCGAAGGCCCCACCGATGATCCGGAAATCAACGCGCTGCGCCTGCGCCAGATGCGTAACTTCTTCGCCACCCTGCTGCTGGCCCAGGGCACGCCCATGATTGTGGCCGGCGACGAGTTTGCGCGCACCCAACACGGCAACAACAACGCGTATTGCCAGGACAGCGAGATCGGCTGGGTCAACTGGGACCTGGACGATGACGGCAAGGCACTGCTCAAGTTCGTCAAACGCTTGATCAAGTTGCGTCTGGCCTACCCTATCCTGCGTCGGGGCCGCTTCCTGGTGGGCGACTACAACGAAGATATCGGTGTGAAAGACGTCACATGGCTGGCGCCGGACGGCAATGAGATGAGCACCGAACAATGGCAGGAAAGCCACGGCCGTTGCCTGGGCATGTTGATGGATGGCCGCGCCCAGGAAACCGGGATTCGCCGCGCGGGTGCCGACGCCACCTTGCTGCTGGTGGTCAACGCGCACCACGACATGGTCAATTTCCGTCTGCCGCCGGTGCCTGAAGGTGAATGCTGGACCTGCCTGCTCGACACCAATCAACCCGCGGTACGTGGCCAGGAGCGCTTTGATTTCGACCACGAGTACGCGGTGACGGGACGTTCACTGCTGCTGTTCGAACTGCAGCGCGACGACGAGGTGTGACATGGCGTTCCATCATTTCCTTCAAGGCTATCAGGGCTATGCGGATACGCAGGCCCTCGGCCAGGCGCTGAGGGCGCTGCAGGAGGAAGGCCTGGACCAGCTGCCGTTGCCCGGCAGCGGCGCGACATTGGCGCGCTTCAGCCGCCTGGCCCAAGTGGCTGGGCATGATTTGCGCCTGTGCAAGTTGTTCGAAGGGCATACCGATGCCTTGGCAATCATCGCCGAGCTGCACAGCCCCGCGCCGCCCTTGGGCAGCACCTGGGGCATGTGGGCCGCCGAGCCGCCCACCGCGAAGGTGCGGGTGCGGCGTGACGGGCACCGGTTGCTGATCGACGGGCGCAAGGCTTGGTGCTCCGGGGCGGCGGTGGTCAGCCACGGGTTGCTGACGGCCTGGGATGAGCAAGATCGCCAGCAATTGGTCGCGGTGGCCATGGATCAACCCGGCATCACCGTGACCGACGAAGGCTGGGATGCCGTCGGCATGGCGGCTACCGGCAGTGTCGAAATCGTCTTCAACGAGGCTCGCGGCCTCGCGGTCGGCGGCCCGGGCGATTACCTGTCACGCCCGGGCTTCTGGCAAGGCGGGGTCGGGATCGCCGCCTGTTGGTATGGCGCCGCCCAACGCCTGGCTGAGGTACTGCGTGAGCAGTGTGCAAAACGCCCCGAACCTCACGCCCTCGCCCATCTAGGCGCAGTCGACAGCGCCTTGAACAGCGCCGCGTGTGTACTGCGTGCCAGTGCCGAACAGATCGACCGGCAGCCGAGCGCCGATGCGCGGCTGTTGGCTCAACAGACACGCGCCTGCATTGAGGACACCGTTGAACAGGTGATCCACCACGTCGGCCGGGCCGTGGGCGCGGGACCTTATTGCAAGGACCCGCACTTCGCTCAGTTGATCGCGGATCTGCCGGTGTATGTGCGTCAAAGTCATGCCGAACGCGACCTGGCCGCCCTGGGTGAACAGGTCGCAGGCGAACCCACAGGAAGGTGGCAGTTATGAGACCCAATCCGATCGTCGGCCAAGGCACGCCGTTGCATCAATGGCAGGCATCGACGCGCCTGGCCGAGTTGCCGGTGGTCAGCGTCGAGCAGTTGGTGCCCGAAGGCCATCGCGCCGTGATCATCGCACCTCACCCGGACGATGAAGTGCTCGGGTGTGGCGGCCTGATGCAGGTCCTCGCGACGTTGGAGCGGCCCATTCAGTTGATTTCCGTCACCGACGGCAGCGCCAGTCATCCGGGCTCGCGCCGCTGGCCGGTGGAACGCCTGAGCGTGGTGCGCCCACAGGAGTCGGCCCAGGCCCTGCACCGCCTTGGCCTGCCGTTACACAGTTTGAAATGGCTGCGGGCAGGTTTTGCCGACAGCCAGGTCGCGGCGCGGGAAGCGCAGTTGGCCGCGTTCATCCAGCGCTACCTCAAGGCCACCGACGTGGTGTTTACCACCTGGCGTGAGGACGGTCATTGCGATCATGAAGCGGTCGGCCGTGCCAGCGCCCAAGCGGCGCAGGCCGTGGGCGCGACCTTGTACGAATTGCCGGTGTGGACTTGGCACTGGGCCACCCCCGAAGACAGTCAGGTGCCCTGGCACCGCGCCCGCAAGATCCCGATGACGCCCCAGGCGGTCGCCCGCAAGCGTCACGCCATCCACGCCTTTGCCAGCCAGTTGGAGGGCGACCCGCAGGCGGGCTTGGCCCCGGTGCTGGCGCCCTATGTGGTGGAGCGCTTGCTGCAACCTTTTGAAGTGGTGTTTGTATGAGCGTGGCCACCCCGTATTTCGACCAACTGTTTGCCGGCAACGACGACCCCTGGGCCTTTCGTCAACGCTGGTATGAACAGCGCAAGCGTGCCCTGACCCTGGCCGTGCTCACACGGGCGCACTACACATCGATCTTCGAACCCGGCTGTGCCAACGGCGAACTGAGCGCCGAGCTGGCCACGCGCTGCGATCAACTGGTGTGTTGCGACACCGCGGCGACGGCTGTGGGCCTGGCCAAGACGCGTCTGTCGGCTTTTCCCCACGCCCAGGTGCAGCAACGCCGCCTGCCCGAACAATGGCCGACCGGCCAGTTCGAGTTGATCGTACTCAGCGAGTTGGGCTACTACCTGGACGCCGCTGATCTGCGCCGCCTGATTGACTGCGCCCTCGCCTCACTGGCCCCCAACGGCCAACTGCTGGCCTGCCACTGGCGGCCGCTTATCGAGGGTTGCCCGCAGACCGCCGAACAGGTGCACGCCCTGCTCCAGCAGCGACTGGGCATGCACCCGGTGGTGCAGCATCACGAAGAGGATTTTCTACTCGACCTGTGGAGCCGCGATGGCACCTCGGTCGCAAGCCATGAGGGCCTGCGATGATCGGCATTTTGATCCCGGTCCATAACGAAGAAAAGTTGTTGGGCGAGTGCTTGAAGGCAGCGATGATCGCGGCCAGTCACCCAGGCTTGCTCGGCGAGGCGGTACACATCCTCGTGGTGCTCGACAGTTGCAGCGACGCCAGCGCGTCGATTGCCCAGGCGTACGAGGTACACAGCCTTCAGGTGCAGGCGCGCAATGTGGGCCAGGCGCGCGGTGTGGGCGCGCGACACTTGCTCAACCAGGGCGCGCGATGGATCGCCTGCACCGACGCCGACAGCCGCGTCGCCCCCGATTGGTTGGTAGCGCAGCTGGCGCTGGGCGTGGATGCGGTGTGCGGCACGGTCACCGTGGATGCCTGGAGCGAAGGTTTCGATCCGGCGGCGCAGATTCGCTATCACCAGGCGTATGAGGCCCGTGACGGCCATCGGCATATCCACGGCGCCAACCTGGGCGTGAGTGCCGGTGCCTACGTACAGGCCGGTGGTTTCGAGCCGCTGGCGTGCCATGAGGATGTGCAGTTGGTGCGCAACCTGGAACGCTGCGGCGCCTCCATCGCCTGGAGCCATTCGCCGCAGGTGATCACCAGCGCACGCCTGGATTGTCGCGCCCAAGGCGGGTTCGGTGACTACCTGAAAAGCCTGGTGCAGCTTGCGTAAAAAAACGCCTGGCCGACATGTAAAAGCGCTAGATCCTTGTCTATGCTCATAACGCCTTGCACAGCGTTCCAGGGTTGGAACGCCGCGCACTCACTACAGGCAGGAGCCTGAGGTGAATAAAAAGGAGTCGTCCCGTCAACCGGGCACGACCCCGCATCAACCGACAAGGATGTGACACCCCCATGAAGCCTGCCTCGTTAAGCGAAGGCCGTCGCGGCCCCGCGCAAATCTGGAACAGCGCGCCGCAACTGGCGCAAATACCCATCATTTCTTTGACCTCACTGGCGCCGCCCGGCGCCCGCGTGGTGGTGATCGCGCCCCACCCTGGCGATGAAGTCCTGGCCTGTGGCGGTTTGCTGCAACTGCTCAGCACCCGCGAGCATCCGCTGAAGTTGATCTCCATCACCGATGGCAGTGCCAGCCATCCTGGCTCGAACGTATGGCCGGCCAGGCGCCTGAGCGTGGTACGACCACAGGAAAGCGTCGAAGCCCTGCGCCGCCTGGGCATGCCGTTGCACAGCCTGAAATGGATTCGCGGTGGGTTCCTCGACAATGCGCTGCCTGCACGCGAGCAGCCGATGAGCCAATTCATCGCCCGCTACCTGCAACCCGGCGACGTGGTCTTCACCACCTGGCGCCGCGACGGCAATGCAGACCACGATGCCGTCGGCCGGGCCAGCGCCAAGGCGTGCAGCCTGGTAGGCGCGCAGCTGTATGAGCTACCCATCTGGGCCTGGCATTGGCCGGCGCGGGAAGGCGTGGTGATTCCCTGGCAGCGCGCACGCAAGGTGCGCCTGGACAGCTGGAGCGTGGCGCGCAAGCTGCACGCCGCGCACGCCTACGCCAGCCAGTTGGCCGGCGACCCGCAAATTGGCCTCGCCCCGATGATGGCCCAGGTGCTGCTCGAACGGATGCGCGAGCCTTATGAAATCGTGTTTGTCTAGCTGGGCACTCGTCTATACCTGTTATTTCTGACAGTGGTGCCCCTGGCGAACTGCGACTAAGGTGCGCAAAGTGCTGCACAAGTTGAGGTGCAGTCGAGAAAGCCATGCCAACCCTTTGCATTGGCCGGTGTTTTCGAACAGGTAACCCGTATTCCCTGATCCGTATCGCGCTTCACGTTGTCATGGCCTGAACCCTACCTGGATTGCTCAGGTACCAGGACAACGAGCCTCTTGAGCGAGGGCGGATCATGCGCACACCAACTTCACCCAGGCTTTACCTGGGCATTGCTGCATCAGCGATGCTCGCCACCTGGCCGCTTCTTTCCCAAGGGGCCTGTACCACGAGCCCCGGGCCTTCAGGCCAGATTTTCACCTGCACCAGCGGCACCACCCCTGGCATCACCGCCTTGACGGGCGATAACCAGGTGCTGTTCCCCAGTGGTAATGCGGTGATCAGCGGCAATATCCGCTTGGGGCCAGGCGGCGACCTGGTGCAACTGGATGCACCCGGCACACAGGTCAATGCCTCAGTGGATATGGGCGATGGCGCCAATATCTTCCGGCTGAACAAGGGCATCATCAACGGTGACGTGACGCAAGGCGCGGGCGCCGATGTGATGCAGATCAGTGGTGGTCAGGCGCGGGCAATCTTCCAAGGTGCCGGTACGGATAAGCTCTTTATGAGCGGCGGCATCGTCGAGTCAGTGGACCAGGGAGACGGCAGCGATGAGCTCAACATAAGTGGTGGCTGGATCAAAGGAGCGTTTCTCAGCGGCGACCGCGCAACGATGACCGGCGGCCGTATCGGCCGGGTGGACATGCGCCTCGAAAAAAACCTGTTCGATATGAGCGGTGGGGATGTGGACGGCAGCGTAGTCACCGGCTTCGACAAAGACACCATCCTGATTTCAGGCACTGCCCATGTCGGCGGCAATATCAGCACCAGCGGTGGCGACGACTTCATCCAGGTCACTGGCGGAGAGATCATGGGCCAGATTCTCGCCGGCACGGGTGACGACACCTTCATCTGGCGCGACGCCGGGCTCATTCATGGCGCGATCCTGTTGGGGGCCGATAACGACACCGCGCTGCTCCAGAACCTGAGCGAGAGCACGGTGTTGTCCACGTCGCAACTCGATGGTGGCCCCGGTAACGATACGCTGACCCTGGATAACACTCAGGCTGGCCAACCGGAACGCTTTAGCAACTGGGAGACGGTGCGTCTGGACAACAACTCCGGCCTGAAATTGGGCGGCACCTTCGTGCTGGGAGACAGCGGCAGCGGAACTGGCACGATGACAGTCGACGGCTCAAGCACGCTGTTGGTGGACACGGGTATCATCAGCCCCTTCACCAGCGGTCAACTGGCCACACTGAACAACGGCGGGCAGATCGACATGACCGGCAACCCCACGGCCACCCACAGTCTGACCGTCAATGGTAACTATAACGGCGCCGGTGGCCGGCTCGCGCTCAGTAGCGTATTGGACGGCGACGGTTCGCCCAGTGACAAGCTGGTGGTGAGCCAGGGCACCCTCAGCGGCACCACCAGCCTCAGCGTCACCAACCTCGGCGGCAAAGGCGCTGCGACCTTGCAAGACGGTATTCTGGTGGTGCAGGCGATCAACGGCGCGACCGGCGCTGGCACTGCCTTTACCTCCTCCGGGGTATCCGCAGGCGCCTTCAATTACTACCTGTTCAAGGGCGGCGTCACCCCAGGCACGGAGCAAAACTATTACCTGCGCAACACCGTCCCTGTCACGCCACCGCCTGACCCGGTCATCGTCACCCCGCTACCGGAGCCGGTACCGGGCACCCCGCCGCTGCCGCCGAACCCTGTGGTCACGCCCGTAGACCCGGCGGCCCCGATTAATCCCATCGTCAAGCCGATCCCGCTCTACCGCGAGGAAGTGCCCCTCTATTCCGTGTTGTATCCCGCAGTGCAACAAATGGTGCAAGGCATGCTCGGCACCTATCACGAGCGCCAGGGTGACCAGGCCCAACAGCGACAGACCGGTGTATTCCCCACCGGCTGGGCCAGGGTGTATGGCAGCAATGGTCGCCAGGGTTTTACCGGGACGGTGAACCCCACATTGAACAGCTCGCGGAGCGGCTACCAACTGGGCACCGATCTCTATGCCCACGCTCACGACACCGGCCAGACCCAACGCGCCGGCCTGTTCGTTGGCCTGGGTCGTTTGCAAGGCAGTATCAAAGGCTTCAATGACGGCTTTGAGGACAACAATGCCGGCGACGTCACCTTGCGCAACAAGAGCCTGGGCGTCTATTGGACGTTGATTGGGGCCAACCGTGCCTACCTCGACCTGGTGCTGATGAAGTCCTGGATCGACGGGCATAGCGAGTCTGATCGGGGCATCAAGATGAAGGTCAAGGGGCGCGACGTGACGGCCTCGGCCGAAGTCGGCTGGCCGTTTTCCATCAGCCCACATTGGGAACTTGAACCCCAAGGCCAGTTCATCGTGGGGCGCAGCTCACTGGATAGTCAAAATGACGGCTCCTCCGCAATCACGTTCCACAGCGACACCAACGTCACCACCCGCCTTGGCGCGCGGCTGCGGGGTGACTACCAGGTGCGTGGCATGCCGCTGCAACCCTATGTGCGGGCCAACGTTTGGCATACCAGCGCCGGCACGAATACCGTGAGGTTTAACGGCGTGACCGACATCGATACCGAGCAGAAATCCACCACGATGGAGCTCAAAGTCGGCGCAACGCTGAAAGTCGCCCAGGATGTCAGCGTTTACGGCGAGTTGGGTTACACCCGCAATCTCGACAGCAATGCCGTCAACGGACGATCAGGCACCGTGGGTGTGCAGGTCGATTTCTGAGTCTTTGTATCGCAGTGTGTATGGCGACCACTGCGATACATAACCCCTGAACCGAGGCGCATCGCTGACACACGCCAGATACCACCCGGCGTTCAACTGAGAGCCAGGCACACATCAAGCCGTAGGAGGCTCGCCATGCACACTCAGTTGAACCGCCGCTCTCTGTTCCTGGCCCTGGCCCTGTCGCCACTCGGCGCCGTGGGCGTGGCCAATGCCGAAATGCCTGAGACCAATATCCCACACGCCGTCAGCCAATCCAGCTTCGGTGCTCTCAAGCACATCAAGGCAGGCCTGCTGGAGGTGGCCTACGCCGAAGTCGGCCCGGCCAACGGCCAGGCGGTGATCCTGCTGCACGGCTGGCCCTACGATATCGACAGCTACGCCAACGTTGCCCCACTGCTCGCAGCCAAGGGTTATCGCGTACTGATCCCCTACGCCCGTGGTTATGGCGACACGCGTTTTCTGTCGGATAAAACCCTGCGCAATGGCGAACCCGCCGCATTGGCCCAGGATGTGATCGACTTCATGGATGCCCTGAAGATCAAGCAAGCGGTACTTGGGGGTTATGACTGGGGCGCACGCTCGGCGGATATCGTCTCGGCGCTGTGGCCGGAGCGGGTCAAGGCGCTGGTGTCGGTCAGCGGTTACCTGATCGGCAACCAGGCCGCCGGCAAGAACCCGTTGCCACCCAAGGCCGAGTTGCAATGGTGGTACCAGTTCTACTTCGCCACCGAGCGCGGCGCGGCGGGCTATCAGAAAAACACCCACGACTTCGCCAAGCTGATCTGGCAGACCGCCTCACCGCAATGGCAGTTCGACGACGCCACCTTCAACCGCAGCGCCCAGGGCCTGGACAACCCCGACCACGTCGCCATCACCGTCTTCAATTACCGCTGGCGTCTGGGGCTGGTGCAGGGAGAGGCGCAGTACGCGGCACTGGAGCAGCAACTCGCCACCTCGCCGTCGATTGGCGTGCCGACCATCACCCTGGAAGGCGACGCCAACGGCGCACCGCACCCGCAACCGGAGGACTATGCCAAGCGGTTCACCGGCAAGTACCAGTTCCGTCAGGTCAATGGCGGTATCGGCCACAACTTGCCCCAGGAAGCGCCCGAGGCGTTCGCCAAGGCCGTGGTGGATGCGGATCATCTGTAAAGCTCGATAGCCGGAAAAAAATCCGGCTATTTCAAACCACCCTCGGCAATCGCAAACTCGAGAATATGGTCACCCTCTTCATCGCACTCTCCTGTCCACGTCCAGCCCAAGTGCCGATAGAAACCATAAGAGCGTACATTCGGGTCGCTGGCACACGCCAGAAACAAACGTTCAAAGCCTGCGTGGTGGAGTTCAGCGGTCACTTGCCCCAGCAAGGACTTGCCGATCCCTTGCCCTTCGTATTCCCCAAGGAGCGCGAGCACCGTGACTTCGCCGGTGCTCCGCTCACCAAAGCAATACCCGACTATCCTGCCGTTCACACAGGCGACAACGCCGATAGAACTGCCGTCAACGATGCCGGCACTCCAGGACTCGACCGTGATGCCCAGCGCACGCAGCGCTTCTTCTGAAAATGCATTTTCTCTCGTCAGCCCGCGGATTTGGATACACAACGAAACGTCATCAGGCGTGGCCGTACGATAGGTAATATGATCCATGAGTCGATTTTCCGTTTTACAGCGCAGACAACTCGCGCCCTGAACAGCGAACTCTATCTGTTTATCAAGCCAAGCCCTGCGCAATTGTGTTGTTCAGTTGTTACGGCCCCCGTCCCTCTCGTACCCTAGTGACCACCTCTGCCCGAGTCGACTGGAGTGCACATGGACCTCACCACCCTCACCCTCTTCCTCCCCGCCTGCTTCGCCCTGAACATGGCCCCAGGCCCCAACAACCTGCTGTCCGTGAGCAACGCCACACGCTACGGCTACCGCATATCCTGCCTTGCCGGCATCGGCCGCCTGCTGGCTTTCGCCGGCATGATCGCCCTCGCCTCTGCAGGCTTGGCGGTGGTGCTGCAAACCTCGGAGTTGTTGTTCTACGGGATCAAGATTCTGGGGGCGGCGTACCTGTTTTATCTGGCGTTTCAGTTGTGGCGGGCCAATCCCCAGGCAGAGGCGCAGGCGAGTACGGCCAAGGTGGGTTTGTGGGGGTTGGCACGCCAGGAGTTTCTGGTGGCGGCAGGCAACCCGAAAGCCATCCTGATCTTCACCGCCTTCCTTCCACAGTTTGTAGTACCCGGCCAACCGATCACGCCACAGTTCGCGCTACTGGGTGCACTGTTCCTGGCACTGGAGTGGATCGCCATCAGCGCTTATGCCTACATGGGCCTGCACATGCGCCGCTGGTTTGCCGAGCCACGGGGCAAGCGGATATTCAATCGTTGCTGCGCAGGGTTGTTGTCGGCTGCGGCGACGGTGCTGTTGACCGCACGCCGGGCGGGATGATGTCGTCGGGGCTCACTACCGGGGTGGGGTAAAGGACAACCCGTATCTCATCTCGACCAGTGCTGTCCCGCCCCTCTGCAGATCGCGCTCGCTGCCCGCTTCCTCAACGCACCCGGCCCGGCGATAAAACCGGATAGCTCTTTGATTACCGACCAGGACCCAAAGCGTCAAACGCTGAAAGCCCTGCTCCCTCAAGGACTGCTCGCCGGCTTTCCACAAAGCGAGCCCGATACCGGTGTGCCAGCACCCGGCTAACACATAGATCGCCATGACCTCACCCACCTGCCCCTGGGCGGCATCTTCATCACGGCTGGCGCCGACCGAGATCCAGCCAACGACCTGCTTGCCCAGCTCAGCCACCCATACGTTCGATTCGCCCGCTTCAATCGAGCGAGCCCAAAACACCTCACGCTGAGCCAGAGTGGCTTGCAACGAGGTCAGGTATTCGGCAGGCATCAAGTCCCGATAGGCCTGTTGCCAACTGCTGATATGAACCTGGGCAATCGCCCTTGCGTCGGTAGGTAATGCCTTGCGAATCATTGATGAATGCCTTGTTTGGACATTGAGAACTTGAGGTAGTGGTCGCTTCAATATGTCCCGTGAAGACGAAAAACTGATGACAGTCATGGTCCGAAGTGCTCAACAATAGACGACCTATCGGTAGGCGCTTAGGATTTGTCGTTTGAAATGACACGCCGGGCTTGAAGGAATAAAGCCAGGTTCAAACCACAATTTCAGTCCGCCCCTATTTTCACTCCAACTCACGGACGGCTTCATGGAACGATTTGATTCTCGTGGCATTGATGACGACGGCTATATCCTCACCCCGTCCAACGTCGAGATGCAGCCACAATTCCAGGATTTATTGCGGGACGTTTGCACGACGCTCACGCAGTCGAGCCCCCTACTGGATGGAATCTATATCTACGGCAGTGTTGCTCGAGGCAACGCCATTCCAGGAGGTTCTGACCTTGACCTGACCCTTGTGCTGCAAAGCGCCGCTACATCACAGGATCTGGAAATACTCGAATCGAAAAAGCGCAGGCTGGAAAGTCAGCATGCTGAAGTCATCAAAATCGATTTCGACATCGGCAGTCGCTCTGAAGTACTGGCGGCTGATAATCGGTTGAGCTGGGGGTACTGGCTCAAGCACCACTGCCGTTGCTTGTGGGGAAATGACCTGAGCAACCGCTTTGATCGGCTCAAGCCGTCGCGTGACATCGCCATTGCCGTCAATGGTGACTTTGAGACCGTATTGGCACGCTATGCAGAAGCTATCGATCAGACGACCACGCCGGCGCAATCACTACGCTTGCAACGAGAGGCCTCACGCAAACTCATCCGCTCAACTCAAGTACTTTGCGTCGAACAGGACCTGATGTGGCCACAAACGTTGGAAGAGCACGTCGAGCTGTTTGTGCATCACTATCCCGACAAGGGAATGCAGGTCTGTTTTTTCTTGTCTGAGGCGAAGAGTCCTTGTGCTGAGCCAAAAACATTTGCGTGCCTGCTCCGCGATTTTTTGACCTGGATGGTTAAAGAAACCCATTGGCTTGCGCTTCGGGACGAAGCGGGTCACACGCCAAGCGAGCTTGAGCAAGGCAATCATGATGTTCGCTAGAGGCCCGTACATAAACGTCCAAACGCTTCTTGCGGACCTCAAAAACAACGTTGTATGGAGGGAAAAGTGCGGATCCACATCACAGGCGCGTCGTGTGCAGGCGTGACAACACTGGGTCATGCCCTCGCCTCTTCACTCAGCCTTCGTCACTTCGATGTCGATGACTTTTATTGGCTACCCACTAACCCACCGTTTACAACCAAACGTGCGCCCGAGGAGCGCGTGGCGCTGATTCAGCAACGCTTCGGTGATGACAATTGGGTACTCACCGGTTCTTGTGCGGAGTGGGGAGATGCACTGATCAAAAACGCTGACCTGATTGTGTTTGTTGTAACGCCAACCTCTGTTCGCCTTGAACGCCTGGCCGCACGTGAAAAACAGCGCTATGGCGATAGACTCGAACCGGGTGGCGACATGCATGAGATCCATGTGGCCTTCAAGGAATGGGCTTCGCGGTACGACGACCCGACCTTTTCCGGGCGCAACAGGGCGCGCCACGAACGGTGGTTGTCGAAGCAAACCGTTCCGATTGTCAGAGTCGATGGGTTGAGCAGTGCTGAAAAGATGGCGGCGGATGTCATTCATGCGTTGTCTCAAGTAGCGTCCTGGCCCGCAACAGGAAAGCCCCCTTTAAGAGAAAACATTCGATGACCAAAACCGAACTCACCGATCTCTACAACGGCTACATCGACTGCCTCAACCGCCAGGATTGGGCGCACCTGGGTGATTTCGTCGCGCCTGACGTCACCTACAACGCCTCCGCCGTGGGGCTCGCGGGTTATCGCGCCATGCTGGAGCGCGACTTTCGCGAAATTCCCGACCTGGCGTTTCGCATCCAACTGCTGGTGGTCGACCCGCCCAGGATTGCCAGCCGGCTTAACTTCAACGTCCACCCTCGTGGGGAGTTTTTCGGATTGCCGATCAACGGCAAACAGGTGGTCTTTGATGAGAACGTATTTTACGAAGTCGACAACGGCAGATTTGCGCACGTCTGGTCAGTGATCGACAAGGCGGCGGTCGAACGACAGCTGTGATGGCTGGCGTCGTCTAAACTCCACGCACCCATCAACCCAGTGGAGCGTTGAGATGAAGCATAAAAATACCCTGTGCCTCTGGTACAACGGCACCGCCCAGGAGGCGGCGGCCTTCTATGCCGCGACCTTTCCCGACAGCCGCGTCGACGCCGTGCACCTTGCGCCGGGCGACTACCCTTCGGGCAAGCAAGGCGACGTGTTGACCGTCGAATTCACGGTGATGGGCGTTGCCTGCCTGGGCCTCAATGGCGGCCCGGTGTTCCCGCAGACTGAAGCGTTTTCGTTCCAGGTGGCGACGGACGACCAGGCTGAAACCGACCGTTATTGGCACGCCATTATCGATAACGGTGGCCAGGCCAGCGCCTGTGGCTGGTGCAAGGACAAGTGGGGCGTGTCGTGGCAGATCACCCCGCGAGTGTTGAGCGCAGCGATCAGCCATCCCGACCCGGCCATCGCCAAGCGCGCCTTTGACGCCATGATGAGCATGACCAAGATCGACGTCGCCGCCATCGAGGCTGCCGTAGCCGGACGTTGACCCCTAGGCCCCTTCAGCCCCCAGGTGACCCCATGCCCGTACAACCCCGCCCCGCCGTACTCGAACTGATCGGCAACACACCGTTGGTCCGGGTCAGCCGCTTTGACACTGGCCTCTGCACACTGTTTCTCAAACTGGAATCGCAGAACCCCGGCGGCTCGATCAAGGACCGCATCGGCCTGGCCATGATCGACGCCGCCGAGCGTGACGGCCGCCTGCGCCCCGGAGGCACCATTGTCGAAGCCACCGCCGGCAACACCGGCCTGGGCCTGGCGCTGGTGGGCCGGGCCAAGGGCTACCGCGTGGTGCTGGTGGTGCCCGACAAGATGTCCACCGAAAAGGTGCTGCACCTCAAGGCCATGGGAGCCGAAGTGCATATCACCCGCTCCGACGTCGGCAAGGGCCACCCCGAGTACTACCAGGACGTGGCCGCACGCCTGGCCAAGGACATTCCCGGCTCGTTTTTCGCCGACCAGTTCAACAACCCCGCCAACCCCATGGCCCACGAAACCAGCACCGCGCCGGAGATCTGGGCACAGACCCAGCACGACGTCGACGCGATCGTAGTGGGCGTCGGCTCGGCCGGTACCCTCACCGGCCTGACCCGTTTCTTCCAACGCGTGCAGCCGGAGCTGGAAATAGTGCTGGCCGACCCGGTGGGCTCGGTGATGGCCGAATACAGCCGCAGCGGCCAGTTGGAAACCCCTGGTTCCTGGGCCGTGGAAGGCATCGGGGAAGACTTTGTGCCGTCGATTGCCGACCTTTCCAGCGTGCGCCATGCCTATTCCATCAGCGATGAAGAGAGCTTCGACCACGCCCGTCAATTGCTCAAGGCCGAAGGGATTCTCGGCGGGTCCTCGACCGGCACCCTGCTCGCCGCCGCCCTGCGCTATTGCCGCGAGCAGACTGTGCCCAAGCGCGTGGTCACGTTTGTGTGCGACACCGGCACACGCTATCTGTCGAAAGTCTATAACGACCAATGGATGCAGGACGCCGGCCTGTTGCAATACAAGCATTATGGCGACCTGCGCGACCTGATCGCCCGGCGCTTCGAAGACGGCCGGGTGATCAGCGTCAGCCCCGATGACACCTTGCTCACCGCCTTCCAGCGCATGCGCCTGGCCGATGTCTCGCAACTGCCGGTGCTGGTGGATGGCGAGCAACTGGTCGGGGTGATCGACGAGTCCGATATTTTACTGGGGCTACATCATGACGCTGCGGAGTTCACCATGATCGTTGCCAGCGCCATGACCAACACCCTGCACACCTTGTCGCCGAGTGCCAGCCTGGTTGAGTTGCAGGCCGAACTCGATCGCGGCCTGGTCGCCATCATCGCCGACGCCTCAGGCTTCCACGGCTTGATTACCCGCGTCGACCTGCTCAACCACCTACGGAGATCCCTTGCATGAGTCAGTCCGATAAAAGCGCTTTCGCCACCCGCGTGATCCATGCCGGGCAATCTCCAGACCCGACCACGGGCGCGTTGATGCCGCCGATCTACGCCAACTCCACGTACCGGCAAAGCAGCCCCGGCGTGCACCAGGGGTTCGATTACGGGCGCTCGCATAACCCCACGCGTTTTGCCCTGGAACGCTGCGTCGCCGACCTCGAAGGTGGCAGCCAGGCGTTTGCCTTCGCCTCGGGGTTGGCGGCGATCTCCACCGTGCTGGAACTGCTCGATGCCGGCGCGCATATCGTCTCCGGCAACGATTTGTACGGTGGCACCTTTCGCCTGTTCGACAAAGTGCGCCAGCGCAGTGCCGGGCACACCTTCAGCTACGTCGACTTGAGCAATGCAGTGGCATTTGAGACGGCGTTGCAGGCGAACACGCGCATGGTCTGGGTCGAAACGCCGAGTAACCCGCTGCTGAGCCTCACCGACCTCAGTGCAATCGCGCGTATCTGCCGGGATCGCGGGATTATCTGCGTCGCCGATAACACCTTCGCCAGCCCATGGATTCAGCGCCCGCTGGAGCTGGGTTTCGACATTGTGGTGCACTCCACCACCAAGTACCTGAACGGCCATTCCGACGTGATCGGTGGCATCGCCGTTGTGGGTCACAATCCGGAATTGGCGCAGCGCCTGGGCTTCCTGCAGAACTCGGTCGGCGCCATCGCCGGTCCGTTCGATGCCTTCCTGACCCTGCGCGGCGTGAAAACCCTGGCGCTGCGCATGGAACGCCATTGCAGCAACGCCCTGGAACTGGCCACCTGGCTGGAACAACAGCCGCAAGTGTCACGGGTGTATTACCCAGGGCTGGCGTCTCATCCACAGCACGAGCTGGCCCGCCGGCAGATGCACGGGTTTGGCGGGATGATTTCAGTCGATTTGAACAGCAACCTGGCCGGCGCCACACGCTTCCTGGAAAACGTCAGGATCTTCGCCCTGGCGGAAAGCCTGGGCGGCGTGGAAAGCCTGATCGAACACCCGGCAATCATGACCCACGCGAGCATCCCGGCCGCTACGCGGGCGCAGTTGGGGATTGGCGATGGGTTGGTAAGGTTGTCGGTGGGGGTGGAAGAGGTGGAAGATCTACGCGCAGACCTGGCCCATGCCCTGTCATACATCTAAACACCCCTAGTGGCTGTAGTGAGCGGGCTTGCCCCGCGCTGGGGGGCGAAGCCGCCCCAACAAGGACGCCGCAGTT
>NZ_JBNPJU010000061.1:0-27592 GCF_050312575.1 Pseudomonas sp. R11F | reverse complement strand
GGTGGGTGATGACGGGATCGAACCGCCGACCCTCTGCTTGTAAGGCAGATGCTCTCCCAGCTGAGCTAATCACCCTTTGCTTCGTTGAGGCCGCGAAATTTACGCAGGTAACGGACCTAAGTCAATAGCCTGCTTGAAGTTTTTCTGAAAAAGACAAAATTACTTCAAGCCGGCCACCTACCCTACTCGCTATAAATCATCTTCTTGCTCATACCGCCATCCACCACAAACTCCTGCCCGGTAACGAACCCCGCCTGGCGCGACAGCAACCACGCGACCATCGCTGCCACATCCTCCACCGTACCGACCCGGCCCGCCGGATGTTGAGCATGGTCGGCATCGGTCAGGGGCTCGGCACGCCGTGCGGCAGGATCACGCGCATCGATCCAGCCTGGGCTGACGGCATTGACTCGCACTTCCGGCCCCAGGCTCATCGCCAAAGCGTGAGTCAGCGCCAGCAGGCCACCCTTGCTCGCCGCATAGGCCTCGGTGTCCGGTTCGGATTGACGCGCCCGGGTCGATGCCAGGTTGACGATGGCGCCACCATGGGCACGCAGGTACGGCGCGCAATGCTTGGCCAACAACATCGGCCCACTGAGGTTTACCGCCAGCACACGATTCCAATACGCCAGATCCAGGCTTTCCAGCGTGTTATTGCGCGGGTCGGCGACCGCCGCATTGCACACCAACGCGTCCAGGCGACCAAACTGCCCCAAGACCTCGGCGACACCCTGGGCGACCTGTTTCTCGTCAGCCACGTCCATGCTGATAAACCAGGCATTTTCGCCCAGCACCTTGGACACCTTGGACCCACGCTCGCGGTCCAGATCGGTCAAGACCACCTGCCAGCCCTCGCTGATCAGCCAGGCGGCGATCCCGAGGCCGATCCCCCGCGCCGCGCCGGTGACCAGCGCGACACGCCCATTACTGGCGACCGCGGCTTCCATGGACCACTCGATCACAAGGCTGCCAGCCCGCGAGCCAGGTCCGCCTGCAGGTCTGCCACGTCTTCCAGGCCCACCGCGATGCGAATCAGGCTGTCACGGATGCCCGCCGCTTCACGTTCCTGCGGCGCCAGGCGGCCGTGGGAGGTGGTGCTCGGATGAGTGATAGTCGTTTTGCTGTCACCCAGGTTCGCAGTGATGGAGATCAGGCGCGTGGCATCGATAAAGCGCCAGGCGCCCTCTTTGCCGCCCTTCACTTCGAAACTCACCACGGCGCCGAAACCACGCTGCTGGCGCTGGGCCAACTCGTGCTGCGGGTGGCTCTTGAGGCCGGCGTAATGCACCTTCTCGATCCCTGCCTGCTGCTCCAGCCACTCGGCCAGGGCCTGGGCGTTGGCACAATGGGCCTTCATGCGCAGGTTGAGGGTTTCCAGGCCCTTGAGGAAGATCCAGGCGTTGAAAGGACTCAGGGTCGGGCCAGCGGTGCGCAAGAAGCCCACCACTTCTTTCATCTGCTCACTGCGCCCCGCTACTACGCCACCCATGCAACGGCCTTGGCCATCGATAAACTTGGTGGCCGAATGTACGACGATGTCCGCGCCCAGTTTCAACGGCTGCTGCAACGCCGGGGTACAGAAGCAGTTGTCGACTACCAGCATCGCGCCCTTTGCATGCGCCACCTCGGACAGCGCGGCAATGTCCACCAACTCGGCCAGCGGGTTGGATGGCGACTCGACGAACAGCAGCTTGGTATCGGGTTTGATCGCCGCATCCCAACCGGACAGGTCCGCCAGAGGCACGTAGTCCACTTCGATACCGAAGCGCTTGAAGTACTTTTCGAACAGGCTGATGGTCGAACCAAACACACTGCGTGATACCAGCACGTGGTCGCCGGCACTGCACAGGCTCATCACCACCGCCAGGATGGCGGCCATGCCAGTTGCCGTGGCCACCGCCTGCTCGGCACCTTCCAGCGCCGCGATACGCTCTTCGAACGCACGGACGGTCGGGTTGGTATAACGCGAATACACATTGCCCGGCACTTCACCGGCAAAACGCGCAGCCGCGTCGGCAGCCGTGCGGAATACGTAGCTGGAGGTAAAGAACATCGGGTCACCGTGCTCACCTTCCGGGGTGCGGTGCTGACCGGCGCGCACAGCCAGGGTATCGAAAGCTACGCCATCGAGGTCGCTGTCCAACCGACCGGCATCCCATTCCTGACTCATGCTGCGACTCCTTACTCAATGCTTTATTTAAGATACAAAACCGGCCCCTCAGGGCCGGTGTCTACTCAGTTGTTGTACAGATCGATGATCGCACTGACCGCCTGGGTCTTGATCTTCGAGGAGTCGTTACGCGCCTGCTCGATCTTGTTCAGGTAAGCCTCGTCGACATCACCGGTCACGTACTTGCCGTCGAACACGGCACAGTCGAACTGCTCGATCTTGATCTTGCCACCGCCAACCGCTTCGATCAGGTCCGGCAGGTCCTGGTAGATCAGCCAGTCGGCGCCGATCAGGTCAGCCACATCCTGGGTGGTGCGGTTATGGGCGATCAACTCGTGAGCGCTCGGCATGTCGATACCGTACACGTTCGGGTAACGCACGGCTGGCGCAGCGGAACAGAAGTACACGTTCTTCGCACCGGCTTCGCGGGCCATCTGGATGATCTGCTTGCAGGTGGTGCCACGCACGATGGAGTCATCCACCAGCATGACGTTCTTGCCGCGGAACTCCAGCTCGATGGCGTTGAGCTTCTGACGCACCGACTTCTTGCGCGCCGCCTGCCCCGGCATGATGAAGGTACGGCCGATGTAGCGGTTCTTCACAAAGCCTTCGCGGAACTTGACGCCCAGGTGGTTGGCCAACTCCAGCGCAGCGGTACGGCTGGTATCGGGAATCGGGATGACCACGTCGATGTCGTGCTCAGGACGCTCGCGCAGGATCTTCTCGGCCAGCTTCTCGCCCATGCGCAGGCGTGCCTTGTAAACCGAAACGCCATCGATGATCGAATCCGGGCGCGCCAGGTAGACGTGCTCGAAGATGCACGGGGTGAGTTTCGGGGCAACCGCGCACTGGCGGGTGTGCAGCTTGCCATCTTCGGTGATGTACACCGCTTCGCCCGGTGCCAGGTCGCGGATCAGGGTGAAGCCCAGCACGTCCAGAGACACGCTTTCGGAAGCGATCATGTACTCGACGCCTTCGTCGGTATGACGCTGGCCGAATACGATCGGACGGATACCATGGGGGTCGCGGAAACCGACGATGCCATAACCGGTGACCATGGCCACGACCGCATAACCACCGACACAACGGTTGTGCACGTCGGTGACGGCGGCGAACACGTCTTCTTCGGTCGGCTGCAGCTTGCCGCGCTGGGCCAGCTCGTGGGCGAACACGTTGAGCAACACTTCCGAGTCAGAGCTGGTGTTGACGTGGCGCAGGTCAGATTCGTAGATCTCCTTGGCCAGTTGCTCGACGTTGGTCAGGTTACCGTTGTGCGCCAGCGTAATGCCGTATGGCGAGTTGACGTAGAACGGTTGAGCTTCGGCCGAAGTCGAGCTACCGGCCGTCGGGTAACGCACATGGCCAATGCCCATGTGCCCAACGAGGCGCTGCATGTGACGCTGGTGAAACACGTCACGCACCAGGCCATTGTCCTTGCGCAGGAATAACCGGCCGTCATGGCTGGTCACAATACCGGCAGCGTCCTGGCCGCGGTGCTGGAGGACGGTTAGCGCGTCATACAGCGCCTGATTGACGTTCGACTTACCGACGATACCGACGATGCCACACATGCGACGCAACCCCTACTTAATGAATCTTGACTGAACACAACTTACTGAGGCGTTTTGGCCGGTAAGAGGTGCTCCTTGAACGGAAGATCAGCGGGTACGCTGATTCCGCTGGCCAGCCACTGACTGCTCCACCCCAATATGAGGTTCTTGGACCAATCTGCAACCAATAGAAATTTTGGCACGAGTACCGACTCCTGCCACCACGAATCCTGCTGTACCGGCCCCAGGCTCAACAGCCCGACCGCCACGACCACCAGCAACGCGCCACGCGCGGCACCGAAGGCCATGCCGAGAAATCGATCGGTCCCGGAGAGGCCGGTGACACGTATCAACTCGCCAATAAGATAATTGACCATTGCTCCCACCAGCAGCGTGGCGATGAACATGATGGCGCAGCCCGCGATGACGCGAGCCGAAGGTGTCTCGATGTATCCGGCCAGGTAGACCGACAATGAACCGCCGAACATCCAGGCTACGACTCCTGCGATGATCCAGGTCAGCAACGACAATGCTTCTTTTACGAAGCCGCGGCTCAGACTGATCAAAGCGGAGATGGCGACGATTGCAACGATCGCCCAATCAACCCAGGTAAATGCCACAGTGCAGCCTACATACGGATAAGGCGGCGCATTTTAGCAGAGCGTCGGGCTATCGGTAAGCGGTGATTGCGCGTGCTTTGCAAACAATAGTTGGTGATGCAAAGGCCGCATTTCAACCCCACCCCAAAAGCACTGTGGGAGGGGGCTTGCTCGCGATGGCGCTGGGTCAGTCAAAAAATCTGAACTGACACACCACTATCGGGAACAAGCCCCCTCCCACACTTGACTGCATTTCCAGCCGTAATCAGCCGCGCTCAGGCTGGAAACGGGTGACGAACCCCTTGAGGTTCTGCTGGCGGTCCAGCAAGTCGCGCAGGCGATCAGCCTCGGCGCGCTCGATCAGCGGGCCGATAAACACGCGATTCTTGCCGTCGGCGCTACGGATATAGGCGTTATAGCCCTGGCTGCGCAGCTTCTTCTGCAAGGCGTCGGCGCCTTCACGATTGCCCAGGCTGGCCACTTGAATCGACCAACTGACCGGCAAGCCATTCGGATCGATACGGCTCTGGCCCACATCCGGTTTGCCGGGTGCGGCAGGCTGCGGCACAACCGGCTTGGGTGCCGGCGCAGGCGCGGCAGGCTTGGCTGCCACCACGGGCGCTGCTGGAGCCGGTGCCGGCTTGGCCACGGGCACGCTTGGCTGTACCGGCATGGTCGGTGCCTGCTGTGTCGGTGCCTGCTGCGCCGCCACCTCAGCGTCGCTCGGCACGGGCTCTTCTTCAGGCAACGCCTGCGGCTCCGGCACCACCACCGGTTCGACCTGAACCTGCGGCATCACCGGCGCCTGCGGCGCAGCAGGCGCCTCGACAACCACCTGGCGCTCTTCATCCTGACGGGAAAACAGCATCGGCAGGAAAATCACCGCCAACGCCACCAGCACCAGGGCTCCAACCATTCGCTGCTTGTATGCGCTATCCAGTAATGCCATGTGCAGCTTCCTCCGTGGAGCGCCGGGACAACCACTCGAGCGCCTCGGCAACACAATAAAATGATCCGAACAACAGAATCTCATCCTCGGCCGTAGCCACCGCACATTGCGCTTCGAGCGCGGCAGTGACGCTTGCATACGACGCCACTGGCGCGCCAAGGTTCTGCAACGCGACCGCCAATTCGTTGGCCGGACGGCTGCGCGGGGTATCCAGCGGCGCTACCGCCCAAGCCTGGACGCTGTCCAACAAAGGCGCAACCACACCGTCCAGATCCTTGTCGGCCAACAGGCCGAACACCGCCAGGCGACGACCGGCAGGCACATCACGCGACAGACGCTGCGCCAGGTATTGCGCCGCATGCGGGTTATGCCCCACATCCAGCAGCAGGTTAAGGCGCTTACCCTCCCAGTCGAACGCACGACGATCCAGACGCCCGACCACACGGGTCGCCTGCAAGGTCTCGGCGATCTGCCGGGCATCCCAGGGCAGATCCAGCAAGAGATAGGCCTGCAGCGCGAGGGCTGCGTTTTCCATCGGCAAGTTCAGCAGCGGCAGGTCGCGCAGCTCGACGGCTTGACCCCGCGCATCACGCCCGCGCCACTGCCAATGCTCAGCACCTACTTCGAGATTGAATTCACGGCCACGCAGGAAAAACGGACAATCCAGCTCACGCACCTTGTCCAGCAAGGTATGCGGTGGGTCCAGGTCACCGCACAGGGCAGGTTTGCCCTGGCGGAAGATCCCGGCCTTCTCAAAGGCCACGGACTCGCGGGTGTTACCCAGGTAATCGGCGTGATCCACGCCAATGCTGGTCACCAGCGCCAGGTCGGCATCCACCACGTTGACCGTGTCCAGACGCCCACCCAGGCCAACCTCGAGGACCACCACATCCAACTGCGCACGCTCGAACAGCCAGAGCGCGGCCAGGGTGCCCATCTCGAAATACGTCAGGGAAATCTCGCCACGCCCCGCATCCAGCGCAGCGAACGCTTCGCAGAGCTGCTCGTCAGTGGCTTCGACACCCTCGATCTGCACCCGCTCGTTGTAACGCAGCAAGTGTGGCGAACTGTACACGCCGACCTTCAGCCCTTGAGCTTGCAGCAACGCCGCGACAAAGGCACAGGTAGAGCCTTTGCCGTTGGTGCCGGTCACCGTGATGACACGCGGTGCCGGCCGGCCCAACCCCAGGCGGCCCGCTACCTGTTGCGAGCGCTCCAGGCCCATGTCGATGGCGGACGGATGCAACTGCTCAAGGTAGGCGAGCCATTCGCCCAGGGTACGCTGGGTCATAGGTTTGCCGGTACCGGCGGAACCACGACAGGTTCGACTTTAGGCGCAACGTACACTGGCGTCGGCAGGCCCATCATTTGTGCCAGCAGGTTGCCCAGGCGTGGACGCAGTTCACCGCGCGGGATGATCAGGTCGATCGCACCGTGCTCAAGCAGGAACTCACTGCGCTGGAAGCCTTCCGGCAGTTTTTCGCGCACGGTCTGCTCGATAACGCGCGGGCCGGCAAACCCGATCAGGGCCTTGGGTTCTGCGACGATCACGTCACCCAGCATTGCCAGGCTGGCGGATACACCGCCGTAGACCGGGTCGGTCAGCACGGAGATGAACGGGAGACCTTCTTCACGCAGACGCGCCAGCACCGCCGAGGTCTTGGCCATTTGCATCAGGGAAATCAGGGCTTCCTGCATACGCGCACCACCCGAGGCGGCGAAGCAGATCATCGGGCAGCGATTTTCCAGGGCATAGTTGGCGGCACGAACGAAGCGCTCGCCAACGATGGCGCCCATGGAGCCGCCCATGAAGGAGAATTCGAAGGCCGAAACGACCACCGGCATGCCCAGCAGCTTACCGCTGACGGAAACCAATGCGTCTTTCTCACCGGTCTGCTTCTGCGCAGCGGTCAGGCGGTCCTTGTACTTCTTGCCGTCGCGGAACTTGAGACGGTCAACCGGCTCCAGGTCTGCACCCAGCTCGGCACGACCATCGGTGTCCAGGAAGATATCGATGCGGGCGCGAGCGCCAATACGCATGTGGTGGTTGCACTTGGGGCAAACGTCCAGGGTCTTTTCCAGCTCGGGACGGTACAACACCGCGTCGCAGGACGGGCATTTGTGCCACAGACCTTCAGGAACCGAGCTTTTCTTCACCTCGGAACGCATGATCGAAGGGATCAGTTTGTCTACTAACCAGTTGCTCATGCTTTCTTTCTCCAGTACCGGTGGCTTGAACACAGCCCCGCGTATGCCCTTGAGCTAAATTCATATGTGGCGATGACACAGACTGGACGGGGTCAGACGTTCGACCTGCCATTTCCGGCCTGTATCCTCAGCCTTCCAGACAACCTGCCAGTGCAGGGTTGCCACTTCATTTCCGGGCCACCCACAGGCGGCGCCGGGCTGTTTTACACAGTGGTAGTTATGGACGGCGGCAGACTGCCAGCCGTCACATCCCGCCACTGCTGTTGCGCACAGCCTGCATGAATGCGCGAATCTTGCTGTGATCCTTGATGCCCTTGCCCTGCTCCACGCCGCCACTGACATCCACGGCATAGGGCCGAACCTGCTCGATTGCCGCCCCGACATTCGCGGGATTGAGCCCTCCGGCCAGGATAATCGGCTTGCTCAGCCCTTCAGGAATCAGCGACCAGTCGAATGCTTCACCGGTCCCGCCGGGCACGCCTTCAACATAGGTGTCCAGGAGAATCCCGCGCGCGCCGATATAGGCGGCACACGCAGCTGCGATGTCATCCCCGGCCTTGACGCGCAGCGCCTTGATATAAGGGCGCTGGTAGCTCTCGCATTCGTCCGGGCTTTCGTCACCGTGAAACTGCAGCATGTCCAGCGGCACGGCATCCAGGGTCTCGTTGAGTTCGCAACGGCTGGCGTTGACGAACAACCCCACCGTGGTCACAAATGGCGGCAGCGCAGCGATGATCGCCCGCGCCTGCAGTACATTCACTGCCCTCGGGCTCTTGGCGTAAAACACAAAACCGATGGCATCGGCCCCCGCCTCGACTGCCGCCAGCGCGTCTTCTATGCGGGTAATCCCGCAAATCTTGCTGCGAACGGCTGACATGTCGTGGAAACCTCAGGGTTGGACCGAGAAAGTCCCGGATGTTAACAAAAGCTTTTCCGGGCGTCAGCCGCCAAGTTCGCTGAAGCCTGTGAGGAAGTGCGGCCCGATGAAACGCTCCGGCAGTTCGAATTCGTCACGGTACTCGACCCCCACCAGGTACAGGCCGAACGGATGCGCGGTTACCCCTCCGGTGCGACGAATACGACTGTCCAGCACTTCCTTGGCCCACTCCACCGGGCGCTCACCGGCACCAATGGTCATCAGCACGCCGGCAATGTTGCGCACCATATGGTGCAGAAAGGCGCCGGCACGGATATCCAGCACGATCATCTTGCCGTGCCGCGTCACCCGCAGGTGATGGACTTCCTTGATCGGCGACTTGGCCTGGCACTGCCCCGCCCGGAAAGCGCTGAAATCATGCACGCCGACCAGATGTTGCGCGGCCTCGGCCATACGCTCGGTATCGAGCGGGCGATGGTTCCAGGTAATTTCTTCGTTGAGGTGCGCCGGGCGGATCTGATCGTTGTAGATCACATAACGGTAGCGCCGAGCGATGGCCTTGAAGCGCGCATGGAAGTGCGCAGGCATGACCTTGGCCCAACTGACACTGATGTCATGGGGCAAATTGATATTGGCGCCCATTACCCACGCCTTCATCGAGCGCTCGGCCTGGGTGTCGAAGTGCACCACCTGGCCGCAAGCGTGTACACCGGCGTCGGTACGCCCGGCGCACATCAGCGACACCGGCGAGTCGGCAACCTTCGACAAAGCGTTTTCCAAGGTTTCCTGCACGGTCAGCACACCGGAGGCCTGGCGCTGCCAGCCGCGATAACGCGAACCTTTGTATTCCACGCCCAGGGCGATTCGATGAAAGCCTGCGGCCGCCATTTCGGCGGCCGCGTTATCTATATTTGCCAAGAACTGAGAGCCCGATGAGTTGCGCAAAGGCCGCCATTATAAGGAAGCAGGCCCGCGCCAGGCGCTTTTTTTGCGATCAAGGAACGAGTGCCTTCTGCCGCAAAAGCCAGCGATCGGATCAGGCCAGTCGCCCGAGCATTTCCTTGGCTTCACCTCGTTGGGCTTCATCACCTTCGGTCAGCACTTCGGACAGAATGTCCCGTGCGCCGTCCGCATCGCCCATGTCGATATATGCCTGGGCCAAGTCCAGCTTGGTCGCGACCTCGTTGGTGCCGGAGAGGAAGTCATACTCAGGCTCATCACTGCCCAAAGCCGCATCCTGCTCCGTGAAGGAAGGCTCGATCGGCGGGTGCTCCAGGGTCTGGGACAGTCGATCAAGCTCGGCGTTGACGTCGCCCAGCTCAGTTGCAAAAGCATCGGGCTTGGTCGCCGCAGCGCCAGCAGGTTCATTCTCCAGGGACAGGTCGAAGTCTTCCGGCAGCTCGAAATCGTCCAATGCGCCGGCCGTGAGGGTCGGAGGCTCGACCGCCGGCACGCCCTTCATGGAGTCTTCAAGGCCGGAAAGGAAATCTTCATCGGCCTGCGAGGCTGGCGGATCAAGCTGCAGATCCAGGTCGAAGTCCGACAGATCGTCTGCATTGCTCTTGGCTTCAGTCTGCTGTTGCAGCAGCGCCTCGAACGTCTGTTGATCAGCCTTGACCTCGGCCGGCGATGCCGCTTCCAGGTCGTCCAGGCTCAAGTCAAAATCCGTGTCGAACGGCTCTGGCTCGGGAGCTGGGGTTGGCTTGTCTTCCAGCAGATCCTTGACGTACTGGGCATCCAGGGCCGCCGCCGCGACGGCAGCACTGACGCCCGCCGCCAGCACGGCCATGGCCGGGAAGCGGCTCTTGAGCTGCTCGACCTGGGCGTGGTTTTGACCATTGGCCACCAGTTGACGCTCTTGGGTGACGAAACCGTCCTTGTCACCCTGCAGGCCGTAGACTTCCATCAGTTTCAAACGCAGATCGCTGCGCTTGGGCTCATGCTTGATCGCCTGCTCCAGTATGTCGGCGGCCTGGTTCAGATGGCCGCGATCGATATGGGATTGGGCCTGGGCCAACGCATCGCTGGAGTTTTCCGGGGCCACGGCCAGCGGGGCCAGCACGGACGCCACCGTCGGCGCGACAACGGGCTCAACCACGTGGGCTGGGGCTGGAGCTGGAGCTGGAGCTGGAGCTGGAGCCAGCTTGACGCTCGGCGGTGGTACTTCCAGACCTTCAAAGCTGTCAGGCGGCAGGTCTTGGTCGATATTCGAGGCGAACACCGGCTCTTCCGCCAAGGCCCGCGCCATGCGCAGGTGCTTTTCTTCTTCGCGCCGGGCATTGCGATGACGTGCCCACAGCAGCAGGAGCAGCAACACCAGCAAACCCGCCGCCCCCCCTATTACGCCAAGCACAATCGGGTTGGTCAGCAGTTCGTTGAACGGTCCATCGGCGCTGGCGGGGGCCGCGCCAGGCTTGCTGGCTTCAGGCTTGGCCGCTTCAGGCGCCGGGGTCACGGTGGCCACGGGCGCCACAGGCTGCGCCGGAGCAGCGGCGGGCTCGCCGGGCAACTGCGCCGGCATTACCGCCGGCGCAGGCGCGGCCGGGTCAGCCTTTTCAGCCTGCAAACGCGCCAATTGATCATTTTTCAGTTGAATCAGCTTTTGCAGCTTGTCCAACTGGCTTTGCAGGTCCGCCGCACGGCTTTTCAGCTCGGCGTTGTCACGGCGGGTGGTATCCAGTTCTTCCTGGGTCATCGCCAGCTTGTCGCTCAGGCCGCGATTGTCACCCGCTTTACCCTTGGCACCTTTTTTCGCGGACTCGGCCGAGACCAGGCTCAAGTTGTCCTTGCCTGTGGTGCTCGATGGCGCGTTGCCCGCCTGGGTGCGCTTGGTGGCGTCCAGCTGGGGCTTGCCGGTGGCTTGACGGCTCGCGGTACGACGCCCCTCCCGCCACGCCGCGTTTTGCGCACGCACTTCTGCGATGGCTTTGGGTTGCGGCAGGCTGGTCGCTTGCACGCGATCGGGCAAGCGCAGGACCTGGCCGGTTTTCAGGCGGTTGATATTGCCATCGATAAAAGCATCGGGGTTGAGCGCCTGGATCGCCAGCATCGTTTGCTGGACCGACGCGCCATTGCGGCTCTTCTCGGCAATTTCCCACAAAGTGTCGCGGGACGTGGTCGTGTACTGGGCGGGCTTGCTGGCAGCGGGCGCAGCGCCTGCCGGTGCGCTCAAGCGCGGGGCGGGTGCACTGGCGACAGGCGCCGGCTGATCAAACTTGGCCGGGTCGAGCAGCACACTGTAATCACGCATCAAGCGGCCGTTAGGCCATTGCACCTGCAACAGGAAACGGATGTAGGAGTCCGGCAGCGGCTTGCTGGACGTGACACGCACGACACTGCGACCGCTAGGGTTGACCACCGGGGTGAACGTCAGGTCGTCGAGAAACGCCTGGCGATCCACGCCGGCATCCACAAACGCCTGGGACGATGCCAGGCTCGGCGTGATCTCGGAAGCTGTGAGGCCACCGACATCGAGCAATTCGATTTCCACCGACAACGGCTGGTTCAACTTCGACTTGAGGGTCATCTCCCCAAGCTGCAGCGCCTGCGCCATACCGGAGGACAGCGCCGAGGCGGCCGCTATTGCTAACACCAGTTTGCGAACTTGAACCATAGCCTCATCCTTTGTTTTGAACACTCCCCGGCCTGCGAGAAGGTTGGTAACCGCTGCCATAAGGCATGGCGAGCCGATAGGTCACCGACGCACTTCTATTGCGCTTCGGGCCAAGCATAGCGCTTAGTTAGAATCAATCTACAAATTGCCGCCAAGTATCTTTTACACAAGGCGTTTTATCAACAACTGCGCCAGTTCTACGGCGTTGAGGGCCGAGCCCTTGCGTACGTTATCTGACGTCAGCCACAGATTTAGTTCCGCAGGGTCGTCCACGCCTGCGCGAACCCGTCCTACGTACACCACATCCTGGCCGACGGCATCGCCTACCGCCGTCGGGTAGTCACCCTCCTCCACCAGCTCGATTCCAGACGCTGCGTCCAGTACACGATTGACGACGGCCAGGTCGACCGGTGCGCCCAGCTGCAACGACACAGTCAGGCTATCGCCAAAAAACACCGGGGCTTGAACGCAGGTTGCGGAAATCTTCAGCAAAGGGGTTTCCAGTACCGCTCGCAGCTCGTGTACGAGGCGTTTCTCCAGAGCGGTATGACCTTGGGTATCCGGGGTGCCGACTTGCGCCAACAGGTTGAAGGCCATTTGTCGATCAAAAAACTGCGGCTCCAGCGGACGCACATTCAGCAGCTCGGCGGTCTGCCGGGCCAGCTCGCTGACGGCCTCGCGGCCCAGGGCAGATACGGCCAGGCTGGCGGTAACGCTGACGCGCTGAATGTCCAGCACGTCGCGCAACGGTGCGAGCACTACCGCCAGGTTCGTCGCCGACGGGCTCGGGCTGCCGAGCTGGAAGGGCTTTTTCAAACCCTCCAGGACATGCGCATTCGCTTGCGGCACGACTTGAGGCGCCTGATCGGCCGGCAAGGCCCCGGACAGGTCGATCACCGCGCAGCCTGCCGCCGTGGCGCGCGGAGCGAAACTCAGGGTGACTGCCGGGCCGGCCGCAAAGAACGCCAGCTGCGCCTTGTTGAAATCGAACTCATCGACCTCCCTGACCCGCACGTTCTTGCCGCGAAACGGTACCGATGCGCCGGCGGAGTTGCTGCCCGCCAGCAGATACAAGGTGCCTACCGGAAAATCCAGCTCCTCGAGAATCTGCACCAAGGCTTCACCGACGATGCCGGTGGCGCCGATCACGGCAATTTCAAAGGTCTGGGTCATAGGGGCTGCCTCGGGCATTGCGGGGGGAGCCGCACTTTACCGGGTGGCTTGGGGTGAGGCAATTAAACTGGGGGTTGCGGTGTGGCTGATGGCCCTATCGGGGGCAAGCCCCCTCCCACAGTGAGTGTGCTCACCCATCAAAATTGTGGGAGGGGGCTCGCTCCCGATAAGGCCCGCAAGAACCATAAAAAACCCCGCGACTGTCGCCAGCGCGGGGTTCTTCAACAGCAGCAAACGATCAACGCTCCAACAGGATCCGCAGCATGCGACGCAGCGGTTCGGCCGCGCCCCACAGCAGTTGGTCGCCGACGGTGAACGCACCAAGGAACTGGCTGCCCATGTTCAGCTTGCGCAGACGCCCCACCGGTACATTCAGGGTGCCGGTCACTTTGGTCGGGCTCAGCTCCTGCATGCTGATATCGCGGTTGTTCGGCACCAGCTTGACCCATGGGTTGTGCTGGCTGATCAGCGCTTCGATATCCGCGATCGGCACGTCTTTGTTCAGCTTGATGGTCAGCGCCTGGCTGTGGCAACGCATGGCGCCGATGCGCACGCAGATGCCATCCACCGGGATCGGGCTCTTGAAGCGACCCAGGATCTTGTTGGTTTCGGCCTGGGCCTTCCACTCTTCACGGCTCTGGCCGTTCGGCAGTTCCTTGTCGATCCACGGGATCAGGCTACCGGCCAGCGGCACGCCGAAATTCTCGGTCGGGTAGGCATCGCTGCGCATGGCTTCGGCGACGCGACGGTCAATGTCGAGAATCGCACTGGCAGGGTCTGCCAGTTGATCGGCGACCGCAGCGTGGGTGGCGCCCATCTGCTTGATCAGTTCACGCATGTTCTGCGCGCCGGCACCGGAGGCCGCCTGATAGGTCATGGCGCTCATCCACTCGACCAGGCCCGCTTCGAACAAGCCACCCAGGCCCATCAGCATCAGGCTGACGGTGCAGTTGCCACCGACGTAGTTCTTGGTGCCGGCATCCAACTGCTGGTCGATGACCTTGCGGTTCACCGGATCCAGGATGATCACGGCGTCGTCCTGCATGCGCAGGCTCGACGCGGCGTCGATCCAGTAACCCTGCCAGCCGGCTTCGCGCAGCTTGGGGAAGACTTCACTGGTGTAGTCGCCGCCTTGGCAGGTCAAAATCACGTCGAGGGTCTTCAGCTCTTCAATGCTGTAGGCGTCCTTGAGCGGGGCAATATCCTTGCCCACGGACGGCCCTTGGCCACCCACGTTCGACGTGGTGAAAAACACCGGCTCAATAAGATCGAAATCCTGCTCTTCCAGCATCCGCTGCATGAGCACGGAACCGACCATACCGCGCCAACCGATCAGACCTACACGTTTCATCGCAACTACACCTTGTTAAAAAGTGGGCCGCCTTGCAGCAACAACTGCAAGTGGGCCCGAGAGATTACAGATTCCGCAGCGCGGCGACTACTGCGTCGCCCATTTCTTGCGTGCCGACCTTGGTGCAACCCTGCGACCAGATGTCGCCGGTACGCAAGCCCTGATCCAGCACCAGGCTCACGGCTTTCTCGATTGCGTCTGCCGCATCCGCCAGGTTGAAGCTGTAACGCAGCATCATCGACACCGACAAAATGGTTGCCAGCGGGTTGGCAATGCCCTGGCCCGCGATGTCCGGCGCCGAACCGTGGCACGGCTCGTACATGCCCTTGTTGTGGGTGTCCAGGGATGCCGAGGGCAGCATGCCGATGGAGCCGGTGAGCATCGACGCCTGGTCGGACAGGATGTCGCCGAACAGGTTGTCAGTGACGATCACGTCGAACTGCTTGGGTGCGCGCACCAGCTGCATGGCGGCGTTGTCGACGTACATGTGGCTCAGCTCGACATCCGGGTAGTCCTTGGCCACTTCTTCGACGATCTCACGCCACAGCTGGCTGGACGCCAGGACGTTGGCCTTGTCCACCGAGCAGACCTTCTTGCCGCGCACGCGGGCCATGTCGAAGCCGACGCGGGCGATACGGCGGATTTCGCTCTCGCTGTACGGCAGCGTGTCGTAGGCCTGGCGCTCACCATTGTCCAGTTCGCGCACGCCGCGTGGCGAGCCAAAGTAGATACCGCCAGTCAGCTCACGCACGATCAGGATATCCAGGCCCGATACCACTTCCGGCTTCAGGCTCGACGCATCGGCCAGTTGTGGGTAGAGGATCGCCGGGCGCAGGTTGCCGAACAGGCCCAGTTGCGCGCGGATTTTCAGCAGGCCGCGCTCAGGGCGGATGTCACGCTCGATCTTGTCCCACTTCGGGCCACCGACGGCGCCGAGCAACACGGCGTCGGCAGCGCGAGCACGCTCCAGGGTCTCGTCAGCCAGCGGCACGCCGTGCTTGTCGATGGCGGCACCGCCGATCACGTCGTGGCTCAATTCGAAGTCCAGGCTGTACTTGGTGTTGGCCAGTTCCAGAACCTTGACCGCTTCGGCCATGATTTCCGGACCAATACCGTCGCCAGGGAGAATCAGAATCTGCTTGCTCATGGGTTCCTCATTTCATCAAGCGACCCGCCCGCAGGCAGGTCGGGGAAAATTGATCAGCGTTCGGCCCACACCACCAGCACATCGGTGCTGAAGGTGCCGTCGGCTTGAATTTCGAAGTAATCGCGCACTTCCTGGCCCATCGCCTGTTGCAGCTCAAGGATCGCGGCGCGCAAGGCCTGCGGCGTGCGCATGCGCTCGACCCAGGAGGTGTATTCCAGTTGCAGGCGCTGGCGACTGCTGTTGCGTACATGCAAACCGGCTTCGCTGAGCTGGCGCATCCATTCGGCGGCGGAGTAATCGCGCACGTGGCTGGTGTCGCGCAGCACTTCGACGGTTTGCAGGTAAGTGTCCAACAGCGGGCTGCCCGGTGACAAGACGTCGACAAACGCCGCCACGCCGCCCGGCTTGAGCACCCGACGCACTTCACGCAGGGCCAGGCCCAGGTCGCTCCAGTGGTGCGCCGAGTAACGACTGAACACGAAGTCGAACTCGCCGTCGGCAAACGGCAAGCGTTCAGCGGCGCCGTGTACGGTACGGATATTGGCCAGGCCCCGGTCTTTCGCAGCGGCGGCGACCACCTCGAGCATCGGCTGGGACAGGTCGTAGGCCACCACTTCCTGGACCAGCGGCGCCACGTTGAAGCTCACATGACCGGCGCCACACCCCAGGTCCAGCAGGCGTGCACTGCCCTGCCCGGCCAGTTCGGCCTGCAGCAGCGCGAACTCGGTGCCTTGGGCGTGCACGGCACTGCTCAGGTAGGCCGAGGCTTGCTCGCCGAATTGTTTTTGCACGACTTGGGTGTGGGCGGTGGTGGTCATGGGGGGTTCCTCAATGGACCTTGGGGTGTTGGTTCTGGCCTCATCGGGAGCAAGCCCCCTCCCACATTTTGTTTTGTGAACACCTTCAAAATGTGGGAGGGGGCTTGCTCCCGATGGCGGCGGTCCTGCCTACAGCGGTTTACGCGTCGCGAAACAACCAAGGCTGGCTGGCCCGGTGCCTGGCCTCAAACGCTGCAATCGCGTCGCCGTCCTGCAAGGTCAGGCCGATGTCATCCAGGCCGTTAAGCAGGCAATGCTTGCGGAAGGCGTCGACTTCGAAGTGGTAAACCTTGCCATCCGGACGGGTCACGGTTTGCGCGGCCAGGTCAACGGTCAGTTGGTAGCCCTCCTCGGCCTCCACCTGCTTGAACAGCTCATCCACTTCGGCATCGCTCAAGATGATCGGCAACAGGCCGTTCTTGAAGCTGTTGTTGAAGAAGATGTCGGCGTAACTCGGCGCGATGATGCTGCGAAAGCCGTATTCTTCCAGGGCCCAAGGCGCGTGTTCACGGCTGGAGCCGCAACCGAAGTTTTCCCGGGCCAACAACACGCTGGCGCCTTGGTAGCGCTGGGCGTTGAGCACGAAATCCTTGTTCAGCGGGCGCTTGGAGTTGTCCTGGTAGGCGTAGCCCACGTCCAGGTAGCGCCACTCGTCGAACAGGTTGGGGCCGAAGCCGGTACGCTTGATCGACTTCAAGAACTGCTTGGGGATGATCTGGTCGGTGTCGACGTTGGCACGATCCAAAGGGGCGACAAGGCCGGTGTGTTGGGTAAAAGCACGCATCGGGTATTCCTCAGATCAATTCGCGAACGTCGATGAAACGACCGTTGACGGCGGCCGCAGCAGCCATGGCCGGGCTGACCAGGTGGGTACGCCCACCGGCACCCTGACGCCCTTCGAAGTTACGGTTGGAGGTCGACGCGCAATGCTCGCCCGACTCCAGGCGGTCCGGGTTCATCGCCAGGCACATGGAGCACCCCGGCTCACGCCATTCAAAACCGGCTTCGAGGAAAATCTTGTCCAGGCCTTCCGCCTCGGCTTGCGCTTTGACCAGGCCCGAGCCCGGCACCACGATGGCCTGCTTGATGGTCGAGGCCACTTTGCGGCCCTTGGCGATCACGGCCGCAGCACGCAGGTCTTCGATCCGCGAATTGGTGCAGGAGCCAATGAACACACGGTCCAACTGGATATCGGTGATCGCCTGGTTGGCCTGCAAGCCCATGTACTTCAACGCGCGCTCGATGGAGCCACGCTTGACCAGGTCGGTTTCCTTGGCCGGGTCCGGCACGTTCTGGTCGACGGCCAGCACCATTTCCGGCGAGGTACCCCAGCTGACTTGCGGCTTGATCTGGGCCGCGTCGAGCTCAACCACGGTGTCGAACACCGCATCGGCGTCGGAGACCAGGTCTTTCCAGGCTTCGACAGCGGCATCCCAATCGGCACCTTGCGGAGCGAATGGACGGCCTTTTACGTATTCAACGGTCTTTTCGTCCGCTGCCACCATGCCCACGCGGGCACCGGCTTCGATGGACATGTTGCAGATGGTCATGCGGCCTTCGATGGACAGATCACGAATGGCGCTGCCGGCGAATTCGATGGCATGGCCGTTACCGCCGGCGGTGCCGATCTTGCCGATCACGGCCAGTACGATGTCCTTGGCGGTCACGCCGAACGGCAGCTTGCCTTCGACCCGCACCAGCATGTTCTTCATTTTCTTGGCGACCAGGCACTGGGTGGCGAACACATGCTCCACCTCGGAAGTGCCGATGCCATGGGCCAGAGCGCCGAAGGCGCCGTGGGTGGAGGTGTGGGAGTCGCCGCAGACCACAGTCATGCCGGGCAAGGTGGCACCCTGCTCCGGGCCGATCACATGCACGATGCCTTGACGCACGTCATTCATCTTGAATTCGGTGATGCCATATTCGTCGCAATAGTCGTCGAGGGTCTGCACCTGCAAACGCGAGACCTGGTCGGCAATAGCGTCGATACCGCCCTTGCGCTCAGGGGTGGTCGGCACGTTGTGATCCGGGGTGGCAATGATGGAATCGACGCGCCAAGGCTTGCGCCCGGCCAGTCGCAGGCCTTCGAACGCTTGGGGCGAGGTCACTTCATGGATGATGTGACGGTCGATATAGATCAGCGACGAGCCATCGTCGCGCCGTTTCACTTCATGGGAATCCCAAAGCTTGTCGTAAAGCGTTTTGCCGGCCATCAGTCGGTCCTCATCAGCGGTCTTTCTATGCCCCGGGTCTTGAGACATTCAATAACCCTTTGGCTTGTGAGGCTGATGGTATGGCGCTACATTAAATAACTCAAATTCATATTTTTTATGCTTTGGATTACCAACTGGAATACATAAATGGACTTGGCCAACCTCAATGCCTTTATTGCCATCGCCGAAACCGGCAGTTTCTCCGGCGCCGGTGAACGCCTGCACCTGACGCAACCGGCCATCAGCAAACGTATCGCCGGGCTGGAACAACAATTGAAGGTGCGCCTGTTCGATCGCCTGGGCCGCGAAGTGGGTTTGACCGAAGCCGGGCGGGCCTTGCTGCCGCGCGCTTATCAGATTCTCAACGTACTGGATGATACGCGTCGCGCCCTCACCAACCTGACCGGCGAGGTGAGCGGACGGCTGACCCTGGCCACCAGCCATCATATTGGCCTGCACCGTTTGCCGCCGATCCTGCGCACGTTCACCCGTGAATATCCCAATGTCGCGCTGGATATCCAGTTTCTCGATTCAGAAGTGGCCTACGAAGAAATCCTGCATGGGCGTGCCGAAGTGGCGGTGATCACCCTGGCGCCCGACCCGCACCACGTGGTCAAGGCCACGCCGGTGTGGGATGACCCGCTGGATTTTGTGGTGGCGCCGGAGCACAGCCTCATCAGTAACGGCAGCGTCAACCTGGCCGACATCGCCCGCCACCCGGCCGTCTTTCCCGGCGGCAATACCTTCACCCACCATATCGTCAGCCGTCTGTTCGAGGCCCAGGGCCTGACGCCGAACATCGCGATGAGCACTAACTACCTGGAAACTATCAAGATGATGGTCTCCATCGGCTTGGCCTGGAGCGTGCTGCCACGGACTATGCTGGATGATCAGGTGGCAAGTATCGCTTTACCGGGCATACAGCTCAGTCGCCAGCTAGGCTATATCGTGCACACCGAAAGGACGCTGTCGAACGCTGCGCGGGCTTTCATGAGCCTATTGGATGCACAGGTCGATCTGCCAGGGATACCGGCATGAAACCGTGCGGCCTCAAGGCCTGAACCAAACCGCGCCGAACGCCCATTGAGCCAAGGCCCTCGAATAATGCGCAACCCCGTCGATTCCGTGCCACCCCTGCCCCGCATCTACGCCTTGGACCCCAAGGACGCCGAGCAAAGCTGGGACAGTGCGCCCCAACTGCTGGCAGCGCTCAACGCGGCGCGGCTGGGTGCGTGGTGCTGGGAGATCGACACCGGCCGCATCAGTTGGTCGCGGGGCACCCAGGCGCTGTTCGGCTTTGACCCCAGGCAACCGCTGCCCCAGGACCTGGATTACCTGGACCTGCTTGCACCGTCCGATCGCACCCGGGTGATACGGGCCTTCCATGCCGTGGTGGCGGGCGAGCCATTCGAGCAGGCCATGCATCACCGTATCCAGTGGCCGGACGGCAGCCTGCACTGGCTGGAAATCAGCGGCAGCCTGGCCCCGGACAAAACCGGCCGACGCCGAATGATCGGGGTGATCCGCGAAATCACCCAACAGCGCGAGCGGGAAACCGCCCTGAGCCATTCCGAAAAACGTTTCGCCACGCTGTTTCACCTGTGCCCCAACATGGTCTTGTTGACCCGCCAGGCCGACGGGCTGATCAGCGAGGCCAACCAGTATTTCGAAATGCTGTTCGGCTGGCCGGTAGCCGATGCCATCGGCCGCACCACCCTGGAACTGGGCCTGTGGCGTGACCCGGAACAACGTGAAACGCTGGTCAAGGCTACCCAGCGCAAAGGTGAACAGATCACCATGGAAGTGCAGTTCTGCGCCAGCAACGGGCAGATCCATGACGGCACCCTCAGCGCGCAAAAGGTCGAGCTGGAGGGCCAGGCCTACCTGATCAGCACCTTTCTGGACACCACCGAACGCAAAAACGCCGAACAAGCGCTCAAGGACAGCCAGGAACGCCTTGACCTGGCGCTGGACTCGGCACAACTGGGCACCTGGGACTGGCACATCCCCAGCGGCATGCTCTACGGTTCGGCCCGCGCCGCCCAACTGCACGGCCTGCCGCCCAAGCCTTTTCACGAGTCTTTCGACGCGTTTTTTGAAGGGATGACCGATGAAGACCGCGAGGGCATGCGCAACGCCTACCGCAGCTTGCGCGAAGGTCCGGAAGGCAACTACCAGATGACCTATCGCGTGCTGATGGAGGACGGCAGCCCGCGCTACCTGGAAAGCCGCGCCCGTCTCTATCGCGATGAAGCCGGCAAGCCCCTGCGCATGGCCGGCACCTTGCTCGACATCACCGATCAGGTGGAACGCGAACAACGCCTGACGGCCTCCGAAGAAAAGTTTGCCAGCCTGTTCCAGGCCAGCCCCGACCCGATCTGTGTCACTTACCTGGACAGCGGCGCCTTTATCGAAATCAACCCGGCCTTTACCCAGACCTTTGGCTGGACCGCTGCCGAGGTGATCGACAGAAGCGCCGAACAGATCGGCCTGTGGGACGACTCCAGCAAGCGCTTGCAACGCATCGAACAGGTGATCCGCGAACAGTCGTTAAACAATGTAGCCATCGTGGTCCACCACAAAGATGGCCAAAGCCTGACCTGCATGATTTCCAGCCGGCTGATCACAGTCGGCGACCAACCCTGCATCGTCACCACCCTGCGCGACATCACCCAGCAGCAACGCTCGGAAGCCGCCCTCAAGGCCAGTGAAGAGAAGTTCGCCAAAGCCTTTCACTCCAGCCCTGACGCCATTTCCATCACCGAGCGCGATACCGGCCGCTACGTCGAGGTCAACGATGGTTTCTGCCGTCTGACCGGTTACCGCGCCGAAGAAGCCATTGGTTTGACGCTGTACCAGATCGGCATCTGGGCCGACGAAAACCAGCGCACGGCGTTGCTGGCCGAGCTGCAGATCAAAGGCCGTATTCATCACCTGGAAATGCTCTGGCACAACAAGCGTGGCGATTTACTGGCCGTGGAAGTCTCGGTCGAGCCCATCACCCTGAATGAAACCCCGTGCCTGCTGTTGACGGCCCGGGACGTGAGCCTGCTGAAAAACGCCCAGGCACAGATTCGTCACCTGGCCTATCACGACCCGCTGACCAACCTGCCCAATCGCGCACTGTTGATGGATCGCCTGAGCCAGCAGATCGCCCTGCTCAAGCGCCATAACTTGCGGGGCGCCTTGCTGTTCCTGGACCTTGATCACTTCAAGCACATCAACGACTCCCTCGGCCACCCTGTGGGCGACACCGTGTTGAAAATCGTCACGGCGCGCCTGGAAGCCAGCGTGCGCATGGAGGATACGGTGGCGCGCCTGGGCGGCGATGAGTTCGTGGTGCTGCTCAGTGGCCTGGACGGCACGCGAATGGAGGTTAGCGCTCAGGTACAGGAGCTGGCCGATACCTTGCGCGAATTGCTTTCGGAGCCGATGTTCCTCGATGGCCACCGCTTGCAGGTCACGCCGAGCATCGGCGTGGCGCTGATTCCCGATCACGGCTCCACGCCGGCCGACCTGCTCAAGCGCGCCGACATTGCCCTGTATCGGGCCAAGGATTCGGGGCGCAATACCACCCAGATGTTCCATAACAGCATGCAAAAAACCGCCAGTGAACGCCAGCGCATGGAGACTGACCTGCGCCTGGCGCTGTCACGCGGCGAGTTCAGCATGCATTACCAACCCCAAGTGGATGCACGGGGCAATGTGCTTGTCGGCGCTGAAGCCCTGGTACGCTGGCAGCATCCACAACTGGGCGCACAGTCTCCCAGCGAATTTATCAAGGTGCTGGAGGACAGCGGCCTGATCCTGGAGGTCGGCACCTGGATTCTCGATGAGGCGTGCGCCGCCTTTGCGCAGTTGATTGCCGAGCGCCTGATCGACCCGCTTAACTTCAGCCTGTGCGTCAACATCAGCCCTCGACAGTTTCGCCAGAACGACTTCGTTGAGCAGGTTGAGTACAGCCTCAGGCAGCACCAACTGCCCTACAGCCTGCTGAAGCTGGAAATCACGGAAGGCATCGTGATCCAGAACCTGGACGACACCGTCGCCAAGATGCGTCGCCTGAAAAAACTCGGGATCAGTTTTGCGATGGACGACTTTGGCACCGGCTATTCATCGCTGACTTACCTCAAACGCTTGCCGGTGGATACGCTGAAGATCGATCAATCCTTTGTGCGCGACGCAACCCATGACCCCAACGATGCGGAAATCATCCGCGCCATTGTGGCCATGGCGCGCAGCCTGAACCTGAAGGTGATTGCCGAAGGCGTGGAAACCCCGGAACAGCTGGCATTCCTGCAACTGCTGGGGTGTCACGTGTTCCAAGGGTATCTGCATAGCCGGCCGTTGCCGATCGACGAGTTCCGGCGGTTGCTGGAATGAGCCCGGCGCCTGTCAAACCAGCTTCAACGCACGGAACCCCGTGTTCATCCATTCGGACGAAGCCAGGTCGTATTTTTGTCCGTAAAAGTCGAGCACACCGTCAATGACGACCACCGAATGGTGACCGTCCGCCAGTGTGCCGATGGCGCCTTTGGCCAATTCACTCACATCACTTTCCCGTAGATAACCAAACAGCCCCAGTCGGCGCAGGGCCTGCCCGGGAAATTCGCCATCGTTGAGCGTCTCCAAGGCGGCTGCATAGCTCTGGCCGGCACGGAAATCGTTGTTCTTCAACTGCGCACGCTTGGCACTTACGGCGTACAGGAAGTTGGCGTCGTCGAGCAGACGCTGGTCACTACCGGCCAGCCCTGAGGCGGCCCTGGCTTGGTTGATCTCTTCATGGGTGAGCCGCAGGCTGAAACTATCGCGCATGACCACTTCATACCCCCCAGGAATGGCAGTGACCTGTCGGAAAATAGTTTGGGGGCTTTGTCCGAACCGCATCATTGCAGCCTTGATCGCCGACACCGTCACGCAATTACCCGGCGCCCCCTGGAAGAAGCCGCTCCACACATCTTTCGGTTTCTGGCCCGCCAACACCTTATCCACTGCCTCGGCCGTGCGGGGTTTGTCGGCAAACAACCTGTACCCATAACGATTTCCCACCTGGCACGGGCGACCGTGGTCGTACCCCACCCCGCTCACCACCAGCGCACTGCCGAACTGTCGGGTGCCCATCACTGCCACTACCCCCTCGCCCATCATTTCGCTCGGCGGTACAGACTGGGACAGGCCATATACGCCCATGCCCTGCAAGCATCGCAGGGTGGTTTCGCCCTGGAGTGTCTTGGTCAGCGCAGCCTCAAAAACGGGGTAATCGCCGATTTGCTGCTTGCGCTTCACAAACACCGCCAATGCGAAGTTGGCCGTCCTGACCGCCTCACTGTCGTCGCCGCTGAACCTGGATGCCTGCGCTGCCTGCCTCAGTTCATCCTGCGTGACATGAACCTTGAATTCATCCTTCATCGTGACGTCATAGCCCTTACCCGAAGGCGTCACTTGCCCAAACATATCGGCAGGCGTGGGGCCCAGTGTCGCCATCATCAGCTGGATCACGGCGGCGTGGGTGCTGCCGTCGAAGTGCTCACCAAACCGCCGCTCGGCGACTTTGAAGGTATTCACGACAGGCTGCGTCTTCCCGGCAGCCGGCCCAGTGCAGGACATCAATTGAGGATGGGCTGAAGAAACAGCGGGGTTTAGGCTTGAAGCATTCATGGGCCAGATTCCTGAGGTGTATGCCCTGATGTTCGTGGAGTGACGCGCTGTTCGGTTCCAACAGTTACGTTTCACCATAAAAAAGGGCGCCAATGGCGCCCTTGCTAGAGGTGTCTGTGCGTTACGCGGCCGCGGCAGGATGCGGCATGCCCAACAACCGGCTGATCGCCACCAGCTCCGTCTCGCGACGCATCGCGGTGAATAGTTCCACCGCTTGCGGATAATTGCGCGTCAACATTGCCAGCCACTGCTTCAAACGGCCTGGCGCCTGACGCTCGGTCAGTTGCGCCACCGATTGGCTCCAGAAGTCCTGGAGCATGGGCTGCATCTGCGCCCAGGTCATTTCCACGACTTCTTCGCCGGCCCGCGCGGCGGCGATCTGCCGTGCCAAGTCTGGGCGTGCTACCAGGCCGCGGCCGAGCATGATGTCCTCGGCGCCACTGACTTCGCGACAACGCCGCCAGTCTTCCACGCTCCAGATATCGCCGTTGGCGAACACCGGCACCTTGACCACGTCCTGTACTCGCGGGATCCATTCCCAGTGGGCCGGTGGCTTGTAACCGTCGGTCTTGGTGCGCGCATGCACCACGATATGCGCCGCGCCACCTTCGGCCAGGGCCGTGGCGCAGACCAGCGCGCCGTCCGGGCTGTCGAAGCCCAGGCGCATCTTGGCGGTGACCGGGATATGTGCCGGAACCGCACGGCGTACGTGTTCGACGATCTGGTTGAGCAGCTCCGGTTCCTTGAGCAGCACCGCGCCGCCACGGGACTTGTTGACGGTCTTGGCCGGGCAGCCGAAGTTCAGGTCGATCACCTCGGAGCCCAGTTCGCAGGCAAGGGCAGCGTTTTCCGCCAGGCAGACCGGGTCGGAGCCAAGCAATTGCACGCGCAACGGCACACCGGCCGCGGTGTGGGCACCGTGCAGCAGTTCCGGGGCAAGTTTATGGAAATAGGCAGGCGTGAGCAGGCGGTCGTTAACGCGGATGAACTCGGTCACGCACCAATCAATACCGCCCACGCGGGTCAATACGTCCCGCAGGATGTTGTCGACCAACCCCTCCATGGGCGCCAAAGCAATTTGCATGGGAAACACTCAACAAAAATCGTCGCGCAGTTTACTGGGTTTCCTGCGGCAACCGTTAACCCCCTGTCAGGGCGGGGCCATAACCTTCAAGAAACTCGACGGGCATGCGTTTGGGCTTGCCGCTGGACAGCTCGATACAGACAAAGGTGGTTTGCGCACGCAGCAGCGTCACGCCGTCGCGGGGGCGCACCAGTTGGAAACGACGGGTCATTTTCAGGCGCTGGTCCCAATCGACGATCCAGGTGGCCAGTTGAAGCTCGTCACCTTCATAACCCGCCGCCAGGTAATCGATCTCATGGCGGACCACGGCCATGGCACGGTCCAGGCGGCGGTACTCGGTGAGGTCCAGCCCCAGACGCTGGGAATGACGCCAGGCGCAACGTTCCAACCAGGACACATACACCGCATTATTGGCGTGCCCCAGGCCATCAATGTCCTCAGGGGCAACCTGCAGATCGATGATAAACGGCGTTGCCAAATCCCAGCCCATGCCTTGCTCCAGTCGATTAATGTCGGCGGGAGCAGTGTATCAGGCGGTTTGCCGTGCCTGTAGATGACAACCGGCGAGCAGGCTCAGTACGCCGTCGATCACTCGGGGATCGGCCAGCACTTTCTGGTGCCCCCCACTTTCCAGGCGCAACAGCCGGCTGTCGAACCACGCCTCGTGGATGGCCTGAGAAGCCCTGACCGGCACGAACGTATCGTCTTCGGCATGCACGATCAGACCGGGCATATTCATTTGGTAGTGAGCGACATCCAGGTGCTTGAGCGGCATGCCGAAGGCCCATTCGACCTCCTGGATAAAGGCTGAACGCGCCCGTGGCGGCAAACCGACCATGCCGGCGAACCCGCGCAGCACATCCAGGAAACGCGACGGCGCAGCGATACTGACCAACGCCTCGGTCCGCAGGCCCAATTGAACAGCCAGCATGGCACTGGCGCCGCCCATGGAATGGCCGATCACCGCATGCAGCGGTGGCAATTCGGCTGCGGCTTCCAGCATGGCGCGGGCAAACAGCAACACATGCGCTTCACGCCCCGGCGAACGTCCGTGGGCAGGCCCTTCCAGCGCGATGACCGAATACCCCTCGCGCACCAACGCCGTGATCAAGCTGGCGAACTGCGTGGGGCGCCCTTCCCAGCCGTGCATCAGCAAAACGGCGGGCCCTTGCCCCCATCGCAGCGCAGACAGGCCGAAACGCAAAGTAATGCGCTCAGATTCGGCCAGCAGCGGCAGTTCCCAATCACGCGCAGGCAGGTCACGCGGGGTCATGAAGATGCGACGCATCTTGCTTGCCACCGTATGCGGCGCCAAGCGGCCGACAGTGCGGTTGAAGCCACGAACCCAGGTCAGTGCGCCCATGTTGGAACTCCTCTCCTTATTTAGCGCACCGCCGACTTGGCTGCGCGTAACACACGGTCAGACAGCTCGCCCGGGCCCAGGGCACGCGCCAAGGCCAGGCCACCGATCATCAACGCCATGTCAGCCAGGGCTTTGTCGGTGTCTTCAGGACTGGCGGCCAGCTGCGCGGCCATCAGCTCCACGTGCTCATTCAGGGCATGGCGAAATTCGTCCGGCAGGCGGCTCATCTCACCGACGGTCGCCGGTATGGGGCACGCCTGGGCGGTGGAGTCGCGGTGTTTGCGCGACAGATAAAACGCCGCCACCAGACTTCTGCGCTCCTCACCCGTGAGCTGCGCATCCATATCGTCAATCGATGCACGCCGCCTCGCCAATAACTGGGTGAATGCCTCCAGCATCAGCGCGTCCTTGCTTTCAAAGTGCGCATAGAAACCGCCAACCGTAAGCCCGGCGGCGCCCATGACTTCACCCACACTAGGCTCGGCAGGGCCACGCTGGATCAATGCAGCGCTGGCAGCTTGCAGAATGCGTTCGCGGGTTTGCGCTTTTTTATCACTCATCGTTGCCTCCCTCTCTCATGGGTTGAATATTATTACCATAATAATATTGCGCAAGCGACAGGCATGACCGCTGGTCAGAAGAGAAGATTGAAATAAAGGAGAGAGTTGGCTGAACGCCAGACAAACAAAAGGGCCATTCAATAATTGAATGACCCTTTAAAATCCCGCAGAGCGGGTAATCGTGGCGTCCCCTAGGGGACTCGAACCCCTGTTACCGCCGTGAAAGGG
The DNA here is from genome assembly GCF_050312575.1 of Pseudomonas sp. R11F. Taxonomy (NCBI): domain Bacteria; kingdom Pseudomonadati; phylum Pseudomonadota; class Gammaproteobacteria; order Pseudomonadales; family Pseudomonadaceae; genus Pseudomonas; species Pseudomonas sp. R11F. The sequence continues at coordinate 31 of NZ_JBNPJU010000061.1, read as the reverse complement.
CGGTGTCCTAGGCCACTAGACGAAGGGGACA
>NZ_JBNPJU010000001.1:0-27707 GCF_050312575.1 Pseudomonas sp. R11F | reverse complement strand
ATGGCGGTGTCTCAGTGAAGAATGTTTCATCTGATGCCCGCCATCGGGAGCAAGCCCCCTCCCACATGTTGACTGGGATTACAATTCCAGAGGCAGTGTCAGACCCAATGATGGATCGGCCAGCCGGCCTGTTCGGCATGGGCCCGCAGCACCGGGTCTGGGTTCACCACCTGTGGGAACTCGACTTTGCTCAACAGCGGCAGGTCATTGCGCGAATCCGAGTAGAAGTACGCGCCCTCCAGTTTCTCACCTTCCTGTTCCAGCCATTCCAGCAAACGAGTGATCTTGCCTTCGCGATACGTCAGTACCCCCACGGTCTGGCCGCTGTACACGCCATGCTTGATGTCCAGATCGATCCCCAACACTTCGTCGATACCGATGCGTGCCGCAATCGGCTTCACCAGGTGGGTGCCCGACGCGGAAATCACCAGGATCCGGTCGCCCTTTGCACGGTGGCGGGCGATGGTCTGGGTGGCATCGCTGTAGATCAGCGGTTCGATCACGTCTTCAACCCACGGCTCCACCAGATGCTCGATTTCTTCCGGCGTGCGGCCGATCATCGGCTCCAGGCTGAAATCCATGAAGTCTTCCATGCGCAGCTTGCCTTGGCTGTAGGCGTCCATCAGTTCGTTGTTCCTGCGCATGAACGACTCAGGGTCGACCCAGCCCAGCCGGCCCATCTGTTCGCTCCACAGGGTGGCGCAGTCACCGTGGATCAAGGTGTCGTCCAGATCAAAAATTACCAATGCCATCCGTTACGCTCTCTCAAGTCAATCGTTGCATCAGGCTACTTCACACAACGCACTGGGGTCGATGGAAAGTGCCAGGCGCTGCCCGTCGGGGTGCAGATCGTCGGCCGAGCGGTTGAGCACGTCCACCACCAATTCCACGCCGCGCGCTTCGATGCGGTAGCGAATCACGTTACCCAGCAGGCTGTGGCTGCGCACCAATGCGTCCAGCTCGCCGCTGCGGCTCAGTTCGATGGCTTCCGGGCGAATCGCGATGCGCCCGCTGATCGGACGTTGCAGCAATTGGCTGGCCTTGTCGGCGTCGAGCAGGTTGTAGTTGCCGATAAAACCGGCGGCGAATACGTCCACCGGCGCGGTGTAGAGGGTTTCGGCGTCGCCGCTTTGCACGATCTTGCCCTGGTTCATCAGGAAGATTCGGTCGGACATGGTCAGCGCTTCTTCCTGGTCATGGGTCACGAAGATCGTGGTCAGGCCCAGTTCACGCTGGATCTGGCGGATCTGCTCGCGCAGGTGCTTGCGAATCCGCGCATCCAGTGCCGACAGCGGCTCATCAAGCAGCAACAGGCGCGGGCGGGTCACCAGGGAACGCGCCAGAGCCACGCGCTGGCATTGCCCGCCGGACATCTGGTGCGGGTAGCGGCCGGCAAGCTCCTTGAGCTCCACCAGTTGCAGCACTTCCTGCACGCGCTTGTGGCTGTCATCGGCGTTGACCTTTTGCATGCGCAAGCCGAAGGCGACGTTTTGCTCCGCGGTCATGTTGGGGAACAGCGCATAGCTTTGAAACACCATGCCGATATTGCGTTTCTGCGGGCTCAGCGGAACGATGTCCTGCCCGTCCAGCAGGATTTTCCCACTGTCGACCGAGGTCAGCCCGGCGATGCAGCGCAGCAAGGTCGACTTGCCGCAACCGGACGGGCCGAGCAGGGTGACGAACTCGCCCTTGGCGATCTCGCAGTTGATGTCGCTGAACACCGGGGTGCCCGCGTAGCCTTTTTGCAGATGTTGGACGCTGACGAAGCTCATTGGCTTTTGTCCTTGTTCAAGATATTGGCGGCCCAGGTCAGCACCAGCACAAAGAAGAAATAGGAAATGACGACGGCGCTGGTGAAGTGGCCGCTGCTGTTGCGCATGTTGTTCAGGTACACCTGCAGGGTCTCGTAGCGGGTGCCCACCAGGATGTTGGCGAACACGAACTCACCGAACAGGAACGAGAACGACAGCAGCAGCGCAACCATCAGACCCTTGCGCAGGTTCGGCAGCACCACCAGGATCGCCGCCTGCCAGGTGCTGGCGCCGAGCAGTTGGGACGCGTCCATCAAGTCGCGCAGGTTGATGGCCTGCAGGTTGTTGGTGATTGCCCGATACATGAACGGCAGCGCCACGGTGAAGTAGCAACCGATCAGAATCCACGGCGTGCCCACCATCGCCAGCGGCCCCGAGCCGTAGAGTTGCAGCAGACCTACCGACGACACCACCGGCGGTACCGCGAAGGGCAGCAGGATCAGGATATTCATCAAGGCGTCGAGCTTGGGGAAGTGGTAATGCACCACGAACAGCAGGGGCAGAATCAGCACCACCGACAGGATCAGCGCGCCCACGCACACCACCAACGACTGGCCGAAGGCCGCCAGGAAGCGTGGGTCGCTCCACAGTTGCACGTACCATTTCACGGTAAACCCGGCGGGCAGGACCGTCGCCGACCAACTGCTGGCGATGGAGTAGACAAAGGTGCCTACCAAAGGCAGCACCAGGATCGCAAACAGCAGGTACACCACGACCCGATGGTAGAGGGAGGCCGGGCCGGCTTCAGCGCGAGACATGGTAGCTCCTCTTGAGCAGCAGTTGATGGACCACGGTGACGACGGTCATCAGCGCCACCAGTACCACGGCCAGGGCGCTGGCCATGTTCGGGTCCAGGGAGATGTCGCCGGAGACCATCGCCGCGATACGAATCGGCAGCACGTTGAAGTTGCCGGTGGTCAGTGCGTACACCGTGGCGTAGGCGCCGAGAGCATTGGCCAGCAGGATCACGAAGGTGCCGAGCAGCGCCGGGGTGAGCACCGGCAGGCCGATATGCCGCCAGAACTGCCAGCCGCTGGCGCCGAGCAGCGAAGCCGATTCGCGCCAGTCTTCACGCAATGCGTCGAAGGCCGGGTAGAGCAGCAGCACGCCCAGTGGAATCTGGAAGTAGGTGTAGAGAATGATCAGGCCGGTCTTGGAATACAGGTTGAAGTCCTGAATGATCCCGGCCTGCTTGAGCATGATCGTGATGCTGCCGTTGAAGCCCAGCAGGATGATGAATGCGAACGCCAGGGGCACGCCGGCAAAGTTGCTGGTCATGTTGGCGAACGCCGTCACGAAGTTGCGCAGGGGCGAGTCCACGCGGCGCAACGAATAGCTGCCGAGCACCGAAATGATGATGCCGAACACGCTGGAGTAGAAGCTGATCTCCAGGCTGTACTGGATAGCCTGCAGGTAGAACTTCGAACTGAAGATCTTGGTGAAGTTGGCCAGGCCCCAGCCGAACTCCTCCGATTGCAGGCTATTGATCATTACCCACACCAGCGGGGCGATTTCAAACACGATGAAGAACAGCGCAAACGGCACCAGGCACAGGATCGCCAGCCATTTGCCACGGGTTATGGCGTTCACTTCAACAGCTCCCGGCAGACAGGTTTGTCGTGGGGCACACCGAGCAGTTCGCAGACGGTGCCGCACAGTTCGGTTTGCTTGGGGCTTGCCGTGGCACTCAAGTTGAAGGCCGAGCCCAGTACGAACAGCGGCACTTCCCGTTCTTCCGGCAGCAGGCCGTTGTGGGAGCGATCGTTGTTCATGCCGTGGTCGGCGGTCACCAGCACCTGGCAGTCGGCGTCGAGCCAGCCCTGCAGGTAGTCGGCGAGGATGATGTCGGCCGAGCGTGCGCTGTTGCGGTACGGCGCGCTGTCGAGGCCATGCTTGTGGCCGGCGTCATCTATGTTCATCGGGTGCACCAGCAGGAAGTCCGGTGTGTGCTTGCAGCGCAGGCTTTCTGCGTCGGCAAACAGGTGGGAATCGGGGTAGTGGTCATTCCAGTAGAAATGCCCGTGCTGGATCGCCAGCGCCTGGTCGTCGGTATGACGGTCACGGGAGGCAATGAAGGGCGTACGGTTATACAACTCGCTGACCCAATGGTAAGCCGCCGCCGCAGTGGTCAGCCCGGCGTCGGTGGCGTAATGGAAAATGCTGCGTTGATTGGACAGGCGTGAAACGTTGTTGTGCACGATGCCGCTGTCGATCGGAGGTACACCGGTGAGGATGCACTCATACAGCGGCCGCGAGAGCGACGGTAATTCACATTCCAGTTTGTAAAGCGCTGCGCGTCCTGCGCCGATATAGGCCTGCAGATGCCCCATGGCATGTCGGGCAACCTCGTAGTTCAGGCCGTCGAGCACCACAAGGATGACGTTGTGCTTCATAGGGGGAGAGGCTCCGCAACAGTTGGGCTTGACTCGATTTTTGTGAGAGGGGGCCGGCTCCCGATAGCGCAGGATCAGCCAATGTATGTGTTGAATGACACACCGCTATCGGGAGCAAGCCCCCTCCCACACAAGCTCGCACCCACATTGGATCTCCATCCAATGTGGGTTGAAGCCTTACTGCATATTGATGATGACTTCTTCCTGCCACTTCTGCGGCAGTGCCTTGGAGGTTTTCTCCCAGGCTTCGGCATCTTTGATCGGCGTGACTTTTTTGTACTGCTCGTTCGGCAGCAACTTGGCCTGAACCTCGGCAGGCAGGGTCAGGTGCTCGGCACGGATCGGACGTGCGTTGCCGCGTGCCAGGTTGGTCTGGCCGGCATCGCTGAAGATGTATTCGCGCGTCAGTTTGGCGGCGTTCGGGTGCTTGGCGTATTTGTTGATGATGGTGGTGTAGCCGGAAATCACCGAACCATCCGATGGGATCAGCACCACGTAATCATCCGGGTTGGCCATCTTGGCCTTGTAGCTCAGGCCGTTGAAGTCCCAGACCACACCCACTTCCACTTCGCCTTTTTCCATGGTGGCGATGGTCGGGTTGGCCAGCGACAGGCGGCCTTGCTTGGCGATTTCCGCAAACATCAGCAGTGCCGGCTGGATGTTTTTCTCGTCGCCACCGTTGGCCAGGGCGGCAGCCAGTACGCCGTTGGCGGCCTGGGCGGCGGTGCTGACGTCACCAATGGAAACCTTGTATTTACCGGTCTTCAGGTCAGCCCAGCTTTTAGGGGCTTCGGAACCGTGCAGCAGCTTTTTATTGACGATGAAGGCGATGGTGCCGGTGTAGGCCAGGGCCCAGTTGCCGTCTTTGTCTTTGGCCCAATCCGGGACCTGTTCCCAGGTGCTCGGTTTGTAGGGTTGGGTCACACCTTGTTTGACCGCGATCGGGCCGAAGGCGGCGCCGACGTCACCGATATCGGCGCTGGCGTTGTCTTTTTCGGCGGCGAACTTGGCGATTTCCTGGGCCGAGCTCATGTCGGTATCGATGTGCTTGAGGCCGTAGGTCTTGGCCAGGTCATCCCAGGTGCCTTTCCAGTTGGCCCAGTCATCGGGCATGCCGACGCTGTTGACGGCGCCTTCCGCTTTCGCGGCGGCTTCCAAGGTTTTCAAATCGGTATCAGCGGCCATGGCGGCGGTGCACATGGCAATGGTCGAGCCTAACAGTGATGCCAGGAAAAGCTGTTTCATCCGAAGCTCCTTTGGGCGTTTTCAACGCTGCGTTTTTATCGACGTTTGCGGTGGTGTTGGTCTAGGTCAGCAATACCTGAGCCAATCTAGGCGTACTGGATGACAGTTTCATGTCGATGTCGTTTTTACATCCTCGATGTCGCTCACTTCAGACTCAGCGTAGACCATGCTCAAGTGCCCGCAGGCCCTGGACTTGGCCGATGTATTGCAGGGTGTGGAGCAGGGTGGCGGCACCGGTTGTCATCTGCCGGTCATCTGTAGTGCCTACGCTGGCAAGCAGCAGTGGAAGCCCGAATACAGCGCGGTTTATGCACCTGAACGGTGCTGGTCTAGTCCAGATAGGTAACGTTGATGCGTGATGAGGCAATCAAGGCGGTGACATCCATCGGCCTGGCGCTGCAAGAGCAGATCGACCATGGCTTGTTGGCGCCTGCGAGTAAATTGCCCGCCGAGCGCAAGCTCAGCGAGTTGTTTGGTACCACCCGCATTACCGTGCGGGAAGCCTTGTTACAACTGGAAGCCCAGGGCCAGATCTATCGTGAGGAGCGCCGTGGCTGGTTTGTCTCGCCGCCGCGGCTGGCCTACAACCTGATGCAGCGCAGCCACTTTCACGCGATGGTCAGCGACCAGGGGCGGGTGGCGTCGACCGAAGTGATTTCTGCGCGCCTGCAACCGGCCTCTGCGGCCGTGTGTGCGTGGTTGCAGTTGCCGGCGCTGTCCAGCGTGATTCAGATTTGCCGGGGCCGGCGCATTGATGGGCGTCTGGTGTTGTATGTGGAGCACTACCTGAACCCGCAATACTTCCCGGGGATCCTGGCGTGCGACCTGAACCAGTCAATGACCGAGCTGTACGCACGCAAATATGACCTGCATTACGGCCGCGTGCGTTTCGAGATCGTACCGACCTCCTTGCCGGTGGAAGCCGCCGCCGCGTTGCGCGTGTCGGTCGGTAGCCCGGGCCTGCGGATTGCCCGGGTCAATTATGACCAGCATCAGCGGTTGATCGACTGCGACCTGGAGTTCTGGCGGCACGATGCGATCCATGTGGGCGTGGATGTGGTTTAACGGTAGTGAGCGGGCTTGCTAGGGTGCAAGTGCCTTGATCACCTGATCCACATTGCCTTCCAGCTCAGCCACCGGGTCCGCCCCGTCGACCTTCAATACCAGCAATTGCGCACCCCCTGCCGTCACGGCTGTTTGTACGGCTTCGCTCGGCTGACGGTGATGCAGTACCACCGCCACATCGTTGCCCTTCAAGTCGGCAGTGAGTTGCTGCAATGCCTCGGGTGTCCACTCTGCATCAGGCCGTGCATCGGTGTTGAGCACTTCCAGGTTCAGGCTGCTGACCAGGTAGCCGAAATGATCACTCAAGCTGGCCACGCTCAAGTTGTCCGCCTTGGCCAATCTGGCCTCGCTGTCGGCGGTGAGCCTGAGCAGGCGCTGCTTGAGGGCGGCGAGGTTGGCGTCGATTGTCGGCTTGGCGGCCGGTGCCAGGCGGCTCAGGTCGGCGGCCATCACGTCGGCCATGCGTCCCATATTGTTGCTCGATTGCCACGGCTGGCTGTTCAGGCCATCGGTAGCGCCTGGCTGTAGGGCAATGCCTGGCAAACCGCCGTCCACCGGGCGTGCAGCGTCCACTTCGACGATACGGATATTGCTGCGTCGCGCCACGGGGTAGAGCGGATCATCCGCCCACAATGAGCGCAAGCCAATGGCCGCGTCGGCGTCCTGCGCCAGGGCATTCAAAGCCTGCGCGCCGCGACCGGTGAAATACGCCACTTGTCGCGAGCCCGGCAGGTTGGCCGGGGCGGCTCGCTCGAGTGTCACGTCGCTACCTTTGAGCAGCACCTCGGCCAGACCGTAGGTGATCGGCAGTGAGGCCAGGACCTTGACCGGCGTCTGGGGTTGGGTCAGGGCGGCATGGCCGAGGCCCTGGTTGACCTTGAAGTGACTGGGGTCGAAACCGTCGACGGCGGCCATTGCCGAGGTGCTCAGCAAACAAGCAATGGCCAGGGTCAGCGGGCGAAAGGCAGGGTGCATTATCCAAGATTCCCTTTGAGGCTGGGCACGGTGCCGCGCGCGATGGCGGCAAAGGCAAAAGCGATGCCGGCCGTCAGAATGATCGCGGCACCGGACGGGATGGGCAGGTCGAAGATGATCGGCAACAGGATGCCGCACAGGGTGCTCACCGTGGCGATCGCCACCGAGACCCAGAAGAACCCTTTGAGTGACTGGCTAAGCAGGCGCGCCGCTGCGGCCGGAATCACCAACAACGCGCCCACCAGGATCGCGCCGATGACCTTGACCGCCGCTACGGTGATCAGCGTGACCAGGATCACGAACAGATAATCCAGGGTCTTCACCGCCACCCCGCGTACCGCCGCCAGCTGCGGGTTGAAGCTGGCCAGCATGATGCGGTTGTACAACGGCAAGGCCAGGGCCATTACCAGTGCGCCGACGACTGCCAGCACCAGCAGATCATTGCCATTGACGGTCAGCACTGAACCGAACAGTACGTTCTCCAGAATGTGCACGTTGATCTTGCCCGCCAGGATCAGCAGCAGGCTCGCACCCAACGCCAGCGACACCGAGAGAAACACCCCGATCAAGGTATCCGGGGCGAGGCCCGTGCGGTTGCGCAGGTAGTTGAGCAGGATGCCGAACAGCAGGCAGTAGCCGAACAGCGCGCCATAAGGGCCGGTGTAGGGCTCACCCAGCAGGATGCCCACTGCCACGCCGGTCAGCGCGGCGTGGCCGACGGCTTCGGAGAAAAACGCAAAGCGTTTGACCACCACCAGCGTGCCCAGGCCGCCCAGCACCGGGCCAATGAGCAAACCGGCGAGCAGCGCGTTGACCACAAAACCGTAGGCCAGTGCCTCCGGCAGATAGCCGGAAGAGGCCCAGCCCTGGACCATCAAGCGAAAGGCTTCATAACTCATGGCACCGGGCTCCGCGGGTGGGTGGAGAACAGGCTCAACAGGCGCTCCGGGGTCAGCGCCTCCTTGGGCGTGGCATCAAACAGCACCCGACGGTTGAGGCCGGTGACGCGGTCGGCCAGGCGGCTCACGGCTTGCAGGTCATGTTCGATCCATAACACGGTGAGGCCGCTCAGGCGCCAGTCGTTGAGCAGGCGTTCGAACACCTGGATACCGGCTTCATCAAGGGCTGACATCGGCTCGTCCAGAACCAGCAGTTGCGGTGCCGGGATCAGCCCCTGGGCCAGCAGTACCCGTTGGCGCTCACCACCGGAGAGTGCGCCCATGCGTCGTTTGCGTTTGTCCTGCATGCCCACCCGCTCCAGCGCTTCGCCTATCGCGCCGGCGTAATGCCTGGACAGGCCGAGAAATGCCGGGCGCCGCTGGCACATGGCAGCCATGAAATCATCGACGGTCATCGGCAAGCCCCGGTCGAACTCCAGGGCCTGGGGCACATAGCCGATGGTGCCGGGCGTGTTCGGCCAGTGCAGGCGCAATTGGCCCTGGTGCGGGGTTTGCCCCAGCAGGGTCTTGATCAACGAACTTTTGCCACCGCCGTTGGGGCCGACCAGCGCATGAATGCTGCCGGGCTGGACCTGGAAGCTCACGCCGTCAAGTATCGTCGTGCGGCCCAGGGTCAACGACACCTTGTCGAAGTCGAGGGTCGGGCCGATGCTGGCCACTTTCAGAGGTTGCGCTGCCGTCATGCGCCTGACTCCTGAATGGCTCGCACCACGGTATCGAGGTTGCGGGTCATTTCCACTTCGTATTTTTCAGGCGTGTAGTCGCCATAGGAGATATGCGACAGCGGGTACAGCTTGACCCCGGACTCGCGCTGGATGGTCTCGACGTAGGTGGACGGGAAATCCATCTCCGAGAAGATCACTTTCACGTCCAGGGCGCGCAGTTCGTCGATGGTTTTTTTCAACTGGCTGGGACTGGGCTCGATGCCGTGGGCCGGTTCGACCACGGCGGTGACCTCCAGGCCGAATTCGCGCAACAGGTAGTCATAGGCCGCGTGCACCGTAGCCACGCGCAGGTCCGGGTTGGGCGCGCGGGTCAGCTTGGCCAGGGCGTCGGCGCGCATCTGGCGCAGGCGTTTGCCGTAGGCACGGGCGTTCTGGGTGTAGGTCTTGGTGTTGTCCGGGTCGAGTTTGCCCAGTTCGCGGGCGATGTTGTTGACCTGGGCAATCGAGGCGCTGATGGACAAGAAGGTGTGCGGGTTGACCACCTTGCCGGCGCCACGGGCCGCGTTACCGGTGGCGGCCAGCAACGGTACATTGGCGTTGGCCTCGATCACCGGGATGTCAGGGCGCTCGCTGGTGGCGATCATGCGGTCGGCAAAATCGTCATGGCCGACGCCGTTGAGCACGATCACGTCCAGGGTGCCGATGCGCTTGATGTCTTCGGCGCGTGGCTCGTAGGCGTGGGGGTTGAAACCGGCCGGGATCAATGGCACCACGTCGGCCTTGTCGCCGACGATGTTGGTCACGTAGCTGTAATAAGGGTGCAGGGTGATCCCGATGCGCAGGCGTTTAGCCGCTTCGGCGTTGGCGAGCGGGGCGAGCATCAGGCTGCAGAGGCCAACCAGCAACAGGCGTAACAAGGGTGATGACATAGACATGGGTAATCGGTCTTCTCGTTCAGTGACGGTGCTGGCGGGTCACGCCGGCATCGAATTGCGTGACCACCTGCTGCCAACCGGCGGCAATCAGGGCCGGGTCGGTGAGGTCGGAAGGGGCGGCGAGATCGGCTCGGCGGTTGATCCACACATCCGGTTCGGAACCGTGCACACGCATCAGCAATGAGCCGCTGGTGCCGGGCACCTGGCTCAAGCCCAGGTAGGCGGCCGGCTCAAGCAATTGCCAGCGATGGCCGCCCCGGCTGACTGAGCTGGCGTCCCGGGCGAATGGCGCAAAACCTTCTTCGGCCAGTTGTTCGGGCGTCGGCAGGGCGTTCTGCTCTTGTTGCAGCAGCTGGATTTCATCAAGAGTGACCCGCAGGTCGGCGTAGATGCCTTGTTCGGCGGGGCTCAGGTCACGACGGGCATCCAGCTGATGGCTGGGCACCGCGGCTACCTCCTGGGTCTGGCCATGCAGGGACACCACGCTGCCGGCCACTGCCAGGATGATCAGGCACAGCAGCAACACGTAGAGGGTTTCGTGGCCGGCCCCGGCGGGGCGTACAACCTGTGTGGTACTCATTGTGGCTGGATGTCCGCTTGGTCGATTTCGACGACGTGGCCGGGGCCGGCGTCAAACAGCACGTAGAATTCGGCGGAAGGCTTCTTGAAGGTCAGGGTCGAGTCCTGGCCGAGCTTGCCGGGCAGCAGGATGGTTTCGTCGTAGCCGATCACATCCAGGGTTACGCCCGGCGCGCCGCTGCCGTCGGAAAAACCACCCGTGCACTGGATCTGCTCGCCGGGGATTTCCTTGCATTCGCACATCGGGTTGTGGGCCAGCGCCACACTACTGAAACCGGCGCAAAGCAATAGCACTGCGCGGGATAAGCGCCTCAACATCATGGTTTGACTCCTTGCTTGTTCAGCCAGGCAATGGTGGCAGGCGAGGCCTGGCTCAGCGGGATGGAACCCTGGTGCATGCTGCCGTCCCAGCCTTCCATGGTGACCCAGAGTTCGGCATCGACGGGCGTGCGTTCCGGCACCGGCAACAGCGCGCCCATGCGGTACGGCGTACCGAAGAAGATCACCCCGGCGGCCCGGAGGCTGCGCGGTTTGCCGATGCGCAGGTAGGTGGCCTTGACCTGTTCGGTGCACGTGGCGCACAGGGCTGCGTTGAAGAATTTCATCGGGCCGGCCGGGTCCGGGCGTGGGCCTTCGTTGCGAAATTCGGCGAGGGTCAGGCTCCAGGGGCCGACCTGCACTTCCCCGGCCACTCGCTCGCCGATACCTGCGTCTCCACGAAACAGGGCCGCCTCGGAAAAGTAGCGAGGCATGAACCCCAGCGGTATCAGGATCAGCAGCACATTGAGATAGAAGCGCCACTTCAGCCAGAAGGCCCGCAGTGGCGAAGGGGCAGCCGCGACGACCTTGCTCATCAGTGACCCTCCGTGGTTTCAGCTTGCAGCACCGGGATAGGCGCCGATTGCCGTGGGGCCTTGGCTTCGCGCTTGAGTGCATGGAGCGTGGCCAGGGCGGTGCGTTTGGTCCAGATCAGCAGGCCGCTCAAGACCATCATGCTCAGCACCAGGCCGAAGAACGCCCAGATCAGTTTGATCCACAGGCCGCCGAAGTCGCCGGTGTGCAGCGGGCGCATGGACTCGGTGACGAACTCCAGCGGGGTACGGTCGGACAGCAGGTGCGAGACGCCGATTTCACCGTTGTACGGGTTCAGTTGCGCGGTCTGGAACATCAACGGGTACCAGCCGCGCCCGCCGATCTGCAGATGGCTATAGGCATTGCCCGGCAGGAACACGAAGGTGGCGTCCAGCCCCGGGATGCGTTCGCCGGCAATCTTGATCGCGTCGTCCAGGGCGATCCTCGGTGCCGGCACGCCGGGGGCCGACAGCGGCACTTTCTCCCGGGCGATCACCGGCACGATGGGTTCGCTGGAGATGGAAATCTGGTTGTCGCCCAGGATCGCCTGGATCAGGAACCAGGTGCCGGTGATGGAAATGACCGCGATGAACCAGATCGACCAGATCCCGCTCAGGCGGTGGAAATCGCCCCAGAAGATCCGGGCGCCGTGGCGGATGCGCAGGGTCGGCCTGAAAAAGCCCTTCCAGAAACGCTTGTACACCACCAGCCCGGTGACCAGCGAGGCCAGCAACGGCAGGCCGAGCATCGACACCAGGTACCAGCCCCAGCTGTAGCCATTGGTGAACGGCACCAGCCACCAGCCGTGCAGGGCACGGGTGAACTGCTTGAAGTCGAACGCCGGGCTGGTGCCCTGGATCGCCCCGGAGTACGGGTTGACGTAGGCCTCTACCGAGCGCCCGTCGGGGTAGGTGAGATCGACGCTCAGGGCGAAGTGCGATTCATCCGGGCGGATGATCGATTGCACGATGACTTGGGGTTCGGCTTGTTTGATCGCGGCGATCACCTGGTCGAAGCTCAGCAGTGGTGCATCCTCCGACGGTTTGCTCGCACGGATATCCGGGTTGGCGAGCCAGACGATTTCCTGGCTGACCACTGCCAGGGTGCCGGTGACGCAGACGATCAGTACAAAGAACCAGATGGGCAATGCCAGCCAGCTGTGGACGAGAAACCAGAGTTTTGAGCGCGACTTCTTCGACATGTGAATGCGGGTCTTGATCGGAGCGGGCGATGGAGGCCCGGAAAAGGCCGGTCGTAGCTTTTGCTGACGCGACGGGCTGTATCTAAGTTAAGACGAATGAGAATGGGAAATCCCTAAGCGGAAAATGAAAGAAAATGTTTCTGGTTCAAATCGCTTGTGTATTTCAAGGCCGAATCGAACACGAAACATGTTCCCAGCCATCACCCAGCTGCCATTGATGGCACTGGGGCGCTGCGTAGGATGGGCGCACACCGTTGAGTGAGCCCCAGGAAAAATGACTGCCAGAACCCTCTACGACAAACACATCGATGCCCATACCGTGTGTGCCCTGGATGATCAGGGCCATGTCCTGCTGTATATCGACCGCCAGGTGATCAACGAATACACCAGCCCCCAGGCGTTCAGCGGCTTGCGCGAGGCCGGGCGCAACGTATGGCGCCCAGGCACGGCACTGGCAGTGGTCGACCATGTGAACCCGACCACGCCCCAGCGCATCGCGGCGATGCCGGATGCGGGCGGCGCCCGGCAAGTCTCTTACCTGGCGCAAAACTGCCGGGACTTCGGCATCGAGTTGCTGGACATCCTCGACAAGCGCCAGGGTATCGAACACGTCATTGCGCCGGAGCAGGGCTTCATCCTGCCGGGCATGGTGATTGCCGCCGGCGACAGCCACACCACCACCTATGGGGCGCTGGGCGCGTTCGGCTTCGGGATCGGCACCTCGGAAATCGAGCACCTGCTGGCCTCGCAGACGCTGGTTTATAAACGCCTGAAAAGCCTGCGCGTCACCGTCGATGGTGCGTTAGCCAGCGGCCTGACTTCCAAGGACGTGATCATGGCGCTGATCGGCCAGATCGGCGCATCCGGCGCTACCGGTTATGCCATCGAGTTCCGCGGCTCCACGATTGATGCCTTGAGCGTCGAAGCGCGCATGACCATCTGCAACATGGCGGTGGAGGCGGGGGCGCGTGGCGCGTTCATGGCGCCGGATGAAAAAGTCTTCGCCTATCTCAAAGACAAGCCTCGCGCGCCGAAGGGCGAATTATGGGAGCAGGCCCTGCTGAGCTGGCGCCAACTGCATTCGGACGCCGACGCGGTGTTCGATCAGGAAGTGCACTTGGATGCCGGCGCGCTGGAGCCCATGGTCACGTGGGGCACCAGCCCCGACCAGGCCGCGCCCATCGGTGCGCGCGTACCCGACCCGCAAGACGTCGACGACCCGATCCTGCGCCAGGACATGCACCGCGCCCTCAACTACATGGGCCTGCAAGCCGGCATGCCGTTGAGCGATATCGTGATCAGCCATGCGTTTATCGGCTCCTGCACCAACGCCCGTATTGAAGACCTGCGCGACGCTGCCAGCGTGGTGCGCGGTAAACATGTGGCCGCGCACGTGCGGGCGATGATCGTGCCTGGTTCTACCGAGGTCCGCGACCAGGCCGAGGCCGAAGGGCTGGCGGCGATCTTTATCGCGGCAGGTTTCGAGTGGCGTCAGTCGGGCTGCTCAATGTGCCTGGCCATGAATGACGACGTGCTGGCCCCCGGTGACCGCTGCGCCTCCAGCACCAACCGCAACTTCGAAGGCCGCCAGGGGGCCGGTGCACGCACCCATCTGATGAGCCCGGCGATGGTCGCCGCCGCCGCGATCACCGGCCGCCTTACCGATATACGTGACTTTGGAGACCGCCTATGAGCCTGCAACCCTTTACCTTGGTCACCGGCAAGGCCGCGCCCATGCTGGCGGCCAATATCGACACGGATGTGATCATGCCCAAGCAGTTTCTCAAGGGCATTGACCGCAGTGGCCTGGACCGTGGGCTGTTTTTCGATTTGCGCTTTCTGGCGTCCGGCGAACCCAACCCCGCGTTTGTGCTCAACCAACCGGCCTGGCAGGGTGCGAGTTTTATGGTCGTAGGGCCGAACTTCGGCTGTGGTTCCAGCCGTGAGCACGCCGTATGGGGCCTCAAGCAGATGGGCATTCGTGCGCTCATCGGCAGCAGCTTTGCCGGGATTTTCTATGACAACTGCCAACGCAACGGGGTGTTGCTGATTACCCTGGAGGACGCGGTACTGCACAAGCTCGGGCAAACCGTCAGCCAGCCCGACCAGACGCAGATCAGCATCAACCTGCAGACCCAACAGATCGGCCTGGCGGACGGCCAGGTGATCCCGTTCCAGATCGACACCCTGCGCAAGAACGCGCTGCTACTAGGGCTGGATGCAATCGGCAGTACGTTGCAACGCAGTGATGAGATCCAGGCGTTCGAACGTCGGCACCTCGCGGCCAACCCCTGGCTCAGCTGACCGGTCGCAGTTCAAGTGGTGGAAGGGTTTACAGGGCTGGAGTAGGGCTAAATAGACAGCCCTTTGAAATGCTCCTGTAAAAACTCCACGCATGCCCTTAGCTTTCCGGAGTGCGCCAACCGTGTCGGGTACACCGCCCACACGTTGGCGCTTTGGGTGTAGCCGTGCAGCACCTGCACCAGCTTGCCTTGCTCCAGCAACGGCTTCACATCCCACATCGAGCGCAGCAGCACCCCGCGTCCATCCAATGCCCACTGCATCACGATTTCGCCGTTGTTGGAGGACAGCGGCCCGCGCACGCGCACGCTTTCCTGGCTGCCGTCGCGCTCCAGGTTCCAGAGACCGAACGGGTTGTCGCGTTCCTTGAGGACCAGGCAGTCGTGTTGCTCCAGCTCACTCAAGTGTTGCGGCGTACCTCGGCGTTTCAAGTACGCGGGTGCGGCGCAAAGTATGCGGCGGTTGCTGACCAACCGCCGACCGATGTGCTGGCCGGGAATGTCATCGCCGACACGGATCTCCAGGTCGAAGCCTTCGCTGACGATATCCACCACGCGGTCGAACACGTCCAGGCGCACCTCCAGGTCAGGGTACTGCTCGGCCAGCAACGACAGGGCGGGGGCCACATGGTTGCGACCAAAGCCGAAACTGCTGCACAAGTGCAGGTGGCCTCTGGGGCTGTCATGGGCGTCCGAAAGCTCGTCGGACAGTTGCTGGAAGTCTTCGAGAATACGCACGGCCCAGCGTTGCACCCGCTCACCGTCCTCGGTCAGCGCGATGCGGCGGCTGGTGCGGTGCAGCAGGCGGGTGGCGAGGGTGGTCTCGAGGATCTGGATGCGCTTGCTGACATACGCCGGCGACAACCCCAGCTCATCGGCGGCGGCGGCAAAGCCGGCCTTGCGGATCACGGTCAGGAACACCCGCAGGTCTTCGGGTAGGGGCACGGTATCTTTCTTATGAGTCATCAGAAACAGACCTGGCGGCATGAGCCGCCAGAATAGCACCGCTTACTCAGCGGAGATTTTTGCCTGTGCCGCGGCCCGCGCATGGCGACCCTGCTTGAGGGCAATCGGCGCCATCTTCTCGCGATCCAGCTCACCTTCCCAGGCCGCCACCACCAAGGCGGCGACTGCGTTGCCGATGATATTGGTCAGCGAACGGCATTCGGCCATGAAGCGGTCGACGCCGAGGATCAGCACCATCGCCGCCACGGGGACGGTCGGCACCACCGCCAGGCTTGCCGCCAGTGCCACAAAGCCTGCGCCCACCACCGCACCTGCGCCCTTGGACGTCAGCATGGCGACCGCGAGCAGGGTCAACTGTTGTTCCAGCGGCAGGTGAATGTTGGTGGCCTGCGCCAGAAATAGCACGGCCAGGGTCATATAGATGTTGGTACCGTCCAGGTTGAAGGTGTAGCCGGTCGGCACCACGATACCCACCACGCCCTTGGACGCGCCCAGGCTTTCGAGCTTTTGGATCAGTTGCGGCAGTGCCGACTCCGAAGAGCTGGTCCCCAGCACGATCAGCAATTCCGACTTGATATAGCCCAACAGTTTGAAAATGCTGAACCCGGCATAGCGGGCGATGCTGCCCAGCACCACGGCCACGAAGAAAAACGCGGTGACATAGAACGTGCCCACCAGCTTCAGCAGCGGCAGCAGCGAACCCACACCGTATTTGCCGATGGTAAAGGCAATCGCGCCGAAGGCACCGATAGGAGCGACGCGGCTGATGATCCCCACGATGCGGAAAAACACTTCGCTGGCCTGATTGATCACGCCAACCAGGGGCCGGGCCTTTTCGCCGACCATCACCAGGCCGATGCCGAACAGCACCGAAACGAACAGCACGGGCAGGATTTCCCCTTTGGAGAACGCGTCGAAGAACGTCGTGGGGATCACCTGCAGCAGAAAGCCGGTGATGCCTTCGCCATGTTCGGCCTGGCCGACAAACCCTGCGATCGCCGAGCTGTCGAGGGTTTTGACATCAATGTTGAAGCCCTCGCCTGGGTGCAACAGGTGCGCGGCCAGGATACCGATCAACAGGGCGACGGTGGACACGAGCTCGAAGTACAGCAACGCCTTGCCACCGACCCGGCCCACTTGCTTCACGTCGTGCATGCTAGTGATGCCACTGACCACGGTGCAGAAGATGATCGGGCCGATGATCATCTTGATCAGCTTGATAAACCCGTCGCCCAGCGGCTTGAGGTCGATACCGATCTGCGGCCGTAGATGGCCGATCAGCACGCCCAGCGCGATGGCGATGAGCACCTGCACATATAGGGTTCCCAGCAGTTTTCTGATTGTCATTGTTGTTATCTCGCGGGTCTTTTTTGAGGCAAGCAGACCCCGTCGCCGGCGTTTGCGCGCCGGCGCGGGGAAGCGGATCAGGGCTTCAGCGAAGGAAGGTCAGGACTTCGTCCAGTAACAATTCAGGCACTTCCTCGGCAAGGTAATGGCCGGCCGGCAGCGCCTTGCCGCGCACATCGGTGGCGACTTGCTGCCATTCCTTGAGTGGCTCGAAACAGCGGCCGACCGTGCCTTCGGCGCCCCACAGCACCAGCAACGGCAGGTTCAGCTGGTTGCCGGCGTCGATGTCGGCCTGGTCGTGCGCAAGGTCGATACCGGCAGAGGCGCGGTAGTCCTCGCAGATACCGGTGGCGCTGCCAGGCAGGCTCAGGCAACGCAGGTACTCGGCAAAGGCTGCATCGGTGAAGGGTTTGAGGCCGGCGCTGCGGCTGCCCATTACGCTGCGCAGGTACAGTTCGGGGTTGCTCTCGATCAGGGCCTCCGGCAGCGGCGCCGGGCGGATCAGGAAGAACCAGTGCCAGTAGGCACGGGCAAAGGCTTCATCGGTTTGTGCGTACATCGACAGGGTCGGCGCGATATCCAGCAGCACCATGCGCTGCACGCTCCGGGGATGGTCCAGCGCCAGGCGATGGGCGACGCGCGCGCCACGGTCGTGGGCCAGTACCGAAAAGGAGTCGAAGCCCAGGGCCCGCATCAGCTCGACGCTGTCCCGGGCCATTTCCCGTTTCGAATAGTTCGTGTGCAGCGCATTGGCCGGCGGTTTGCTGCTGTCACCATAACCGCGCAGGTCGGCGGCCACTACGGTGAAGTGCGCGGCCAGTTGTTCGGCGACTTTGTGCCAGATGACGTGGGTTTGCGGGTGCCCGTGCAGCAGGAGCAGGCCGGGACCGCTACCGCCTTTGCGGTAACTGATGCTGACGCCGTTGACGTGGCACTGGTCTTTTTGGAATCCGGCGAACATGGAATGACTCCTTGTGATGATTGCCTGCATCCTGGAATCACACGGCGCTCGGGGCAAGGAGGAAAGCGTGGAGGGGGTGTTCATGAAGTGTGATGCAGGAGCGAGCACGCTCGCTCCTGCAGGCTCAGCCTTGCTTGAACATCTCTATTGCGCGTTGGCGGATCTGCGCTTCGGTCAGGTCTTCTTTGTGGGTGGCCAGAAACCAGACATGCCCGAACGGGTCTCTCAGCGTGCCGGTACGGTCGCCATAAAACTGGTCTTTGGGGTCGGAGACGGCAATACCACCCGCGGCGATGGCTTGTTGGTACTGCGCGTCGACATCGGCCACATATAAATGCAGGCCGACGCTGGTGTGGCCGTCGCGAGGGCTGCCGAACGGACTTTCATCGCAAGGCGAGCCAAGCATGATGGGCGAGTCGCCTATGCGCAGTTCAGCATGGCCCACTCTGCCATCGGGCATATCCAGGCGCATGACTTGGGTGGCGTTGAATGCCTTCTTGTAAAACTCAATGGCTTCGGCGGCTTGTTCGACGCCCAAGTAGGGCGTGAGGCTGTGGAAACCCTCGGGAATCGGTTTAACGCTCATTTCGTTCTCCTTTGGTGGGGAGGCAGGGAGGTACGACTTTTTCACTATAGGCCACGCCGACCGTGGCCTGCGAGCAACCGACGAGATGCGGGACTGGCGAGTGTGAGCGGGCGATTACACGCTCCCGGCTAAGGGCTAGGCTCCAGCAATTGGGCGCCTGGGCCGCATTCACCGAGCTTGTCGCCCTGATTACGCAGCGGGCATGCCTCCAGCGACAGACACCCGCAGCCGATACAGCCGCTGAGTTTGTCCCGCAGCAACGTCAGCTTGTTGATGCGCTCATCCAGGTCTTCCCGCCACAGCGCCGACAAGCGTTGCCAATCCTGCGCCGTGGGCGTGCGGCCATCGGGCAGGGTTTGCAGGGCTTGGCCAATCGTTGCCAGCGGAATGCCCAGGCGTTGGGCGATCTTGATCACCACCACCCGCCGCAGCACATCCCGGGGGTAGCGCCGTTGGTTACCGGCATTGCGGTTGCTCTTGATCAGCCCCTTGCTCTCGTAGAAGTGCAAGGCCGTGACGGCCACGCCACTGCGGGCGGCCAACTGGCCGACGGTGAGTTCCTTGTTGAGCATGAAAATCTCCGAATTCGCGCTTGACCTTGACTTAACTAGAGGTTTTACCCTGCACGGCATCGAGTCGCAAGATTCTGCTTACAAAGGAAGGGGAGTGTTCATGCAGGTATCAGAGAAAAATCGCAGCTTCACTCAGTTGATCGAGTTCCAGATCGAGCCCCAGCAACAATTTGCCTTGGTGGCGGCCTTGTCTACCCAGAGCGAGCGTCTGGCCCAGCGCCATGCCGGCTTTATCAATGCGAGTGTGCAAGTCAGCGACGATGGCCGGCGAGTGCTCAATTACCTGCAATGGCGCTCGCGTGAGGATGGCGAGGCGGCGTTCAAATGCTTCGAGCATGGCGAAGAAGATTTCTGGACGTTGATCCGCGCCCATCAGGCCACGGCGGTGACCTTCGGTTCGTTTCAGGTGCTGCGCAGCTTCGAGCGCAGCCATGACAACGCTCTGCACTGCCGTTTAAATGGATAAATGCAGCATCCGCTCGCCCTGCACGGTTTCCCCCGGGCGGCGTTTGTTCACTGCCAGTTCGCCGATCTTGATCAGGCGCGTGCGCGTGACATTGCGGCTCAGGCCCAGCAGGTTGGCGGTGTGCACCTGGTTGTAATGGCTGAAACGGTAGGCGGCGCGCAGCAGTGCGTCTTCGACCTTTTCATGCAGCGCGCCGGCCTGTTCCTCGAAGAGTTTTTGGAAGGCGCGCTCCAATAGCGCCTGGGCACTGTTGTCGGTGGCCTGCTGGTTATCGTCCTGGCGCTCGATGCGCAGGTTCGACAGGCGCAAATCGTCACGTTCGATCACGCCGTTACGGCAGATCAACAGCGTGTGGTGTATGACGTTTTCCAGTTCGCGAATATTGCCCGGCCAGCTGTAGCTCTTGAGTTTGTGCTCGGCCTCGCGGCTGATGGTGATCGGGCCGTAGCCCAGGCGCTGGCTGTAGGTTTCGATGAAATGCCGGGTCAGCGCCAGGATATCGCCGGGGCGCTCGCGCAACGGGCTGAGTTCCAGGCTGACCACATCGAGACGGTAGTACAGGTCTTCGCGGAAATGCCCGGCATTGATGGCCTTTTCCAGTTGCACATTGGTCGCGGCGAGCACGCGCACATCAATTGGAATGCTCTTGCGCGAGCCCAGGCGCACGACTTCGCGTTCTTGCAGGACGCGCAACAGCTTGACCTGGATCGCCATCGGCAAGTCGCCGATTTCATCGAGGAACAAGGTGCCGCCATCGGCCTCTTCGAACCAGCCGGCCTTGGCGCTGAGGGCGCCGGTAAACGCGCCTTTTTCATGGCCGAACAGTTCGGCTTCCACCAGGGATTCGGAGAACGCCCCGCAATTGACCGCCACGAACGGCCGGTTGCGCCGTGCACTGAGGTTATGGATATGCCGCGCCACCAGCTCTTTACCGGTGCCGGTCTCGCCGATGATCAGTACGCTGGCTTCACTGGGAGCCACTTGCCTGATGTGATCGAGCAGCGCCTGTGACTTGGGGTCTTCGAAGACCTGGGCCGTGGCGCGGATCGAGGTCGCGAGGGCGGGTGAGGGCGGTAGGGTCAGAAGCTGCATGGGCACCTCTCTCAGGAATAGAACGTCGGAATCGGCAGGGACTGATTCAATGCCCAGTCCCCCAGTTCGTGGAGCTTGTAGTCCACCGGGTCGTGCAGGGATTGTGTGCGCAGGTTGCGCCAGTGGCGGTCCAGGCGCAGCGAGGCGTGGGTTGACCGCGCGCCGGTGACTTCGAACAGGCGGCTGCACAGGTCCAGGCCCTGGCGGGTGGCGGCGACCTTGGCGGTGGCAATCGCAATCGCCAATTGCCCGCGCTCGTGTTCGCTCAGATGGGGCCCCTTGGCCCAGGCTTGGTCGAGCAACCCGGCAGCGCGCTCCACCAGCAGGCGTATACCTTCCAGGGCCACCCAGAAGTCGCCGTAGTGATGCAGCACGTAAGGATCCTGGCGCACGTCGTCGGCCGTGGATTTATGCCACGAGCGGGTTTCGGTGAGGGTGTAATGACGGGCTTCTGCAAAGGCACCTTCGGCAATGCCCAGGAACATATGGGTGAAGGTCAGCTGGGCGATCAACGGGCGCAGGCAGGCAAAGGGTGTGCTCAGTGGCCCAGGGTCGAGCAGCAGCTCCGACTCTTCGACGCGCACCCGCTCGAAGCTCACGCTGCCGCTGTCGGTTTGGCGCTGGCCGATATTGTTCCAGTCATTATGCAAAGTGATGCCGCTGCGTCCGCTGGGGATGGCGGCAATCAGCAGCTTGCCTCCGGCGCTTTCATCCACCGCCGAGGCAATCAGCATTTCGGAGTCGCTGGCGCCGGAGCAGAAACTTTTCTTACCGGAGAATTCGCGCCAGCCGCCGAAATTCTTGACCAGCGTGCGGGTGTCCAGGGGGTTGAGGGCATTGCCCCAGAACCAGCTTTTGCGCGCGGTCTGTTCGAACCAGGGTTGCCATTGCTCGGGTCGGGCAAACAGGCGCACGGTGGCGAGCATTAGATGATGAAAGCCGAAGACATGGGCGATGGAACTGTCGACCTTGGCGAATTCGCGTACGACCTCCAGGGTTCCACTCCAGCGCGCGCCGAGGCCACCGTACTGGGTGGGAATGCTTAGCGCCAGCAAGCCGCTCTGACGCAAAGCGTCACGTTCGGTCTTGGGCGTGCCACCGCGTTCGTCACGCTCAACGGCGGTAAGGGCGAATTCGGCGGCCAGCAACTGTGCGGTCTGCAAGGGGGAGGGCAGGACACTTTGGGAGTTGGCTGTCACACGGTATTCCTCAAAATGAAACTGGGGGTTTCGTTAAACGGCTGTTGTTTGGGCAACAGTTGCGTGGCGAACAGTGTGGTGAAGCCGGGAGCCCTTTATAAAAGGTCTTGGTTATTCCGTAAATGAACGTATTTCCATATTTATAGATCTAAATAGAATATTTGGTGGTGGCTATCGAAGGTGTCTGAATAGCTGATAGCGACTATCAAGGGCGGTGATTTTTAACCGTGCGAGGGCGGGAGTAGCCTGTGTTCATCGACTTGAAACCTTTTCCCAGGACCTTCGCCATGAACCGTTTTCTCGCTGTTTGCTTGTTGATTGTCAGCTCCGTGCTCGCCGGATGCGCAACCCACCCTTCGCCCGAACTACGCCCCTACACCGCCGAAGAAACCAAGGAATTGGCCTTGGAAGCACTCAGCCGTCGCGGCCTGTCGTTTGACGAATATCAACAGCAACGGGCCGCGCTGACTGCCCAGCCACAGAAGCCCTTTGGCTTTGATCGCCAGGGCGAAATGAACGCCGAGCGCAGCGTGACGTTGCAAGGTCGTCCCAGTTGAGCCCGCGCTCAGTGGCGAAAAGCCCGAGGTTCCCACAAGGAATCTCGGGCTTTTTGTTTTCCATGACGTCACTTGCGCCTGTTAAGCTGGATTTCAGGAGCGTTCCTACGCACATTTGCCTACAGTGATCTTCTTTCAATGGCATACGATCGGTTAAACCTGACGACCTCTGTTCCCATCGATGCCCCTGAGACGTTGTTCTCGGGAATACGCTCTGCGAGTCTTTAACGTCATGAATAAACGTCCGTTGTATTTCGACTACGCCGCCACCACGCCGGTGGATGAGCGGGTCATCCAGGTGATGGTCGAGTGCCTGGGCTTCCATGCCAATTTCGGCAACCCGGCGTCCAGTTCCCATGCGTTCGGCCAGGCGGCCCGGAAAACGGTTGAACAGGCGCGTCGCCAAGTGGCCGATCTGGTCGGTGCCGGTCCTGAGCAGATCGTCTGGACCTCCGGCGCCACCGAATCCAACAACCTCGCGATCAAGGGCGTCGCCCAGGCGCGCGGCGTGGCGGGTGGGCATATCATCACCAGCCAGATCGAGCACAAGGCCACGCTGGACACCGCACGGCAGTTGCAGGAAGCCGGGGTGGCCGTGACCTACCTGGTGCCGGACGCCGAAGGTTTGATCAGCGCCGATGCAGTGAGTGAAGCGTTGCGCGAGGACACCTTCCTGGTATCGCTGATGCTGGTGAACAATGAACTGGGCACCTTGAACGACATCCCTGCCATTGGCGCGCGCGTGCGTGAACACGGCGCGCTGTTGCATGTGGATGCGGCGCAGGGGGCCGGCAAGGTCGCCATCGACCTGGCTGAATGGCCGGTGGACCTGATGTCGTTTTCCGCGCACAAGCTGTACGGCCCCAAGGGCATCGGCGCGCTGTATGTCGGCCCGCGTGCGCAGCAGAAAGTGTTGGCGCAGATTCACGGCGGTGGTCACGAGGGCGGCTTGCGCTCCGGCACCCTGGCGACCCACCAGATCGCGGGTATGGGGGCGGCGTTCGCCTTGGCTGCGCAGTCCCTTGTCGAAGAGAAAGCGATGATTGCCGCGTTGCGTCAGCGTCTGCTCGACCAATTGGAACCGATTGCCGGCGTGCGCCTCAATGGCAGCCCGACGCAGCGCATTCCCCATACACTCAGCCTGACCTTTGCTGAAGGGGAGTTCAACTCGAGCGCATTGAGCGCAGGCATTGCCTTTTCGGCGACCTCGGCCTGCAATTCGGCCAGCAATGCGCCGTCTCATGTGCTTCTGGCCCTGGGCCATGATGCTCGCAGCGCCGCACGTACCATCCGCCTGAGCCTGGGTCGGTTCACCACCGAGCAGGATATCGATGCGGCCGTGCAACTGATCAAGGCCGCCCTGGCCAGTGCACCCGCGTTTTGGGCCGTTTGATTCACATAACAATTATGAGTGGTTAGCAGGAGACACAATGAGTACGCAGCCTTTGACCCATGGAACGGTTCCCCAGCGCCTGGCGCATACCCGCGAACTGATGAGCCGCGAGGGCATTCATGCCTTGCTGGTGCCGTCGGCTGACCCGCACCTGTCCGAATACTTGCCGGGTTACTGGCAAGGACGCCAATGGTTGTCCGGTTTCCATGGCTCTGTGGGAACGTTGATTGTCACGGCGGATTTTGCCGGTGTGTGGGCCGACAGCCGTTATTGGGAGCAAGCGACCAAGGAGCTCAAGGGCAGCGGCATTGAACTGGTGAAGTTGCAGCCAGGCCAACCCGGCCCATTGGAATGGCTGGCCGAGCAAACCCCGGAAGGCGGTGTGGTGGCGGTGGATGGCGCGGTCATGGCGGTGGCCTCGGCGCGTACCCTGAGCGCCAAGCTGGCAGAACGTGGAGCGCGGCTGCGTACGGACATCGACCTTCTGAACGAGGTCTGGAAAGACCGTCCGGCACTGCCGAACCAGCCGGTCTACCCGCACCTGCCGCCGCAAGCCACCGTCAGCCGTGGCGAAAAACTCGCGGCACTTCGCGCCAGCTTGAAAGAGAAGGGCGCCGACTGGCATTTCATCGCCACCCTGGATGACATCGCCTGGTTGTTCAACCTGCGCGGCGGCGATGTGTCGTTCAACCCGGTGTTTGTATCCTTTGCCTTGATCAGCCAGGCGCAGGCCACATTGTTTGTGGCCCTGAACAAAGTGGATGACGAACTGCGCGCGGTATTGGCGCAGGATGGCGTGACGTTGCGTGACTACAGCGAAGTCGCACAAGCACTGCGTGACGTGCCAGCGGGGGCAAGCCTGCACATTGATCCGGCGCGCGTGACCGCCGGTTTGCTGGAGAACCTCGATGCCGGCGTCAAGCTGGTTGAGGGGCTGAACCCGACCACCTTGGCCAAGTCCCGCAAGAGCCTGGCCGACGCGGAGCATATCCGCCGGGCCATGGAACAGGATGGTGCGGCACTGTGCGAATTCTTCACCTGGCTGGACAGTGCACTGGGTCGCGAACGCATTACCGAACTGACCATTGACGAACACCTGACCGCCGCGCGTACCCGCCGTCCCGATTACGTATCGCTGAGTTTCAACACTATCGCGGCGTTCAACGCCAACGGTGCCATGCCCCATTACCACGCGACCGAAGAAGAGCATGCGGTGATTGAAGGTGACGGCCTGCTACTGATCGATTCGGGCGGCCAGTATCTGGGTGGCACCACGGACATCACACGGATGGTGCCGATCGGTACGCCGAGTGACGAGCAGAAACGCGATTGCACGCGCGTGCTCAAGGGGGTGATCGCCTTGTCCCGGGCGCATTTCCCCAAGGGCATTCTGTCGCCACTGCTGGACGCCATCGCACGTGCGCCGATCTGGGCCGAAGGTGTGGACTACGGTCACGGCACAGGTCATGGCGTAGGGTATTTCCTGAATGTGCATGAAGGCCCGCAAGTGATCGCCTACCAAGCCGCCACTGCACCGCAAACGGCGATGCAGCCAGGCATGATTACTTCAATCGAACCGGGCACTTATCGCCCAGGTCGTTGGGGCGTGCGTATCGAGAATCTGGTGTTGAACCGTGAGGCGGGCAAGACGGAGTTTGGTGAGTTCCTCAAGTTTGAAACCCTGACCTTATGCCCGATCGACACCCGTTGCCTGATACCGTCGCTGCTGACGGCGGACGAGCGGGAGTGGTTCAACGCTTACCACGCCGAGGTGCGTGATCGCTTGAGCCCGCTGCTCAGTGGTGCCGCTTTGGAGTGGTTGCGGGTACGTACAGCTGCGATTTGATCGGTCGCAGCTCGGGGTGCAGGACTAAAGCGTCGGCGACTCTAGTCGCCGAACGGCGCTACTTGCAGATCACAATCATGCTACGGCTGGTATAACCGGCCGGGTTTATCCCGAAGGGGTAATCTCCTGGTTCCTCGGCGTTGTCACCGGATTTTGCGATGATCCGATAGCCCTTGGCGCCGCATGAATTGGTTGCACTGGTGTAGCACTGGTCCCAGGAGGAGGACAGGCCGGAACAGTTGATATGCAGCCCTTTTTTGCCCCGTTTCACTTCTGTCTTGGTGGTCGCGGCACAGCCAGCTATGCCCACGATCATTAACAGTATCAAAATTCGTTTCATTCCTATCCTTATAGCCGCTTCGCAAAAGGCTCGATGCAGGCTTTATTCGCTCTCGATTGTAGCGTTCAGGCTGTCCTTGTCGAAATTCTCCATAAGTGACATTTGTTTGCTGGCTAAACATGGCCTAAATGAGGGGTAATTGCCAGAGCTACCTTTTCATGCGGATCAATCGGCTGGCACCAAAGGTTTGGATTCGTTGCGCATTGTCAAAGTGGCGCCTACGGAAGCCAGAATGATGCAGGTGATTGCAAGCCATTGCGCCAGGGACAGATGTTCATGCAGGAAAAACAGGCCGGAAAGTGCACCGAAAGCGGGTTCGATGCTCATCAGAGTGCCGAAGGTGCGGGCGGGCAGGCGAGTGAGCGCGACCATTTCCAAGGTGTAGGGCAGAGCAGTGGATAGAATGGCGACACCGATGGCGACAGGAATCAACGCTGGCGTGAGTAACGCGGTGCCTGCATGGACAATGCCGATGGGTGCGACGAACAATGCGGCAATCATGACCCCGAGGGCTGCGGTCTGGACGCCATTGTCGTTACCCGCTTTCTGGCCAAACAGAATGTACAGCGCCCAGCAAATCCCGGCGCCGAGTGCGTAGGCTGCGCCGGTCAGGTCGATGCCGCTGCTGGCCTCATTCGTTGGGATCAATAAGAGAAGGCCGGTGATTGCAAGGCCGATCCATACGAAGTCCACTGCTCGGCGGGATGCATAGATGGCGACGGCGAGTGGTCCGGTAAATTCCAGGGCCACTGCAATACCCAACGGGACCGTGCGCAAGGACATATAGAAGAGAAAGTTCATGCCGCCCAACGCCATCCCGTAGATGACGACAGTGCGCAGGGACTTGGCCGTCAGCTTGGCGCGCCATGGGCGTAGTAGAAGCAACATGATCACACTGGCGAAAATCAAGCGCAGGGTGGTGGTGCCTTGCGCGCCGACGATAGGGAACATGCTTTTTGCCAAGGAGGCACCGGACTGGATGGAAGCCATGGCGATCAACAGCAGGCCGACAGGAAACAATGTCGAGGCCAGGCTGCGGTGTGAGGTGGTCATTGGGGTACGTCCGGGTCTTGGTCGGTAGGCGGAAGGCGCTATGATGCTTAACTGTTTGTCGTTGGGCAATATATTGCTCAGTTTTGCGTGATGCTCTCACTTATATAGAGGAAATGGGGATTTCAAACTATTTGATAGTCAATTCAAATTAAGTGTTGACGGTGAATTATATCTGTCTATAATTCGCCCCACTTCCGGCGCAGTCGAAACTGAAAACTCCTTGGTAAACAAGAAGTTACGAAGATTAAGGCAGCGAAAGGCTTCAGTTCATCGAAGCCCAGAAGGAGTTGATAGGGCGGTGTTGTTTGGCTCTATCAACGGTTCGATCTTCTCGGTCGAAAGCGGAGAA
>NZ_JBNPJU010000073.1:0-28605 GCF_050312575.1 Pseudomonas sp. R11F | reverse complement strand
GTGTATCAGGTTCAGAAACCGTGACTGATACACCGCCATCGGGAGCAAGCCCCCTCCCACAGGGGATTAGAGTGTGCGTCAGAGATCACGCACTACGCGAAACCCGATCCAGTCGCCCCGCGTCTGCGGGTAGATGTTGTTGCGGTTGCCCGAGCGCGAGAATACCGGTGCTTCGCCCCAGTCATTGCCGCGGATCTGGTAGGACTCGCAGTTCGGCTCCATCCAGGCGCTGCCGTCGGTCGGGGCGCCGATATAGTTGGGATGTTCACAATCGGCGACCCGTTCGTAGACGTTGCCATGCATGTCATACAGACCAAACGCATTCGGCGGGTAGCTGCCCACCGGCGATGAATAGCTGTAGCCGTCTGCCGGTCCATAGGTGTTGGCATGCTGGGCGATGCTGTAGCCCTTGCCTTCATCGAACGGGAAGGGGAATGGCCCGGTGGAACCGGCGCGGGCCGCGTATTCGCGTTGGGCTTCGCTGACCATGTGGTATTGCTGGCCGGTTTTCTTCGACAGCCAGGCCACGTAAGCCTTGATGTCGTCCATGTCCATGCACACCGCCGGCTGGCGCGGCCCCTGGGGGTAGCGCGGTTTGCTGGCGATGCATTCACGACCAGGGCGGTCGTCACCATTGGCGATCTTGACGCCGGTCTGGCGGACGTAGCTGTCCCATTCGCCGGCTGTGACCTGGAAGCGGCTCATGGCGAACGGCTTGGCAAAGGTCACTGCATGCATCGGGCCTTCATCGGGCTCGCGGCCGACTTCGTCTTCCGGTGTGCCCATGGTGAACGTGCCGGCGGGCAGTACCACCATTTCCGGGCAGTCCTTGCAGTCCTTGAACACTTTGCCGGGTTGCGCGGCGGCGGCCTGGGCCAACCCCGGCAGCAAGGTGCTGCACAGGGCGGTCAGCGCCAGCGTGGTCAAGGGTTTGAGTCGCAATGCAATCATGGGGACGCCTCGTTCAAAGGAAGAATGGGAGTCACAACCGCTGGCTCAGCACGGTCATGAAACGGTGTATCTCATCCGAGCTGTTCAGCAGGCCGGGGGAGGTGCGGATCACCGGGCCGACATCACGGTCGACCGCGTCGATGACCACGCGGTTTTTCATCATGTGCGCGGCCACCGCATCGCTGTCCTGGCCCTTGACCCGGAAGAACGTAAACCCCGCCGACAGCTCGGGGCTGCGCGGTGTGACCAGCTCGATTTGTGGGTGAGCCAGCAGCTGGTTCTTCAATTCGCTGTTGAGGGCATGGATGCGCGCCTGCACCGGCGCCTTGCCCAGTTGCAGGTGCAGCTTGAACGCCTCGTCGGCCGCCCAGCGATGCTCGAAGGCGTGATAACCGCCGGGCGTCATGGTGGTGGCGAAGTTGGTGTCTTCGGAGAAGGTCGGCACCATCGGCGTGACGTACTTGTTCTCGGTTTCGCGGGCGCAGACCAGGCCGGTACCGCGTGGGCCAAACATCCATTTGTGCGTGCCGGCGATGAAGAAATCGCAGTGCATGTCCGGGAAGTCGAGGTTTTCCACGCCGAAGCCGTGTACGCCATCGATCACATACAGAATGCGGTCCTGGTCGTCACGGTTGCGATTATGTTCCGCCACCAGTTTGCCGATCTCGCCGACCGGTAGTTTCACGCCGCTGCCCGATTGCACCCAGGTCATGCCGAGTACGCGGGTGTTGGGGCGCAGGTTGCGCTGGATATTGCCCAGCACTTCATCTGCGGACACCTGGCTGGGGTTGTCGAACAGCGCGATGCGGCGCACCTGGGTGCCTTGTTTCTGCACGCGAAAATCCAGGCTGTTCTGGGTCGCGTAATGCTCGTGCACCGTCGTCAGGATTTCCTGGTCGGCACGCACCTTGATCCCGCCGTAGATCATCGCCAAGCCTTCGGACGTGCTGCCGGTCAGGGCGATCTGCGCCGGTGTGGCGTTCAGGTAGCGCCCGGCCCATTCACGGACCTGGCCTTCGCGCTTCCAGGTTTCCTGCAGGTCCCAGTCCATCGCCAGCCCGGGGTTGCGGTCGATCTGCATGCGGTAGCGCTCGATGGCGTCGCGCACGGGCTTGGGGTGTGACGCCACCAGGAAGTTGGAAAAGTGCAGGTAATCCGGGTCCTGGTTGAACAGTTGCTTGAGTCCCGTCCATGGGTCGTTCGCCAGCGGTGTGGCTGGTGCTGCCAGTGCCTGTGGCAGCAGCGGCAGGCCGGCGGCGAGTACGCCGGCCTGCTTGAGAAAAGTACGGCGGTTGGTCATGGACTTACTTCGTCGGTGATTAACGGTTGGCCAAAGGCTTGGCGGCTTTTTGTACCTGGTCCCAGACCCGCAGGAAGTTACCGCCCCACAGCTTGGCGATATCGGCTTCGGAGTAGCCGCGCTGGATCAGTTCGGCGGTGACATTGCGCACTTCGCCGACGTTCTCCCAGCCCTGGATGCCGCCGCCGTCGTTGAAGTCCGAAGCGAGACCGACGTGATCGATACCGATCTTGCGCACGGTGTAGTCGATGGCGTCGCCCAGGTCCTTGAGGGTGGCCTTGGGTTCTTCGTCGAGGATGGCGTACAGCGCACTGGCGTATTGGCCGAAGCGCTGTTCGGGCCATGCGGCAATGATTGCGTCGCCGGGCATCAAGGCCACGGCCAGGTTGGGCAGGGGCGGCAGGTCGAAGCGTGCGCGCAGGGCGTTGAGCTTGTCCTGGGTTGGCTGGCTCAGCGGGCGCAGGTAGGCGGAAAAGCCTACGATCTGCACCACGCCGCCGCTGTTCTTGATCAATTGCAGCTCTTTGTCGCTGAGGTTGCGCGGGATGTCGACGAACGCCCGCGGTGCCGAGTGGGAGGCCACCAGCGGCGTGCGGCTCGTCTGTGCCACTTGCTCCAGGGCTTTGGTCGACATCTGCGACACATCAATGATCACGCCCAGGTCATTCAGGCGGTGGACGGCTTGCTTGCCGATCTCCGACAGTCCCTCGAGGGCGTCCACCGAGTCGTTGAAAAACGGCAGTGGCCGCGAAGAGTCGGACCAATCGTTGTTGCCCACGTAACTGAAGCCGAACATGCGCATGCCGCGCGCGGTCCACAGGTCCAGCTGGTTCAGGTCGTTGCCCAGCGGGTAGGCGTTGAGCATGCTGATGAAAATCGCGAACTTGCCCTCGCCATGCAGGCGCCGGAAATCATCCGGGGTGTAGGCGATGCCCACCTGGTT
Organism: Pseudomonas sp. R11F; assembly: GCF_050312575.1. Lineage (NCBI taxonomy): Bacteria > Pseudomonadati > Pseudomonadota > Gammaproteobacteria > Pseudomonadales > Pseudomonadaceae > Pseudomonas > Pseudomonas sp. R11F. Next base: position 25,411 of record NZ_JBNPJU010000073.1, on the reverse strand, counting down.
GGGGAAGTCGCGCACCATGCCGGAGATGATCTTGTAGCGCACCTCCTGCTCGTGGCGGGCTTCTTCGACAAAGCCCTCGGTGGGTTTGTGAGGCGCGTTGGGGCCGTTCCAGATTTCCGGCCAGCCGAAAATGGTCAGCGCCGCGCCGGACAAGCGACCACGCGCCGCCTTGGCCAGGTCGAACTGGCCGCCGCCATCCTTGTCGGCCTCGTTGCCGGCGGTGCCGAAATCCAGGGGGACGGTGATGTGGCTGTCGAAAGACAACAAACGGTCCTGCATCTCGTTGGCCTGCTTGATCACCTCCAGCGGGTAACCGGCATTGCCCTTGAACCAGTGATCCCAGGCCAGGAAACCGGCCCCGGCACCGATCGCCAGTGCCAGCGGCAGGCCGATGTACAGCGCCTTTTTCGAACGTGGTTTTGTCATTGCCATCTCAGTCAGTTGCGGCCTTTGCTATCAGGGAGGAACGAGCGATGGCGGGGGAAATTTAGAGCCAGCGATGCACCGGTAAATTTTGCCGGGCTGCAAACGTTCTAGCTCTGATTAAGCCGTTTCCTAAGGTAGACAATGACGATCTCTCGACGTGGGTTCATCGCAGGCCTGGCGCTGACCGGCGCGGCTGTGCCGGCGGCCCTTTATGCCCATCGTGAGTTGACGCGCGAAGAAGCGTTCCCCATCACCCCCGGCGAAGCCACGGTCGACCTGGCCGATACCCAAGGCCAGCACTTGGCCAATACCTTGCGTGGCGTCTGGAACCTGCGCCTGGAAGGGCGCGATGCCGGCCTCAAGGGTTTGCCTTCGCAAGGCCTGGCGCTGCTGCTGGACATCGCCCCCCGTGGCCGTGGCCTGCGCGGTTACCTGGACACCGCCGACAACCTGCGCGCCGAAGGCGAGCCGCGTTACCGCGTGCTGGGCGATCTGGTGACGGGTGAGGGCGCCTTGCTCTATTGGCGGCTGATCGACCGCGATTCGCCCGCCGGCGTCCCCGCCTATGAATTCAAGATGACCCTCGATGAAGTCTGGGCCGATTTCGGCAACGCCGGCAGCGGTACTCTGACCGGGCAGATCCTCGACCTCAATCGCCCATTGGCGCTGACCGAACGCGACAACCGTTTTGTCGCGCACAAACAGCTGTTCCCCGAAGCCCGCCAGCGTATCGGCCTCAATCCCACGTTGCTGGCCTGGTTGATCTCGCCCGAGCATCGCCTGTTTCACCAGCTGTGGCACGCCACCCGCGACCAATGGCACAAGCTCTCCGAGGAGAAACGCGACGCCCTGCGCGGCATCGGCTGGCAGCCCGGCCCGCGTGGCCAGGAGCGTGATGCGCGAGGCCAGCGCAAGGACCGCAACGGCTCGGGCATCGATTTCTTCTTCATGCACCGGCATATGCTCGGCACGGCGCGCTCCATGCAGGACCTGCCGTCATGGCCGCAATTCCCCGAACCGCAACCGGCGCTGGAACGCGACCGCCTGGGCTTCCTGCGTTACTTCGACAACCACGACGGCTTCGCGCTGCCGCCGGCCTGGTCGGCCCCGGACGATGCCGATTACACCCAATGGGTCGGTGACATCAAGGCGGCCGAGACTTACCACAGCAACTTCCAGGTGTGGGAGTCGCAGTACCGCGACCCGCGTTACCTGGCCAAGTTGACCCTGGGCCAGTTGGGCTCGGAAATGGAACTGGGCCTGCATGACTGGCTGCACATGCGCTGGGCCTCGGTACCTCGCGACCCGTCCAATGGTGCCCCGGTGCCTTTCGCCCGCGACCCCTCGGACTTTGCCGCCCGCTGGTATGCGCCCGAAAACGACTTCCTCGGCGACCCGTTCTCCTCCCACGTCAACCCGGTGTTCTGGCATTTCCACGGCTGGATCGACGACCGCATCGAAGACTGGTTCCGTGCTCATGAACGCTTCCACCCGGGCGAAGTGAGCCGCCGCGAAGTCAACGGCGTGGCCTGGTTTGCCCCAGGTCGTTGGGTCGAAGTCGACGACCCGTGGCTGGGCCCCGATACCCACGGCTGCAGCACCACGCCAGGGCTGCAAATGGGCCGCTCAATGGAGATGGACCCGGAAACCATGAAGCTGGCCCTGCGCATCACCTTCGGCACCGATGAAGACCTGCTCAAGAGCTGGTTCAAGCGCGTGCCGCAACGGCCGTGGTATGCGCGGCATTTGAAGGTCAAAAGGGACGACTGAGCCTTTGCGCCAGTGAGCTCAAACCTGCTCCTCCCCCCGCAACTGCACGCTCATGGCGTCACAGCTGGCTGCCCAGTCGCTTAACCACTGCGGCATCGCAGGTGAGGTCTCGTCCAGGCCCAGTTCACGCAGGAAATCCGCCGGGGGCAGGGTGCCCTTGGCGTTGCGGAACAGCCCGCGCATCACCACCACGCCAACCACCCGGCCCTGGCTGACGAAGCGGTGCTCCATCAGGCTCCACTTGTGGTCCCAGCCGAGCATGCGGGTGTGCACCTCGAACGCTTCGAACAGTTTCAACTCGCGGCGGAACTTGCCCCAGGTATCGCCCACGATCGGCAAGGCTTTTTGGCGCAGGGCCACGCGAAAGGCGCCGGTGCGCAGTACAAAATCCATGCGTGCCACGTCCGCCAGGGAAAAATACCGGCCATTGGTGACATGCCGGTTAAGGTCCAGGTCCAGCGGCCACACCCGCATGCGCACCACGGTGGTGTCCAGCCCATGCACGGGGTTGCGCCACGGGCGGCGGCACAGCATGCGGAACAAGCGAAACCAGAGATTCATAAAAACGCCAGGCAGTTGATCGGAGCGGGCACTGTAAAGGTGTCGGATCGGCTAAGGTAGGTGCGCAAATGACTTATTACATGCGAAAAGCGCAATAGGCCCCTCAATGCACATCACCTTGCTTCTGGCCGATCAATGCTCCGCCGCCAGTGCCACCCTGGCCCTGGAAATGCTCAGCGCCGCCAACCTGTTCGCCGAGACGCCGCCCTTTGAGCTCACTGTTGCATCCCTCGACGGCGAGCCTGTGGCGGCCTGGGGTGGGCAGCGTTTGCTGGTGGACCGTTCACTGGCGCAAGTGGCCCAGACCGACCTGGTATTGATCCCGGGATTTCTCTTTACCCTGAAAGAAGCCTTGCCGGCGTTTCCAAGCTACGGCCCCTGGCTACGTGAGCAGCATGCGCGTGGCGCAGTGCTGGCCTCGATGTGCACCGGCGCTTTTCTACTGGCCGAAACCGGCTTGCTATGCGACCTGCGCGCCACTACCCATTGGGCGTTCGCCGAGCTGTTCCGGCGCCGTTACGCCACGGTGCGCCTGGATGAGGCGCAGATCCTGTGCGAAGAGAACCGCATGATCACCTGTGGCGGCGCCAGTACGGCAATGGATTTGATGCTGCACCTGATTCGCCGTTTCGGTTCGCCGGAACTGGCCCACACGTGCAGCCGATACCTGCTGATCGATACGGTACGCACCGAACAATCGGTGTATGCCATGTGGTCGCTGCCCAAGAGCCATGGCGACGTTGAAATTCTGCGGGTACAGCATTGGTTGGAGCAGCACTTTGCCCAGCCGCTGGTGATCGACGAGGTGGCGCGGCGCTTTGGGTTTGGCGTGCGCAATTTCAAGCGGCGCTTCAAGGAGGCGACCGCCCATACGCCGATTGCCTACGTGCAGGCCCTGCGCCTGGAGCGGGCCAAGCAGATGCTCGAATCGACGCGCATGACCCTCGAAAGCATCACCTACGCGGTGGGGTATGAAGACAGCAATTCGTTTCGCCGCCTGTTCCAGCAACGGGTGGGGATGTTGCCGGCGGCGTATCGCAAGAAATTTCTCGGCGTTGTGCGGTGATTCAACGGCGCAATTGCGGCTCGTCTTCGATACACGTCACCAGAAACTCCATCACCACTTTCACCGAGGGTGAGCGGCGCATATCCGGGTACACCGTGAGCCAGATATCGCGCACCGGACCTTCGCTGGCCGTGGGCAGCCTGACCAGTAACGGATCGTGGTCGCCCACCAGGGTCGGCAATACCACGGCACCGACCCGCGCGCGGGCTGCCATTTGCTGGGTAATCAACTCACTGGCGGCAAACACCACCGGGCGTTGGCCGCGCACTTGATGCATCCACGCCTGTTGGGGCAGGTGATCGCGGCTACTGTCATAGGCGACGAAGCCCCACTGCGGCGCTGGCAATTGTTGCAGTTCGGGCGAGCCATACAGCCCGAAGCGCACCACGCCGACCTTGCGCCGCACCAGCGCGTTCTCGTCGGGCCGCACGGTGCGCAGGGCGATATCGGCCTCGCCCTTGTCCAGTGCCGCGACCTGGGTAGACGGGATCAGCACCAGGTTCAACTGGGGGTACTGCGCACGCAAACGGGCAATGTGGGGGGCGATGCAATGGTTGGCGATGGACGGCGGGCAACTGACCCGTACCGTACCGACCATTTCGATGGAGGCGACCCGCGACAGGCGCATGACGTCAGTGGCCATTTCGTCCATGCCGGCCGCCAGTTTCGCCAACGCCAGGCCCTGCGCAGTGAGCGGCCGGCTACGCGGCAAGCGGTCTACCAGCTTGACGCCCAGGGCTTTTTCCAGCGCGTCGACGCGGCGCCCGACGGTAGCATGTTCCACCTGCAACTCCCGCGCTGCCGCCGACAGCGACTGGGTGCGTGCCAATACGGTGAAGAAGTACAGATCCTGCCAGTCGAACATCGGGTTATTTCCGCACGGAGGTTGTGAATAGATGGGGAATTTTCAGTCTGATAGCGTCCTTTTACCATGGGCACTTCCTACTGCAAACGGAGTTGTTCCCCATGAAAGCCATCACCCTGCACACCTACGGCGGCCCTGAAGTGGCCCAACTGCGCCATGACGTACCCAAACCCCAGGTCATCGCTGGGCATGTGTTGGTGCAGGTTGCCTGTGCGGGCATCAATTTCATGGATATCCATACCCGCCAGGGCAAATACGCCAGGTCAGCGACCTACCCGGTGCGCCTGCCTTGCACACTGGGCATGGAAGGCGCGGGTGTGGTGGTGGAAGTGGGGGCCGACGTCAGCCATTTGCACGTGGGTGACCGCGTAGCCTGGTGTATCGCCTGGGGAGCCTATGCCGAGTACGCCTGTGTGCCTGTCGACAAAGTGGCACAGATTCCCACCGCGATCCCTTTCGATCAGGCGGCTGCAGCGATGTTTCAAGGGAGCACCGCCCATTACCTGATCGAGGATGTGGCGCGGCTGAAAGCCGGTGATACCTGCCTGATCCACGCGGCATCCGGCAGCATCGGTCAATGGTTGGTGCAGATGGCGCGTCGACTCGGCGCGACCGTGTTCACGACCGGTAGCATCGCTGAAAAATGTGCGATTGCCCTGGAGCGGGGGGCTCACCACGCCTGGACCTATGATGGGTTTGCCGAGCGGGTGCTGGAGGCCACCGATGGGCGCGGGGTGGACGTGGTATTTGATTCGCTGGGTAAAACCACCTTGCGCGACAGTTTCAGGGCATGCCGTACCCGTGGCTTGATCGTCAACTACGGCAATGTTTCGGGCTCGTTGACGGATCTTGATCCGATGGAGCTGGGGGAGGCCGGTTCATTGTTTTTGACACGACCGCGGCTGGCCGACCATATGGCCGATGGTCCTACCGTGCAACGACGGGCGAACGCGGTGTTCGCGGCAATGCTGGAGGGCTCGCTGACGGTGGAGATCGAAGGGCATTACACGTTGGAAACGGTCAAGCAAGTGCATGAACGCATCGAAGCACGGCAGCAGATCGGCAAGGCGGTGCTGTGGCTGGAGCGCAACCTGCATTAATCGAAGACGAAAAAAAACCGGCTGATCAGGCCGGTTTGGGGTCCCCGCCAACAGCGCGGGGTCAGGCATTGTTGCTGTGCAGACGGTCGGCACCACCTTCAGCCAGACCACGTTCCTGCAGACGATCCGCGCCACCTTCGGCCAGGCCACGTTGTTGCAGACGATCCGCGCCACCTTCAGCCAGGCCACGTTGTTGCAGACGATCCGCGCCACCTTCAGCCAGGCCACGCTGTTGCAGACGATCCGCGCCACCTTCAGCCAGGCCACGTTGTTGCAGACGGTCAGCACCGCCTTCAGCTACGCGGCGTTCCAGCAGGCGGTCAGCACCGCTTTCGGCTACACGGCTATCCATCAGGCGATCCGCGCCGCCTTCAGCGACAACGGGGTGAGCAAAAGCATTGGCGGCGAGTACCGAGAAAGCGAGGCTAAGCAAGATTTGGCGTTTCATGAGAGTGTGCTCCGAGTATTGGGTTTGGGTGCTGCTGGGTATGGGTTTGATGTTACGCGTTGGATTTTTTAAGAGAACTTCATTGCGCTGATGGTGACTATCGATGCCAACGATGGCCCGTTCTCACGGGCCATCGCAGGGCCGGTCATGGCATCTGCGGCAGTTCCTGGGGGCGCAGGTCAAACACCAGCACCTCGGCGTCAGTGCCCTGGCTCAGGTTAATCTGGCGCTCATCACGAATGCGTGCGCCGTCACCTTCCTGCAGGCGCTGCCCATTGATCTCGACGCTGCCACGTGCCACATGGATGTACGCGTAGCGGTCCGGCGCCAGATCGAGGGTTGCGCTTTCGTCACCGTTGAACAGGCCCGCATAGACCCGGGCATCCTGGCGCACGTTGAGCGAACCCTTGGCGCCATCCGGCGAGATGATCAACTGCAAGCGCCCACGTTTCTGCGCCTCGCTGAAGTGCTCTTGCTGATAGCGCGGCTTGGCGCCGACCACATCCGGCACGATCCAGATCTGCAGGAAGTGCACGCCCCGGCTCTGGCTGTGGTTGAACTCGCTGTGGGCCACGCCGCTGCCCGCGCTCATCAGTTGCACGTCACCCGGGCGGATCACCGAACCGGTGCCCAGGGTGTCCTTGTGTTCCAGGGCGCCTTCGAGCACATAGGAGAAAATCTCCATGTCGCGGTGCGGGTGCTGGCCGAAGCCCTTGCCTGCGGCGACGCGGTCATCGTTGATCACCAGCAGGTCGGAAAAACCTTGCTCCTGGGGGTTCCAGTAATTGGCGAATGAGAAGGTGTGGAACGACTTCAACCAACCGTGATTGGCGGCGCCGCGTTCCGAGGCTTTGCGAAGGGTCAGCATGGGATGTTCTCCTCAAAAGAAGCGGTCTGCACGATGCAGGGCTTCGGTGTGAGGAGAAGGTTACTGGTTAGCGATAGGTTGATTAAGAAGCTGAATTTTGAATGACTGTCCCGCTACAGTTGACGATTGCCCGCTGAGCCGCCCTGAGGTAATCGCGATAGCGCAGTTGAAGTTTGCGCCAGGTCATCGGGTTCACCCCTTCGATACGGCTGAACAGGTGGCAGAAGTGCGCCTGGTCGAAGAACCCGCATTCCTGGCTGATTTGCGTCAGGCTCAGGCCGGAGACGGCAATCAGCCGCTTGGCTTGCTTGACGCGTTGCTGGCGGATCCATTCCTGGGGGGCTACACCTGTAGTGCGCTTGAAGGCCCGGGAGAAATGGCTGCGCGACAGTTCACAGGCGCGGGCCAGTTCCGTCACGTCCAGCGTCCCGGACAGATTGGCGAGGATCAACTGTTTGACCCTCTGTTCGCGCTGTGGGCACAGCATTCCGGTGGCAGCAACGGGTTGAGCCATGATCGATCTCCATGGTCGATGGGCGCGGGTTCCTGCCTACCTTACCGGTGAATGCAGCCCCCGTGTAGAGCGCTGCAAGCATCTCTTGCGCAGAGCACATACGTGCAATTTTTGCGGATCGGCGCATTGCACACTACTGCCAATATTCAAGTACCCAGAGGAAAAACACGATGGACTCAACAGCGCAAGGCGGGCCGGATGAGGTCGTGACCCTGGTGGTCAAACACCGCGTGAAAAAGGGGCTTGAAGCCGATTACGAAGCCTGGCTGCGACGCATTGTGCGCATTGCCGGTGAGCGCCCGGGCCACCTCGGCGTAGATGTGGTGCGCAGCAAGCAGGACGCCCTGGCGCTGTTCACCTGCGTGTTGCGCTATCGCTCGGCCGATGACCTCAAGCACTGGCTGGACTCCCCCGAGCGTCAGGAACTGATCAACCAGGCCGCACCGATGCTCGCCGATGGCGACCGCACCGAAGTCGGCTCGGCCAACGAGTTCTGGTTCTCCCCCCTGGCCGATACCGCCGCCAAGCCTCCGCGCTGGAAGCAGGCGGTCGTCACCCTGTGTGTGATCCTGCCGCTGACCCTGCTGGTGCCGATCATCTGGGGCCCGGTGCTTCGCTTGCATCCGCTGCTCTCCAACTACGTCGTTGCCACATTCCTGATCACCCTGACCATCGTTCTGCTGGTGGTCTACCTGCTGATGCCGGCGGCCACCCGCCTGTTCGCTCCCTGGCTTGAAGCCTCTGTAAAGGAAACCCTATGAACGCCGATCTGATTTTGTTCAATGGCCAGTTCCACACCGTGGATCGTGAAAACCCGCGTGCCACCGCCGTTGCCATCAGCCAGGGGCGCTTCGTCGCCGTGGGCACCGATGGTGAAGCCATGGCCCTGCGTGGCAGCGGCACCCAGGTCATCGACCTCAAGGGCCGCACAGTCATTCCGGGGCTTAACGACTCGCACCTGCACTTGATTCGTGGCGGGCTCAATTACAACCTCGAGTTGCGCTGGGAAGGTGTGCCGTCCCTGGCCGATGCCTTGCGCATGCTCAAGGACCAGGCCGACCGTACGCCCACGCCGCAATGGGTGCGCGTGGTCGGTGGCTGGAACGAATTCCAGTTCGCCGAAAAGCGCATGCCGACCCTGGACGAACTCAACCAGGCCGCGCCGGACACGCCGGTGTTCGTGCTGCACCTGTACGACCGCGCCTTGCTCAACCGTGCCGCATTGCGCGTGGCCGGGTACACCAAGGACACGCCCAACCCACCGGGTGGCGAGATTGTGCGCGACAGCCACGGCAACCCAACCGGGATGCTGGTGGCCCGGCCCAATGCGATGATTCTGTATGCGACCCTGGCCAAGGGGCCGAAACTGCCGTTGGAATATCAGGTCAACTCCACCCGCCAGTTCATGCATGAACTCAATCGCCTGGGCCTGACCAGCGCCATTGACGCGGGCGGCGGTTTCCAGAATTACCCCGATGACTATGCGGTGATCGAGCAACTGGCCAAGGACGAACAGTTGACGGTGCGCATCGCCTACAACCTGTTCACCCAGAAGCCCAAGGAAGAACTCAGCGACTTCAAGAACTGGACCGGCAGCGTCAAGTTGCACCAGGGCGATGATTACCTGCGCCACAACGGGGCCGGCGAGATGCTGGTGTTCTCGGCCGCCGACTTCGAAGACTTCCTCGAACCGCGTCCCGACCTGCCGCAGACCATGGAACAGGAGCTGGAACCGGTGGTGCGCCACTTGGTCGAGCAGCGCTGGCCGTTCCGCCTGCACGCGACCTATAACGAATCCATCTCGCGCATGCTCGACGTCTTCGAGAAGGTCAACCGCGATATTCCGTTCAATGGCCTGCCGTGGTTCTTCGACCATGCCGAAACCATCACGCCGCAGAACATCGAACGTGTACGTGCCTTGGGTGGCGGTATCGCCATCCAGGACCGCATGGCGTTCCAGGGCGAATATTTTGTCGAGCGCTACGGCGCCAAGGCCGCCGAAGCCACGCCGCCGATCCAGCGCATGCTCGCCGAAGGCGTACCGGTAGGCGCGGGCACCGACGCCACGCGGGTGTCGAGCTACAACCCGTGGACCTCGTTGTACTGGATGGTCAGCGGCCGCACCGTCGGTGGCCTGGCGCTGCATGCCGAGGGCCTGCCGCGTCTGACCGCGTTGGAACTGTTCACCCATGGCAGCGCCTGGTTCTCGTCCGAGCAAGGCAAGAAGGGGCAGATCAAGGTCGGCCAATTGGCGGACGTCGCGGCGTTGTCCGCCGACTTTTTCAGCGTCGATGAAGAAGCCATCAAGTGGATCGAATCGGTGCTCACCGTCGTCGGCGGCAAGGTGGTGTACGGCGCCGGTGACTTCGAAGATTACGCACCGCCGCGCGTGCCGGTGCTGCCGGACTGGTCGCCGGTGGTCAAGGTGCCGGGCCACTGGCGCCCGAGTTCACCGTTGCAGGCCCAGGTCCACCAATGCAGCGGCCCCTGCGGCGTGCATTCCCACAGCCACGAAAAAGCGCGCCTTTCCAGCGTGCCGGTCAGCGACTTCCAGGGTTTCTGGGGTGCGTTCGGCTGCTCGTGCTTTGCATTCTGATTACCCAAACCCCCGTAAGGAGTTGAACCATGGCTAGCCCTCGTTTGAACAAAGATGACGCCGTTGTACTGTTGGTCGATCACCAGACCGGCCTGATCTCGCTGGTGCAGGATTTCTCGCCCAACGAATTCAAGAACAACGTACTGGCCCTGGCCGATGTGGCGAAGTTCTTCAAGTTGCCGACCATCCTCACCACCAGCTTCGAAAGCGGCCCCAATGGCCCGCTGGTTCCAGAGTTGAAAGAACTGTTCCCGGACGCGCCGTACATCGCCCGTCCTGGCCAGATCAACGCCTGGGACAACGAAGACTTCGTCAAGGCAGTGAAGGCGACCGGCCGCAAGCAGATCATCATTGCCGGTGTGGTGACGGACGTGTGCGTAGCGTTCCCGACCCTGTGCGCGCTGGAAGAAGGCTTTGAGGTATTCGTGGTCACCGATGCCTCCGGCACCTTCAACGAAACCGTGCAACAAGCGGCCTGGGCACGTATGACCGCCGCTGGTGCCCAACTGGTCAACTGGTTCGCCGTGGCCTGCGAGCTTCAGCGCGACTGGCGCAACGACATGGAAGGCCTGGCCAACCTGCTGTCGCCACGCATCCCCAACTACCGCAACCTGATGAACAGCTACTCGGCCTTCACCGCCAAGTAACCCATCCCCATCGTTCCCACGCTCCGCGTGGGAACGCCTCCCGTGTCGCTCCGCGTCACGACCTGCATTGCCGACGCGCAGCGTCTAAGGGCTGCATTCCCACGCAGCGCGTGGGAATGATCAGTCAGGGCGTGTTATAAACCCGGAAATGTCCACCGAGAAGCGACAATGAACCCCTTCGAAGACATGCGCCTGTTCTGCCAGGTCATGGAGTCCGGCAGCTTCACCGCCGCCGCCGAGCAATTGGGCCTGTCCAAACAATTTGTCAGCCGCCGCCTGATCCAGCTCGAAGACCGCCTCGGCGTGCGTCTGCTCAACCGCTCCACCCGCCGCCTCGACGTTACGCCACTGGGCCAGAGCTACTACGAATCCGCGTTGCGCCTGCTCAGTGAAGTCGAGCAGGTGGAGCAGGGCATCGCCGGCCAGAACAGTGAACCACGCGGCACCATTCGCCTCAGTGCGCCCTTGTCATTTGCCATGGCCCACCTGGGTTGCCTGCTGCCGCTGTTCCTGCAACGTCACCCGCATGTCTCGGTGGAAGTCGACCTGAGCGACCGCCCCGTCGACCTGATCGGCGAGGGTTATGACCTCGTGTTGCGCATCGGCACCCTGGAGGATTCCACCCTGATCGCTCGGCGCATCGCCAGCGTGCAGCGTGTGTACTGCGCCAGCCCCGACTACCTGGCCGTGCGCGGTACGCCGCAAAAGCCCGAAGACCTGGCCGGCCACGATTGCCTGCCCTACGGCCACGGCCGCCAGGTGCAGTGGCGTTTCCAGGCCAAGGGCAAGTTGCAGTCGCTGAATGTCAGCGGGCGTATGCGCGTCAATAATGGCGAGCTGCTGCGCGACACAGCCATCGCCGGAATGGGCGTCACCTACCTGCCGACCTTTATCGTCGCCGATGCCTTGAAGGACGGGCGCCTGGTGACGTTGCTGGATGAGTACGCCCCCGACCCCCTGACCCTGTCGGCGGTGTACCCGCAGCACCGGCAAAGTTCGCGGCCGGTGCAGGCGCTGGTGGAATTTCTACGCGAGCGCCTCGCCGGCGGTTGTTAATTGGCCCGGTTGTGGAGTGCTTGCTGAGCCAGGTAACGCTCCAGATTGGCCAGGAACGCGTCGGCGATCTCATGCTGGCTGCGCGTGGAAATCGCCGAGGTGTGCGGCGATAAGCGCACGCGCGGATGACTGTACAGCGGATGACCCTCCGGCAACGGCTCCGGTTCTGTCACATCCAGTGATGCCAGCCCGATCTGACCGTTATCCAGCGCTTCGAGCAGCGCCTCCTGATCCAGCAAACCACCTCGTGCGATGTTGATCAGGTGCAATCCCGGCTTGGCGCTCCCCAGCACCTCACGGTTGATGATATGCCGCGTGGCCTCGGTCAGCGGTGCGGCTACCACCAGGTGATCGGCGCGGGCGAACAGGTCATGGATATCCTTGGCGGTTTCCACGCCCGAACTGAACGGTGCCTGGCTTTGACGTAGCGCCACGACGTTGATCCCCAGGGCCAGCGCCTTTTGCGCCAGGCGCTCGCCAATCGCACCAAACCCCAGGATCCCCAACGTGGTGCCCTTGAGAGGACGCAGTGCGGTGAACTGCCACTGGGCGTCCTTCACCCAGATATCCGGCAAGTGTTTGGCCGCAGCAAAGATCGCCGCCAGGGCGAACTCGGCGAGGTTATCGGCGGCGCTGCCGCGTGAGGTGGTCACCGGCGGGCCGTTGAACAGCCACTGGGGGTAGAAGTCGATACCCGAGGACACCAGATGCACCCACTGAACGCCGTAAGGCCAGCCGGGCGGCGGGGTGTCGGGGGCGGTGTAGCCACGCACGTTGATCGGGCGCAGCAGCAGGACATTGGCCTGGGGCGGCAGGTCGCTGGGCACGCCGACCGGTACACCGATGACCTGGGCTTGCGGGTGCAGCGTGACCAGGCGCTGGCGGATCACGGCGTTGAAGTCTTCGTCCAACTGGCTGGCGATAATCACCTGACTCATGTGCGTTCCTTCTGACGTTGGGCGAACACGGCTTTGCCGACGCCTTGCAGCACGGCGTCGTCCTGCGGGGTGTGGACGCGGCTGCACAGCACGTCGCGATAGTGCCGTTGCAGCGGGCTATGACGTGAAAGGCCGGGGTTGCCCGAGGCTTCGATGGCCAGCTCCACCGCACGGATTGCGTTGTGGGTCACCAGGTACTTCAACTGCGCCGCGTGAGTGGCCGGGGTGTGCCCTTCGGCCGCAGCGTCCAACAGGCTGCGGTTGGCGAACAGCAACGTGTCGATATGCCCGACGGTTTCCTGGAACCGTGGCAGGGTGGCCAGCGCCGCCCCAAGGTTGGATGGCTTGCGTTCTTCCAGCCAGGTAACCAGCCAATCCCGTGCGGCCTGGGCCACGGCGTCGTACACCGACGACAACAACACCGCCATCCACCGGAACCCTTCGCCATCCAGCTCGGGTTGCGGCGCGCTCCAGGGGCTGACGCTGACCGCGTGGTCCAACGGCACCAGCACGTTGTCGAACACCACTTCATGGCTGCAGGTGGCGCGCATGCCCAGGTGGTCCCAGGTGTCGATGATGCTCACGCCGGGGCTGTTTTTTGGCACCAGCCAGGCGCCCACCAACGGGTCGGTATCGTCACTGCGCGCCCACACGCTGAACCAGCTCAGGCCATGGCTGCCGGTGGAGTAAATCTTGCGCCCGCTGATGCGCCAACCTTCAGCGGTGCGTACTGCGGTAGTTGCCGGCAAACCGCCACGGGCCGGGGTGCCCAGGTCGGGTTCTACACGCAACGCATTGATCAGCGCGCCGTTGCGCACCGCCTCTTCTGCTACTTGGACACGCAGGTGCGGGGGCCAGGTTTTGCTGTCTTGCAGGCGTGTGTGTTGCAGGTATTGCATCACCAGAATCAACGCGGTGGAGGGCTCGCCCTTGGCAATCGCACTGATGGCCTTGCGCGCCTGGGGCAGGTTGGCGCCGCCACCACCCAGGGATTTGGGCACGGTGAGGGCGACCAGGCCGTGCTCGTGCAATAGCTTGAAGTTGGCGTGGGGGAAGGCGCCGCTTTCATCAAACCGATGCGCAGTGCTGGCCAGCTTGGCGCTGAGACGCTCGAGCAGGGCATCGAAATGGGCGACTTCCACGGAACGCAAGGACGCTTGAGTCATGAGTCTGTACTCGCTTGAAATGGTTGTAGTGAGCGGGCAAGCCCTAATGCCAGTCAGTTAAGGATTAACGCGTTCACTGTGGGAGGGGGCTTGCTCCCGATGGACTGCGTAGCAGGCCCATTTTTGAGGCCGCTGCGCGGCCTATCGGGAGCAAGTCGAATCGTCGCACCGCCCCTCCCACAATTTATTCATCGCCCGCTTTATCGCTTAACTGACTGGCATTAGGGCAAGCCCGCTCACTACGAGGCTTCGGTGTAGCGGTTGGTTGGTACTTGCAGGCCCAGGTTGTCGCGCAACGTATGGCCGCTGTACTCGGTGCGGAACAACCCGCGCTGTTGCAGCACCGGCACCACCCATTCGGTGAAGGATTGCAAGCCGTCCGGCAGGAGCGAATTGATGATGAAGCCGTCGCTGGCACCGGCCTCAAACCAGGTCTGGATCGCGTCGGCGACTTGCTCCGGGGTGCCGACGAAATCACGCTTGGGCCGCGAGAAGCGCAGCGCCACTTCGCGCAGGGTCAGGCCCTCGTCCCTGGCCCATTGCTTGATGCGGTCGGAGCCGCCTTTCTGGCTGTTGGAGCCCAGGTCACCGAGCTCCGGGAAGGCGTCGTCCAGCGGGTATTGGCTGAAATCGTGGTCGTTGAACGGGCGGCCGAGGGCGACGATGGCGTCTTCCACGGAGACCAGATCGACAGCCTGCTGATAGCGGCTTTCCACCTCGGCGGCATCACGCCCGATGATCGGGCGGATGCCCGGCAGAATCGCCAGGCTGTCGGCATCGCGGCCAAAGCCTTCGGCGCGCCGCTTCAGATCCTGGGTATAGGCCAGGCCATCCTCGAGGCTCTCCACATGTACAAAAATCGCATCGGCATGCTGTGCGGCGAAGTTACGCCCGTCTTCCGAGGTGCCCGCCTGGAAAATCACCGGCTGGCCCTGGTTCGAGCGGGCGATGTTCAGCGGGCCTTTGACCGAGAAAAACTCGCCTTTATGGTTCAGCGCATGCAGCTTGCCTGGGGTGAAAAACTCGCCGCTCTGCTTGTCATAGACAAAGGCGTCATCTTCCCAGGAGTCCCACAGACCCTTGACCACGTTGAGGTGTTCCTTGGCGATGCGGTAGCGCACGGCATGCGGCGGATGCTCGGCTTTGCCGAAGTTGTCGGCGGTGCCGCTGAGCCACGAGGTGACGACGTTCCAGCCGGCACGGCCGCCGCTGATATGGTCCAGGGAGGCAAACTGGCGCGCCACTTGGAAGGGCTCGGTGTAGCTGACGGTCACCGTCGCCACCAAACCGATATGGGTGGTCTGTGCCGCCAGTGCCGAGAGGAGGGTCAGCGGCTCGAAACGGTTGAGGTAATGCGGGCTGGATTTGGCATGAATGTGCAGGCTGTCGGCGATAAATACAAAGTCGAACTTGGCACGTTCGGCCAGCGCGGTCTGCTGCTGGTAGAAGCCGAAATTCGTACTGGCATTGGGTTGCGCCTGCGGGTGGCGCCATTCGCCCCAGCCGTGGCCGACACCATGGACCATGGCGCCCAGTTTCAAATGGCGTGGCTTGAATTGACGTGGCTTGCTCATGTGCGGCTCCTGGCTCAGCGCGAGGCTTGGGAAGTGGGGAAACGGGTGGCGTTGAAGCTCCTGTCGAACCCCTGGGATACGTCGATGCGTCGGGGGAGCAGGCCCTCTTTCTGATAGGTATCGGCCGTGGCTTGCAGGCCACTGATCACCGAGTCGTCGATGGCGACCGGGCTCAGGTGCGTGTCTTTGGCCACTTCCACATGCACGGCCAACGGCAGGCCGGTGATTTTGGCCTGGGCGGCGGCGTATGCATCAGGGTGTGCGTTGGCCCAGGCATAGGCGCGGTCGACGCGAGCGACAAAGTCGTCCAGTTGCACACGCTTGTCGGCGATCGCCTGGCTGGTCGCCGCGAAGTACAGGTGATTGCTCAGCAACCGATTGCCGCTGACCAGCACGCGGGCCTGGCTTTGCGAGGTGACCACGGTGGTGTAGGGGTCCCAGGTGGCCCAGGCGTCGACCGTACCGTTATCCAGCACCAGGCGGGACTCACTGGGCAGCAGGAAAATGAACTGCACATCCTGGGTGCTCAGGCCGGCACCGGCCAGGGCCTTGATCGCCAGGTAATGGCCGATGGAGCCTCGCCCGGTGACGATCTTCTTGCCCTTGAGGTCGGCCACCGTCTTGATCGGCGAGTCTTTGGGCACCAGCAGGGCAGTGGTGTTACGCCCTTCGGCGTGGATGATGCTGACCACCTTGAGCGACGCACCGGCCCCCAGGGCGAACACATACGGTGCATCGCCGAGCGCACCGACATCCACGGCGCCGGCATTCAGCGCTTCACCCAAAGGCGAGGCGGAGGGGAACTCCGACCATTGGATGGCGTAGGGCACATTGCGCGTTTCGCCGGAGGCTTGCAGGAGCGCCTTGATCGTGGATTTCTGGTTGGCAACACGCAGGGGTTGCAGGTCGGCGGCGGCGACGATGCCAGCCAGCCCCAGGGTCAAGGCGGTGCCCAACAGCAGGCGTTTGAAGACGAGGGTCAAGACCATGGGATGCAGGCTCCAGGCAGATCAGAATAAGGGTTCGGCTACCTCCGCCTGGAGAAGGGGTCGGTGAGGAGTTAACGTTATTCCCATAAAAACCTGCTGTGAAGTTCTTTTTGGTTATATGTTAATTATTAAAAAAAGTGATTATTTGAGTTTGTAAATATTCTTAACGTGCATTTATTGTAAGCGCGTGTGGTGTGTCATGGAGGGAGGTGAGCCTTGCATGCGAGGATGCCCCGAAGCAGAATCCGCAGCTTTCCAAGGACTCGCACAACAAGGATATCCATGCCGTTGAACACGCTATTCATCGCTTCGCTGGGGCTTTTAGCGCTGGCGCAAACATCACTCGCCTGCGCGGAGAACGCCAATGGCAAGAACCTCTATTTCCAGAGGTGCGCCATGTGCCATGGCGCAGATATCAAGGGAACGGGGCCGCTGGCCAATAAAAGCACGCCGCCCACGCCCGATCTCACCACCCGCGCTTTCAAGAAGCGCCTCAGTGATTACCCGGGCGTTATCGTCGCGTCGGTCATCCTTCGCCCCAATGGCGACCTGATTCCCAGGACTTTGCGAGAGAACGGCGTCAAGATTGCGCCGTTCGCTTGGGGGGTTAAGGACTTTCGCGACTTGAATCAGTACATGACGGATGTGATTTCGAAAGCCCAGTGAGGGTGGGCTCAGATCACATAGAACCCATGGGTGCCGTCACGCGCCAATTGCGCCACCAGGCCGAACTCCCAATCCAGGTACGCCTGCATGGCTTCCTTGGGGTTGTCGGTGCCCTCATACGGTCGGCGATAGCGGTCGATACGCGGTGAGGCCAGGTGGGTTTCGCCTTCTTCCAGCGGCAGTTGCGCATTGATCCAGCCAGCGGTGCCGTCTTGCAGCAGGAACACTTGCTTGCCGGTGATGGCCTCGACTTCAGCCACTGCCAGGCGCGCCAATTGGCTGCTGCCACAGGTCAATACGTAGCGTTGGACACTGGGGACCTTGGCCAGGGCCTGGGGCAATTGTGCGCGCAGCACCCACCAGGCTCCCGGAATATGGCGTTTGACGTAGTTGGCGCTGGCGGTGAAATCCAGTACCACGGTATCGCCCTGGTCCAACCAGTCGGCGAGGGTGTGAGGGCTGATCAATTCGGCCTGGGGCGGCGCAGGTACGGGGGCGACCCACGCACCTTGTTCGCTGAGATCGGACGCTTGCACATCATCCAGCACATGCACCTCCCAGCCCATTTGAGCGAGCCAGGATGCAGACATATTGGCGCGCACGCCATCGTCATCCACCAGTACCAAACGCGCCCCGCGGACGCTGGCGACATGGTCGGTTTCCTGCACCAACTGGCCACCCGGCGTGGAGCGTGCGCCCGGTAGATGGCCGACTTCGAATTCTTCCGGGGTACGTACATCGAACAGGTAAGTGGTGCGCGCGGGTTGCTGCTGCCAGCGGTGCAGGTCTGCCAAGGTGGCGCGGCCGACGCGAGCCTTGTCGGCGACGCGGCGTGCCGCCTGGGCGGCTGCCTGGCGATGCTCTTCGCTGGTCGGCGCAAAGCGGCGTGACTGCCCATGGGCAAGCTTCTGCCCGGCCAGGGTCCAGCCGATGGTGCCATTACGCAGGGCCGAGACCGGGTTGGCCACGCCGGCATTGATCAGCGACTGGGTGCCGATAATGCTGCGGGTGCGCCCGGCACAGTTGACGATGATGCGGGTGGCGGGATCGGGGGCCAACTCGCGGGCGCGCAGTACCAGTTCGGCACCCGGTACGCTGATACCGGTGGGGATGCTCATGGTCTGGTATTCATCGAAGCGGCGTGCGTCGAGCACCACCACATCGGCCTGGCTGTCGAGCAGGGCCTGCACGTCTTCGGCGGCTAGCGACGGCGTATGGCGTTCGCTTTCCACCAGTTCTCCAAAGGCTTTGCTGGGCACGTTCACGTCGATAAACAACTCGCCACCGGCCCGGCGCCAACCGTCGAGGCCGCCGTCGAGCAGGCTGACCTGGGTGTAGCCCAGCGCAACCAGGCGCTCGGCGGCGCGGGCGGCCAGGCCTTCGCCATTGTCGTAGACGGTGACCTGAGTATCGCGCCGTGGAATACGCGAATACACCTCCAGCTCCAGTTTGGACAACGGGATATTCGCGGCGAACAACGGGTGGGCTTCGGCAAACGGCGCTTCTTCACGCACGTCGATCAGGGCGACTTCTTCACGGTCCAACAGGGCCTGGCGAATCCGGGCGAAGCTTGCAGTCGATACGGTGCTCATAGGGCAGGGCTCTTTTCTTTGGACAAATCCCAGATGTTCGGGAGGAAGGCGTTGGAGTAACCGGAGATAAACAGCTTCTCGCTGCCGTCGGGCTGGTACACCGCGCGGCGCACGGCACCGATGTTGGCGCCGTACACGTGAATGCTGATCGACACCTGGTCGCGGTAGGCGTTGCTGACCTGATGAATATCGCCGACCTTGGGCGACACCGCCTCGACCTGGCCTGGCACCAATTGAATCGGCTTGCCTGCGGGCTTCAGGCTGCCATCGGCGGCGCGTTCGAACCCCTGGGAATACTCAGCGCCGCGCAACATACCGATCAACCCCCACACCCGATGGTCATGAATCGGTGTACTTTGCCCCGGCCCCCATACAAAGCTGACGATGCTGAAGCGCTGGCGCGAATCGGCATGCAGCAAAAACTGCTGATAGCGCTCGGGGTCGGGTTGCGCGAAGTCATCAGGGAGCCAGTCATCATGGCTGACCAGGGATGCCAGAAGCTTGCCACCCCGGTGCAGCAAGTCGCCTTCGCGAGGGTGGCCGTCGATCAATTCCGCCAGGGCGCCTATGAAGGCTCTGAGTCTTTCGGGGTGCTTGGCCTGGGTCATGACAACTCCATCCTGTGGTCGCTGGTGATGGTTTTATATAAGCATAATATCTGCGCTTAATATGCTATTTATTAATGATTAGCTTATAGCTGAAGGTAATTTAGAACTGGTCCGAATAGCGTTAGACGTTATTGATTACAGCCTGGGCTATCCATGCAACGCGCCTGCAACTATGCTTCCCACACATCTTAATGACGCTTCTCTATGTGCGGCCCAAATGAAAATTGACGATATCGATGCCTTTGTCGAAGTGATTCGTTGCCAGTCCATCAGCCACGCCGCCGAGTCGTTGCAACTGACCCAGCCGGCCATCACCCGCCGCGTGCAGAACTTTGAGCAGGCGCTGGGCGTGGAGCTGTTCGACCGCAACACAAAGCCACTCAAGCCTACGCTGATTGGCACCCGGGTTTATGAACAATGCCGGTTGATCCTGCGCGAGATGGATGCCCTGCGCGAACTGGTGGCCACCGACGCACCGCCCACCGGCGTGTTGCGCCTGGGCGTGCCGCAGACCCTCGGCGACGTGGTGTTGCTGGACGCGCTCAAGCAGTTGCGCAGCGACTACCCCGACCTGCGGGCCCAGGTCGCCACCGGCTGGGGTAGCCAGTTGGTCGGCAAGATCGAACGTGGCGAACTGGATGCCGCGGCCGCGTTGTTTCCGGCGGGCAAGATCTTCCCTGACAACATCGTCGGCGAGTCCATCGGCAAGATGGAGTTGGTGGTGGTGTGCGCCAAGGCCCAACTGCCGAAAAAGCCGGGCAAGTTGGCGGATGTGTACCAGAGCGGCTGGATTCTCAACCCTGATGGCTGTGGTTTTCGCGCCGGTTTGCAGCGCACCTTGTCCGACCAGGGCCTGGCGTTGCGCGTGAACCTGGAAACCTTCGGCACCGAGCTGCAACTGGGCCTGGTGGCGGATGGCCTGGGCTTGGGCCTGGTGCCGCGTCCCTTGTTGGAGCGCAGCGCTCACCGCGAGCAATTGGCGGTGATGCCACTCAAGGATTTCAAGCCGGTGATGGATCTGTGGCTGATCTATCCGCACTTCCTGGGCAACTTGCAGGGGCCGGTGGATGCGTTCGGCAAGTGGGTGGCGGCCTCGCTGCAGAAAATCCGAGCAGCGGCCTGATATGAAAAATAATAATAATTAGCTTAGATTAAATGTGCTTTTTATTATTTTTCGGCATCCCCTAGGCTGCCTGGACGTCCTTAAGGCCATCCAGGAAGTTTGCCATGAGCAGCGTCACCTCTATCTCCAGCGTGTCCAACACGGTTCGTCAACGCGTGACTCCAGAAGAGTGGGAGGTACGCGTCAAGTTGGCCGCGGCCTATCGCCTGGCGGCGCTGTACAAGTGGACCGACCACATCTACACGCATTTCTCCGCCCGCGTGCCGGGGCCGGATGAGCATTTCCTGATCAATGCCTTCGGTTTGCTGTTCGATGAAATCAGCGCGTCCAACCTGGTCAAGGTCGACCTCGATGGCACCCTTGTCGACGACCCGACGGGGCTGGGCATCAACTACGCCGGCTACGTGATCCATAGCGCGATCCACGGCGCACGGCCGGATTTGCAGGCGGTGCTGCACACTCACACCCGCGACGGCATTGCGGTGTCGGCGCAAAAGAATGGCTTGCTGCCGATTTCCCAGCATTCCATCGCGTTCTCCGGGCGCGTGGCGTACCACGGATATGAAGGCGTGGCGCTGGACCTGGACGAGCGCGAGCGGCTGGTGGCGGACCTGGGCGACAAGAGTGTGATGATCTTGCGTAATCACGGGCTGCTGACGGCTGGCGTGAGTGTCGAGCATGCGTTCCAGCAACTGCAAAGCTTGGAGCGTGCGTGCAATATCCAGATCGCGGCGCAGGCGGCGGGGAATGAGGAACTGATATTTCCGCCCGCAGAGGTGGTGGCCAAGGTGGAGGAACAGGCCAAGGTGTTCAGCAACGGTGAAGGCCCGGGCGTGGCGAGGCATTGGAACGCGTTGATCCGGCAGTTGGAACGCAGCGATACCGACTACAAGAACTGATCTTTAAGCTAAGTGAATATCAAAATGTGGGAGGGGGCTTGCTCCCGATGGCGGTGTATCAGTCATACATCGGGTGACTGATACACCGCCATCGGGAACCAGCCCCTCCGGGCTTTATGTCTTACGCGACTTGCTGCGTTCGTTGCGCGACCAACTGACGGGTGAGGGGGATCAAGCGCTTGCCGTAGTCAATCGCGTCATTGAGCGGATCAAACCCACGGATCAGGAACGTGGTAATGCCCAGATCGTAGTAATCCAGCAAGGCTTCGGCGACCTGTTCAGGCGTGCCCACCAACGCTGTCGAGTTGCCCTGCGCGCCGAGCAAACCGGCAATCCCGGTCCACAAGCGCTTGTCCAGTCGTGCCCCTTGTGCGGCCGCCGCCAGCAACCGACGGGAGCCTTCATTCGGGGGTTCGCGGCGCACAAAACCAGTCTGCTCGGCCAGTGCCGTGGCCTGCTGCAAGATGCTTTCGGCACGTGCCCAGGCGGCCTCTTCGGTTTCGGCGAGGATCGGCCGCAGCGACAGACTGAAGCGAATCGTGCGGCCGTGCCTGGCCGCTTCCGCACGCACCTGGGCCACGGTTTCGCGCACCTGATCGTAGGTTTCACCCCAGAGCGCATACACGTCGGCATGTTTGCCCGCCACCGCGATCGCCGCCGCAGAGGAGCCGCCAAAGTACAACGGAATATGCGGCTGCTGCGGCGACTTCACCGAGGAGTGTGCGCCTTCGACCTGATAGTAGGTGCCGGCGAAATCGAAGGGTGTTTCGCTCGTCCATTCCTGGCGCACCACACTCAGGTATTCGTCGGTGCGCGCGTAGCGCTCATCCTTGCCGATATGGCTGCCGTCGGCACGCAGTTCGCGGTCGTCGCCGCCGGTGATGATATGCACGGCGGTGCGTCCGCCGTTGAATACATCCAGGGTGGCGAACTGGCGAGCGGCCAGTGTGGGTTGGGCAAAGCCCGGGCGATGGGCGATGAGGAACTGCAGCTTTCGAGTGACGCCGGCGGCATGTGAGGCAATCAGCGTGCTGTCCGGGCTGTTGGAATGGAAGGCCACCAGGGCGCGGTCGAACCCCGCCTCCTCGTGGGCGCGGGCCACGGTTTCGACATACTCGGGTTGCAGCACCGGGCCGCTGCGCGGGTGGATTTCGGAGGCGTGATGGCCGCCGATATAGCCGATGAATTCGATGCTCATGGTCACTCCTTGTTGGGTTGGGGTTCAACACCTCCACCGGGCAAGGGGTCGGTTATCCGGGTCAAAAGTAGGGCGGGGAGCGCGCCTTGTAAAATGCCGATTGGTTCTAACCTAATCATTAAAAAATAGAATTACTCGTTATTGTGTTTATCAGTAATTTGCATTTTGTCGGTGTCAGGCAGGCGCATCCGCCAGCGCAATGCTCGGCTGCTCGACATTGCCGCTGGCCCCCATGCGGTCGGCCAGGTAACGCGCCGGCGGCTGGCCCACGGCCTTGCGGAACATGGTGATAAAGCCACTGGCGTTTTCATAACCCAGGTCCAGCGCCACCGTTTGCACGCTGTCGCCCTTGGCCAGGCGTTGCAGGGACAGGATCACGTGCAACTGGCGGCGCCAGCGACCAAAACTCAAACCCAGTTCCTCCAGCAACAACCGCGTCATGCTGCGCTCGCTCATGCCGATGCGGATGGCCCATTGGCCGAGGCTGGATTTGTCAGCGGGATCCGCCAGCAGGCTGTCGGCCAGGCGGCGCAGCCTCACGTCCTGAGGCATGGGCAGGTGCAGGTCTTCGATGGGCGCTTCGGCCAGTTCGTCGAGCAATGTATTGATCAGGCGCCCCTGGGCACCGTCGACGTCGTACAGCGGCGGGAAACTCACCGCCTTGCTGATCAGCTCGTGCAACAGCCGCGACACCGCCAGGGTGCAGCACTGCTCAGGCAAGGCATGGGCGGCGTCGGGGTCGATCAACAGGCAATAGATCTGCGCTTCACCCGACCCGCGTGCCGCATGGAAGGTGCCGCCGGGAATCCACAGGGCGCACTGCGGCGGCACGATCCAGATACCCGCTTCGATCTCGCAGTGGATGACCCCGCGCAAGGTGTACATCAACTGGCCTTTGCGGTGGGCATGCTGCTGATGTTCCCAGGTGACCGAGGTGCTGCTGGCGCCCACTCCCACCACGGCGCGAGGGAAAATGTCGGCGTCCCTGGACATCGAAGGGTCGTGCATATCAAGGCGGTGGTGTCTCATGGCGGGCTTGGCACATTGGCTGAATTGCGAAATAGTTTGGCTATTCTGTGCAATGCCGTCCAGTGCCTGGCGCTCTATGATGAGAGTCACTCTCATTAAGGTGAGTTTTAAGGAGCAATGCCATGCGACTCGACAGTTCAACATTTCCCATCGTCAAAATCGTTTTCGATGCCCCCAACGATGGCGGGCCGGAGGATGCCTTCCTGGTTTTCGAAGGCCTGCTCGCCCGCCGGCAACCGTTCCTGCTGCTGCACGAAAAAGCCGTGGACGAGAACAACTATGCGCACTCCCACGAAGAGCGCAAGCTTGCGTCCCTCTGGATGAAGAAGAACAAGCCGGCGCTGCAGGCGTTCGTCAGAGGCATGATCCAGGTGGAACCCAGCGCGGCCAAGCGCCTGGCGCTCAAGCCGTTTACCGTGACATTCGGCAAGGCCTGGGGTTACCCGTTGCTGGTGGTGGAATCCAGGGACCGGGCCTGGGCGCTGGCGCGGGATGTGCTGGATGAAGAGGTGTCGGATGTGGCGCATTTTTGAGGGCATGCCGGCTGGCCTGTGGCGTGGGGGTAGCTCCCTTGCCACAGGCATTTCAGGTATTCTCCGCGCCCCGCTTATCACCGATTCCAAGAAAGATGACAGGACAAGACATGCAGGCGCTGCTGGAGTCGATTCTCGACGAAGTACGCCCCCTGATCGGCCTCGGCAAAGTCGCCGACTACATTCCCGCGTTGGCCGACGTGCCCGCCAACCAACTCGGCATTGCGGTATACGGCAACGACGGCTCGGCCTACTGCGCCGGTGATGCCCACACCCTGTTCTCGGTACAGAGCATTTCCAAGGTCTTCAGCCTGGTCCAAGCCATCGATCACGGCGGTGAAACCATCTGGGAACGCCTGGGCCATGAGCCTTCCGGGCAACCGTTCAACTCGCTGGTACAGCTGGAATTCGAACGCGGCCGCCCACGCAACCCCTTTATTAATGCGGGTGCGCTGGTGATTTGCGACATCAACCAATCGCGGTTTGCCGTGCCGATTCTGTCGATGCGGGACTTTGTACGACGCCTGTCGGGCAACCCGCAGATCCTGGTCAACAGCATCGTCGCCGACTCCGAAGCCCAACACGGCGCGCGCAACGCGGCCATGGCCTACCTGATGAAATCCTTCGGCAACTTCCACAACGACGTGGACGCCGTGCTGCACAGTTACTTCAACTATTGCGCGCTGCAGATGAGCTGCCTGGATTTGGCCAAGGCATTCAGCTTCCTGGCCAACGAAGGTACCAGTGCCCACAGCGGCGAGCAGATCCTGACCGCACGCCAGACCAAGCAGGTCAACTCGATCATGGCCACCAGCGGGCTATATGACGAGGCGGGTAACTTTGCTTATCGCGTGGGTTTGCCGGGTAAGAGCGGGGTGGGTGGTGGGATCGTCGCCGTCGTGCCGGGGCAGTTTACGGTGTGCGTATGGTCGCCGGAGTTGAATGCGGCGGGGAATTCGCTGGCGGGGATGAAGGCGCTGGAGTTGTTGAGTGAGCGGATTGGGTGGTCGGTGTTTTGAGTCGCTGAGCTCGTCCCCACGCTCCGCGTGGGAACGCATCCCGTGACGCTCCGCGTCACCATTGCGCGTGATTCGAACCTCGCACTAACCGACGGGACGCGGAGCGTCCCAGGCGGCATTCCCACGCAGAGCGTGGGAACGATCATGTCGGTGTCGAGCT
>NZ_JBNPJU010000021.1:0-29404 GCF_050312575.1 Pseudomonas sp. R11F | reverse complement strand
GCGGTGGTTCAGTTACAAACACTGAAACTGACACACCGCTATCGGGAGCAAGCCCCCTCCCACTTTCCGCCATATCGTGTCAGACCTTCACATTCCCCAGCGGCGGCAATTTCGCCAGCTTCAGCGCCACCAGCAACGCACCGATCAGCAGCGCCACAATAAACCCGCCAATCCCGTTCCAGCCTGCAAAGTGCCAGAAGAACCCTCCCGCAGTCCCCGCAACACTCGATCCCACGTAGTAGCAGAACAAGTACAGCGAAGACGCCTGCCCCTTGGCTTTTACCGCGCGGCGGCCGATCCAGCTGCTGGCCACCGAGTGGGCGCCGAAGAAGCCGAACGTGAAGATCAGCATGCCGGGCACCACTAGCCACAGGGGGGTGAAGAGCGTCAGGAGCATGCCGGCGAGCATCAAGACGATAGTGCCCCATAACACGCGGCGGCGGCCGAGGCGGTCGGCCAGGGAGCCGATTTTGGCCGAGCTGTAGATGCCCGAGAGGTACACCAGCGACAGCAGGCCGACCACGGCCTGGCTCAAGTCATACGGGTCGCCCAGCAAGCGATAGCCTATGTAGTTGAACATCGTCACGAATGCGCCCATCAGCAGGAAGGCTTCGAGAAACAACCACGGCAAGCCCGCGTCCTTGAAGTGCATGACAAAACCGTCCAGCAGGCTACGGGGCTTGAGGCTGGTGGCGCGGAAGTTGCGTGACTCGGGAAGGATTTTCCAGAACACCGTGGCCGCCATCAGCGCCAGGGCGCCAATGATCAGCATCGCGGTATGCCAACTGACGAAGTCGATCAGGACGCCGATGATCAGGCGGCCGCTCATGCCGCCAATCGCGTTGCCGCCGATGTACAAGCCCATGGCCAGGCCGATGTGCTGCGGATGGATCTCTTCGCTCAGGTAGGTCATCGCCACCGCCGCCAGGCCGCTCAATGACAACCCCACCAGCGCACGCATCAGGAGGATGCCTTCCCACGTCGGCATCAAGCCGCTGGCGATGGTCGCCAGCGCGGCGCAGAACAGCGCTGAAACCATCACGGGTTTGCGCCCCAGCCTATCGGAGATCGGCCCGGTGATCAGCAAGCCGAATGCCAGCATCGCCGTGGACACCGACAGAATCAGGCTGCTTTGCGCCGCATTGATGGAAAACTCATGGGACAGCGCCGGCATCATTGGCTGCACGCAATACAGCAGGGCAAAGGTCGCGAAACCACCGGAGAACAGCGCCAGCACGGTGCGCATGAACATCGGCGTGCCTTTTTCGATGTACTCGTCGTTGAGCTGGGCGACCACCTCGTCCAGGGCAGTGGGTGGGCGTTCTTGAGCGAATGGCGCGACAGCAGATTTCACGGGGACCTCGGGGAGCGAAAGCCTGCCAGGACTGGCAATACAAAAAAGAATATAGCTGGCTAATGATTCTTTCCAATATATTGTTCGACCTGTTTGAGAGCTTTTACGACCTAATAAGGTTTGCATGGAATTACGTCATTTGCGCTACTTCATTGCCGTCGCCGAAGAACTGCATTTTGGCCGCGCCGCACAGGTACTGGGCATCTCGCAGCCGCCGCTGAGCCAGCAGATCCAGGCGCTGGAACAGGAAGTGGGGGCGCGTTTGTTCGAGCGCACCAATCGTCGGGTTGAGTTGAGCGAGGCCGGACGGTTGTTCCTGCAAGAGGCGCGGCTGGTACTGGCTCAGGTCGACAAAGCCGCCGATGTAGCGCGGCGCGCGCAATCAGGTGAGTTGGGCGAACTGAAGATCGGCTTTACCTCATCGGCGCCGTTCAACTCCAGCATTCCCCAGGCGATCTTTGCGTTTCGCCAGGCGTTCCCGGCGGTGCATCTGAATTTGCAGGAAATGAGCAGCACCGAAGTGGCCGAGTCGCTGGTGGATGAGTCGATCCAGGTGGGGTTGATGCGCCCGCTGCCGTTGCCTGACTCGCTGGGTGTCATTGAGTTGATGCGCGAGCCACTGGTGGCCGTGCTGAATGCTGGGCATCCCCTGGTGTACGGCAGTGAGCGCGGCTTGCACCTGGCACAGTTGGCGCAGGAGCCGTTTGTGTTTTTCCCGCGGACCTACGGCAGCGGTCTCTACGCTCAACTGCTCAATCTGGCGCGTGACGCCGGCTTCAGCCCGCACTTCGCCCAGGAGGCGGGGGAGGCGATGACCATCATCGGCCTGGTAGCGGCGGGGCTCGGCGTGTCGGTGCTGCCAGCCTCTTACCAGCGTATCCGCATTGATGGCGTGGTGTATCGCACCTTGCTGGATCAAGAGGCGGTGACGGCAGTATGGCTGGTGCAGCGCAAAGGCGTGCAGAGCCCGATGGCGAAAGCGTTTGTGGAGTTGTTGACGCGCCAGCCCGTGCAATGATCGTCCCCACGCTCTGCGTGGGGACGCATCCCGTGGCGCTCCGCGTCACCCTGGCACAGGACTGGAGTCTTGCGCCAACAGCGGTACGCAGAGCGTCCCAGGCGGCATTCCCACGCGGAGCGTGGGAATGATCAATGAATCAGAGTTTATTGCAGTCCCGCACCCCGCAACCCCGCCAGGATGTCGCGATCCAGCATGCTCACCCAACGGTTGTAGTTGCGATGGATCTTCCCGTCCTTGTAGCCCAGGTCGCGGCTGTCGCGGTAGGTGATGGCGTAGCTGTTGCGGGTGTAGCGGATATCGATTTCCGCGTGGAACTGGTTGCGCACGGTGATCTCGGCCTGCACCAACTGCGGGCTCAGGCGCTGTACTGTCCATTCGCGCTTTTGCAGGGCGTTGACGATGACCTGTTTGACTTGCTCTTCACTGACCTGGGGGCCGGCTACCAAATCGTGCTGGGTGTTGAGTACCGGTTTACTGGTGCAACCGGCAGTGCTCAGCAGGGCCAGGGTGATCAGGGTGGCGCGTAGCAGGGAGGACATTCCGTTTTCTCCAATCGATTAAAAAG
The DNA here is from genome assembly GCF_050312575.1 of Pseudomonas sp. R11F. Taxonomy (NCBI): domain Bacteria; kingdom Pseudomonadati; phylum Pseudomonadota; class Gammaproteobacteria; order Pseudomonadales; family Pseudomonadaceae; genus Pseudomonas; species Pseudomonas sp. R11F. Next base: position 26,464 of record NZ_JBNPJU010000021.1, on the reverse strand, counting down.
TCAGGACCAGCGGCGGAAAATCAGCGATGTGTTGACGCCGCCAAAGGCAAAGTTGTTGTTCATCACGTAGTCGTGGTGCATCTCACGCAGACCGCCTTGCAGGTAATCCAGCTCGCCGCATTGCGGGTCGACGACGTCCAGGTTGAAGGTGTGTACGTACTGGTCGCGGTTCATCATCTCGATGCTGAACCACGACTCCAACGCACCGCAGGCGCCCAGGGTGTGGCCCAGGAAGCTTTTCTGTGAGCTGATGGGCATGCGGCTGCCGAACAGGCTGCTGGTGGCCAGGGTCTCGGCAATGTCGCCTTGGTCGGTGGCAGTGCCGTGGCCGTTGACGTAGCCGATGGCATCCGGGGTGAGACCGGCATCTTCCAGGGCCAGCTCCATGGCGCGGCGCATGGTTTTCTGTTCGGGGCGGGTCGTGTGCTGGCCGTCGGCATTGCTGCCGAACCCGACGATCTCGGCGTGGATGTGCGCTCCTCGCGCCAGGGCGTGTTCCAATTCTTCCAGCACCAGCATGCCGCTGCCCTCACCGATCACCAGGCCGTCGCGGCCACTGTCATAAGGCCTTGGGCTGGTTTGCGGTGCATCGTTTTTCAGGCTGGTGGCATAGAGCGCGTCGAATACCATGGCTTCGGTGGGGCACAGTTCTTCGGCGCCGCCGGCAAGCATCATCGGCAGACGGCCGAACTTGATCGCTTCATAGGCATACCCAATGCCCTGACTGCCGCTGGTGCAGGCGCTGGACGTGGGGATCAACCGCCCGGTGAGACCAAAGAAGATACTGATATTCGCCGCGGTGGTGTGGGGCATCATGCGCACATAGGAGTTGGCATTCAGCCCCTCGGCCACCGAATTGAGCAGCATATTGCCAAACGCCTTGATCTCATCGGTGCTGCCGGTGGACGAGCCGCAGGCCACGCCCATGCGCCCGTCCTTGATCGACTCGTCGCCCAGCAGACCGGCGTCTTTCAACGCCTGCTCGGCGGCCCACACCGCCAGGCGCGAGACGCGACCCATGCTGCGCAGTTGTTTGCGCGTCCAGTGGGCGGGCACGACGAAATCGTCAATCGGCCCGGCCAGGCGTGTATTCAATTCGCTGAAGCGGTCCCACTCATCCATGCGCCGGATGCCGCTGCGGTTGGCGCGGAAGTTGGCCGAGATAGTGGCCCAATCGCTGCCCAGGGAGGTCATGCCGGCCATGCCGGTGACGACGACACGCTTCATCAGCATAGGCCTCCGTTCACCGCCAGCACCTGGCGAGTGATGTAGCCGGCTTCGGCCGACATCAGGAAACTCACCGCGCCGGCGACTTCTTCCGGGGTGCCCATGCGCTGCGCCGGGATCATCTTCATCAGCTCTTCAACCGGCACGTTTTCATCGAGCATCGCGGTGTCGATCAGGCCGGGAGCCACACAGTTGACGGTGATCTTGCGTTTGCCCAGCTCGATGGCCAGTGCCTTGGCTGCGCCGATCAGGCCGGCTTTCGAGGCGCTGTAGTTGACCTGGCCACGGTTGCCGATCAGCCCCGATACCGAGGTGATGCACACGATACGCCCGGCCGCACGACGGCGGATCATCGGCATCATCACCGGATGCAATACGTTGTAGAAACCATCGAGGTTGGTGCGCATCACCACGTCCCAATCGTCTTCGGACAAGGCCGGGAACGCGCCGTCGCGGGTCAGGCCGGCGTTGAGTACTACGCCGTAATAGGCGCCATGCTGCTCCACGTCCGCCTCCAGGATTTGCTTGCAGTGCGCACGGTCCGCCACATCGAACTGCAGCACCCGCGCCTGGCGCCCCAGGGCCTGGATTTCGACCTGCACCGCATCGGCTTCGGCCCGGCCGCTGCGGCAATGCAGCACGATGTCATGCCCGGCCTGGGCCAGGCGCAAGGCAATGGCGCGGCCGATGCCACGGCTGGAGCCGGTGACCAGTACGGATTCAGTCATGGCGTTTCGTCCTTAGATTCATCTAAATAGTTGGCCGCCTGGGGCGGTCGAAATACGTTCAAGCGGGCGCTGGCCTGGATACCGTCGCCGGTCAGGTGGCATTCGAACACCCCCATGCCGTTATCGTCTTCCAGGGAACGCAGGCCGTGGATGCGCAGCTCGGCGCCTGCGGGGAAGTGTTCCACGTTGCACTCGAACTTGCGTGTGCCCAGCAGGAAGCCCAGTTCCACGGCTTCGCCTTTCTGGCGTGCCCGGCAACCGGCATAGGCGGCGACACTCTGCGCCATCAGCTCGATGCCGACCCAGGCCGGCAGGCTGCCGTCCGGGCGGCTGAACAAACCGCCGGGCTTGACGGTGACACGGGTGTGGACCTGCTCCTCATCGAACGACAGCACCTGGTCGATCAGGATCATGTCGCCCGCATGGGGCAGCAGTTCGGCGAGTGGCCAATCGATCATGGGGCCTCTGCGATTATCAGGCTGATGTTATTGCCGCCGAAGGCAAACGAGTTGCTCATCAGGCAGCGTTTTTTCAAGGTGTCGCCCGCTGCGGCCCATTGCAAGGCCGGCAATGCCGGGTCGGCCTGGCCATCCCACACATGCGGCGGCACTGCACCGTGAGCCAGGCTCAGCCAGCAGAAGGCCGCTTCCAATGCACCGGCTGCGCCGAGGGTATGGCCGCTCATGGGTTTGGTCGACGAGCAGGCCACACCCTGCGGGAACAGGCTGGCCACGGCCAGGCTCTCCATGGCGTCATTGTGCAGAGTGGCGGTGCCGTGCAGGTTCAGGTAGCCGATCTGTTCCGGCGCCAGTTTCGCACTGGCCAGGGCCTTGCGCATGGCGTGCAACGCACCTTTGCCGGAGGGTTCGGGGGCGGAAATGTGGTGGGCATCACAGCTGGCGCCGCTGCCGATCAACGCGATGGGCGCAGGCTGGCGACTCATCAGGAACAGCACCGCTGCTTCGCCGATGTTGATGCCATTACGGTTCACCGAAAATGGATTGCAGCGTTCGCTCGACACCGCTTCCAGCGCGGTGAAACCGTTAAGCGTCAACTTGCACAGACTGTCTACGCCGCCGCAGATCACCGCATCGCATACGCCCAGGTCCAGCAGGCGCTGGGCACTGACCAGCGCACGGGCACTGGAAGTGCACGCTGTGGAGATCACATAGGCCGGGCCGCTCAGGTGCAGCCAGTCGGCGAGGAAATTCGCCGGCGCGCTGAGCTCCTGCTGCTGGTAGTCATAGTCGCCGGGGAATTGCTGATTGCGCAGGTAATGGGCGATACCGCGGCTGGCTTCATCGATGCCCGACGTGCTGGTGCCCAACACGACACCCACGCGTGCTGCACCGTGAGTGTGGATCGCCTGACGAATCTCGTCTTCAATCTGCAGCGCCGCTTCCAGCAACAGTTGGTTGTTACGGCTATTTTGTGCGCACAGCGCTGCGGGAATGTCTGCCAGCTCACCCCGCACGCCGCCTACCGGCAACACGCGATCCGGCACCCAGCCGCTCTCGGCGCGCATGCCCGAGCAGTCGCCGGCAAACAGGCTGCGGCTGACTTCGGCTTGGCCGCGCCCCAGCGCGCAGATCACGCCGAGCGCATTCAGATAGGCCGTCATCGGCCCACCCCAAGCGGCGTGATGCGATAGCTCAACGGCTGCCCATTCATGTTCACACTGAACACCTCGGAAGACTGATACACGATTTGCCAGTGCCCCGGCAGCGTACGCGTCAGGTCCCTCGCCTGGGCGCTCGGGTACAGCGCAGGCACGTCATCGGCCGACGTCAGGGCAAACAGCAGCGCAGCGAACAGCTCCCGCGCCTGAGGGTTTGGCGGCAGCAAACCATCGGCCTGCCACTGGCCATCGACCAGTTTTTGGCGGGCCTGGGGAATGCCCAGCGGGTCCATCATCGACCAGCGAATCGCGCTGCCTTCACGCTGGATGACCAGCAACCAGTCCTGGGTCTGGCCGCCCGTGCGGCGCTGCACATGCAGTTGCATCGGCAAGCTCAACGCCGGGGTTTTCGCCGGCAGCGGCGGCTGGCTGGCGCAGGCACTCAGCAGCAACAGGCAGCCGATCAGCAACAGGCGGATCATGGGGTGGCACTCGCCAGAGGTTTACGCGCTACGCAGTTGACCAGCGTTTCCTCACGTTGGCCCACCGGCGGCGGATTGCGCAGGCCCCAGCGTTCGAGCAGGCCGAAATCGCTGGCACGGCTCCACCACAGATAGGGGTATGAGACGTTCTGCGGGCCAAATTCAAAGCCCTGTTCGCGGAGCATCTGCAGGTACTCTTCGGCGCTCTTCTGCACGTGCATCGGGTGACGGAACAGCCAGCGGATCACCCAGGTATCGATGTAGGCTTCGGTCGACTCGGCAAACAGCAAGTAACCACCGGGCTTGAGCACTCGGTAGAACTCTTTGAGTGCGCGATGCTGTTCGACCAGATGATGAAAGGTCTGGTGGCAGAACAGGATGTCGACGCTTTCGTCCGGCACTTGCAGGGTCGCGCAGTCGCTGCCGATCAGTTCCACCGCCAGGCCTTGGCGGGCGGCTTCGGCCTGGCTCAGCGCCAGGCTGTGAGGGTCGGCATCCAGGCCGATCAGGCGCTCGGGCGCAAAGACCTGCTGCAAATAGCGAAACGACTTGCCCTGGCCGCAACCGGCGTCCAGCAACACCGGCGCCACCGGCAACGGTTCGCTGAACAAGCTGCGCAGGTCATTGATCGCCACGCGCAACACATGGTGTTGCCAGGTGTGGCTGCGCAGGAACCAGAAACCGAACCGGGTTTCTTCGACGTAGTTCTTACTCAGGTACTGGGTGGTCATACCGTTTCACTCGCACAAATTTCCGACAACATCCGCAGGCGCCGCTTGGGTTCGCTGACAAACGGATTACGTTCATCCCAGGCATAACCGGCGAGGATCGAGCTGATCATCCGACGGATCTCCGGTGAGCTGCCCGGATGAAAAATCACGTCCTGGAACGTTCCGGCATACCAGCCTTCGACGTAGCAACGGAAGGTATCGACACCGCGCTTGAGCGGCTCGGCAAACTCGGTTTGCCAGTCGACGGTTTCGCCCTTCAATTGGCGATGCAGCACACCCGCCGCCATGCTCGCCGAACGCATGGCAATGGTTACGCCGGAGGAGAATACCGGGTCGAGGAACTCCGCCGCATTGCCCAACAGCGCAAAGCCCGGCCCGTGCAGGGTTGTGACGTTGGCCGCGTAACCGCCGATGGTCCGTGCCGGCGTGTCCCAGACGGCGTTTTGCAGTACGCCGCGCAGGCTCGGGGTTTCATCGATGAAGCCCCGCAGGCACGCGTCGAGGTCGCTGTCGCGGCCGTCAAAGTGTTGTTTGGCCGCCACTACGCCCACTGAACAACGCCCGTTGCTGAAGGGGATGGTCCAGAACCAGATATCGCGCTTCGTCGGGTGGGTGGTCACGAGGATTTTGCTGCGGTCGAAACCTGGGTGCGTGATGCAGTCCTCGACGTGAGTGAATACCGCCTGGCGCAAGGGAAAGTTCGAAGGGGCTTCCAGTTCCAGCAGGCGCGGCAACACGCGGCCATAACCACTGGCATCCAGCACGAATCTGGCCTTGACGTGGTACTCGCTGCCGTTCTCCCGGCGGATATGCAGGTAGCGGCACTCGCCACTCAAGTCCACACCCGCGACGGTTTCGCCGTAGCGAATGTCCACGCCTTGCAGTGCGGCCTGATCGGCCAGCAACTTGTCGAACTCGCCGCGCTGCACCTGGAAGGTGGTCGGCTTGCCGTTGCTGAAGGTGTCGCCGAAATCAAACGCGCTGTAGCGCTCGCCCCAGGCGAACGCCGCACCGGTTTTCACTTGGAAACCCGCTGCTTGCACGGCGTCGAGCATGCCGGCTTCTTCGATAAAATCGATGCAGTGGGACAGCAGGCTTTCGCCAATCGAGAACCGTGGGAAATGCTGGCGCTCGATGATCAATACGTCATGCCCGTTGCGCTTTAACAGCGCGGCGGCGATAGCCCCGGATGGTCCGGCGCCGATCACGACCACCTGGCGACGTTCCATTTCAACTATTGGCACGAGGGCTCCTTGCCACTTTGGCGATAACGGTATTCATAAGGCATGTTTGTGTTGCCCGGCCCAGGGCGCCAGCATAGAGCTGAACGCCAGGCCCAGGCTGACCGACAGGCCGAAATTGCTCACGGCCGGTGTACTGGACACCGCCAGCAGGCCGAACGACAACCACGTCGTCAGCGCGGCCAGCAGCGTCCCCAGAAGACTCACGGCCGCGCCGCCGATCTGCTCGCGCATCAGGATGGCGTAGTCGACGCTGATGGCCGTGACCAGCAGCAGGCCGAACAGGCTGAACAGGGTCAGCGGCTGGCCCAGCCAACCGAGGCTGGCCAGGCTGCACAGGGCCGCCAGCAACGGCAGGGCGACAATGCGCAAGGCACCGCCGAAACCGAACGGCAGGATCAGCAGCAACACGATCAGCACGCAGGACATCAGTTTCAATTCGGCGGCGCTGACCTGCGTGTCGGCAAACACCCGGTTCAGGTCGCCCAGGCGGTCGACCAACTGCACGCCGGGCAAATCCTGTGCTTGTACGCGCAGCAACGCCGGGTTGTTCAAGCCTTGCAGGCTGACCATCGCCGCGACGCCACCGTCCACCGGGCCCAGCCACAGGGTGCGCCAGGGTTCCGCCAGCGGGCCTTTGAGCGCCGCATCGATGTCTTCGGTAGGCAACGCCTGCAACTGCGTGACTTCGGCCTGCAGGGCGCTCGCCGGGATGCCGAGGTCCAGCAGCGGTTGCCAATGCTGCGCCAGGTTGTTCAGCCCCTCGCGCAGTTTTTGCTGTTCGGCGGGCAGATTGACCAGTTGGTTGAGCGCCAGGTAGCCCTGGAGCTTATTCATGTTTACCAGTTGATCCAGGCGCTGGCCCAATGCGGCCTGGCGCTCCAGCAACTGCTGCTGGTTCTCTGCCCGCACCAGGAAGAACTGGCTGGTCGGCTGAAAACCGGTGATGCGCGCCACGGCCTGGGCTTCCTGCAGCAATTGCGGCGGTGCGCCGATCCACTGGCGGATATCGTTCTTGCTGCTCAGGTGCCACAGGCCGCCGGCGCAAAACAGCAACAGCAGTACCAGCAACACCGGGCTCGGTACGCGTTTGAGCAGCGCTGTACGCGCTTGCCACAACACCTCGGCAATACGCAGCGGCCACTGCGCGGGGCGCAGTTCCACGTTCTTGAGCAGCGCCGGCAGCAGGCACACGGCCGACAGATACGCCCCCACCAGCCCGGCGGCGGAAAACACGGCGATTTGTGTCAAGGCGGGAAAGGGCGTCCAGGCCAGCGCCAGGTAACCGATGCAACTGGTGGCCAGGCTCAGGCTCAGCCCGGGCAGGGTGATGCGTAACGCCGGCCAACTGCGCCACGGGCGCATGCTCCAGCTTTTCGACAGGTAGTGCAGCGGGTAATCCACCGCCACACCGATCAGGCTGGAGCCCAGCACCAGGGTTATCACATGCATGTGGCCGAACAGCGCGACACAGGCCACCGCGCCAAACAGCATGCCTGCCAGCACCGGGACAAACGCCAGCAGTACGCGCCAGCGGCGGAACGCCAACAACAGCAACAACAGGATACCCAGGGTGGCGCCGCCGCCGACCCAGGTGATCTCCCGCGTGGCTTGCTGCTGCCCATTGGCCGCGTAGAGCAGGCCGCTGGCGGCGAGCAGTTGTGCGCCCTGTTCGCCTGCCTGTAGGCGGCTGGCCTTGAGCAGATCCGCCACTTGCAGCGGTAGTTTCATATCGAAGGCATTGCCGGTGGTGCGCGCACGCAGCAACACCCAGCTTTTGTCGTCGGCATCGGCGATCAGCGCGCCGCTGCCGATATCCAGCTGCACCGAGCCATGTTGCGGCTGGCTGCTCTGGATGCGCCCGGTCAGGCCCAGCCAATCGTCCTGGCTCGGCACCAGGCTGAACCCGCTGAAGGGGTCGAACAGGGCCTGCACGCGCTGCTGGATAAACGCGTCGGGATGGTCGATCAGTTGCTCGCGATCCTTGGCCGCGAGCATCGCCAGCCGCCCGCGCAGCAGCTGTTCGCGCAGTGCCGGCAAGTCGGCTTGCAGGTTCCATTGCACCTTTTCAAACAAGCCGCTGGCCTGCCAGCGTTCGCCCAGTTGCTGCGCTACGTTCACCGCTTGCTGGCGGTCGGTATGCCCCACCAGCACCAGCATCTCGCGGTTCAACGGTTCCTGCATGCGCTGCTCGGCTTGCAGTTCCAGGGCATCCGGCGTGTTGCCCGGCACCAGTTCCATCAGGTTGGCCGACAGCGGCGCACCGTGGCGCCACTGCCAGCCGGCCACGGCCAGCACGGCCACCAGCAGGATCAGGAACAGGCGCGGCAGCAGGCGCTCACTGGGCAAAGTCGTGTTGCTCCGCGTCAGTCAGGGGCAGGCTTGCAGTGCTGTCCTGCATGCGCAGCACGGTGCTGTCACCCTGGGTTTCGAGCAACTGGATGGTCTGCACCAGCTCGCCGCCGTCAATGTTGATCTGGGTGAACACTTGCTTGAGCAACAACGAGCGTGGAACCAGCGTCAGCTTCCACTGGTTGGCTTCGCCTTGCAGTTGCAGTTCAAAGTCGCGCTGCAAGCCGCTGCTGTCGCCCTGGAGCACCGCAAGGAACAACCGGTTCTGCTCGGCCCCGGCGCTCTTGTTCGGCAGCAGTTGCCAGCCACCGGCGTCACGGCGGGCAATGCCCTGGGCGCTGATGCGGTAGTCCTGTTGCAACGGGGTTTTGAGCAGCCACAGCAGGCCGTGGTCTTTGGCCAGCACGAAGGTGCCTTTGCTGATCAGCGGCTGGGGCAGGGCGCGCAGGTGTTTTTCCTGGGTGAAGCTGCCGTGGATCACCGATGGTTTTGCCAACTGCTCGCTTAGCTGCTGCAGGTCAAAAGCATGAGCACTCAGGCTTAGCAGCAACCCAACCCCTGTAGGAGCGAGCTTGCTCGCGAAAAACCTGAGGGCGCGGCGCAGTGTCAGGCAGCCCGTATTCACGTTGACGATTTTCGCCGGCATGCCGGCTCCTACAGGGGATCTCATTGCAGGGCCCTCTCGACGGCGTCGGTGAAGACTTTGGGCGAGGCCAGCTGCATCTCGCGGCTGGCGATTTCCACGGCCACTTGCACGGTGCTGGCGCGGGTCATGCGCTCGCCGCTGGCCAGGTCGGTAATCAGGTAGTTGACCTTCAAGCGGTTCTCCCATTCCACCAGGCTGGCGCGCACATTGAGGGTCTGGCCAAAGGTGGCGCCGCGCACGTAGCGTAGTTGCATATCGATCACCGGCCAGGCGTAGCCCGATGCCTGCATCTGGGTGTAGTTGTGCCCGAGTTTGTCCAGCAACGCACAACGCGCCACTTCCAGGTACTTCACGTAATGCCCGTGCCAGACCACGTGCATGGTGTCGATGTCGAAAAACGGTACGAGGATTTCAGTGTCGCAATGCAACACGCCCTGGCTACGCATGCAGCCTCCAGTGTTGCTCGGCGATACGTTTGAGGCACAGGCGCAGCTCGCCTTCCAGCGCTCGATCCTCGATGACCGGCGGGAAGTCTTTGCCCAGTTCCTCGTGCATGGCGGCCAGGGCCGGCGGCAGCGGCCGTGCCTCCTCGGCCTGGGCGCGCAGCCATACGCCCTGGTTGGCGGCGAGCAAGGTCGCGGCGGCGACTTGTTCGGTCAGCTCCAGCACGCGGATCGCGTCGCGGGCGGCGATGGTACCCATGCTCACTTTGTCCTGGTTATGGCACTCGGTGGAGCGCGAGAACACGCTGGCCGGCATGGTGTTTTTCAGCGCTTCGGCGGTCCAGGCGCTGGTGCCGATCTGCACGGCCTTGAAGCCGTGGTTGAGCATGGCGCGGTCGGCCGGTGCGCCGGACAGGTTGCTCGGCAGGCCATGGTTGTAGCGCACGTCCACCAGCAGTGCGAGCTGGCGGTCAAGCAGGTCGGCGACATTGGCCACCAGGGTCTTGAGGCTGTCCATGGCGAAGGCGATATGCCCGCCGTAGAAGTGCCCACCGTGCAGTACACGTTCTTCTTGCGCGTCGATGATCGGGTTGTCGTTGGCGCTGTTCAGCTCGGTCTCGATAAACGCGCGCAGCCAGCTCAGGCTGTCGGCCAGTACGCCGAGTACGTGGGGGGCACAACGCAGCGAATAGCGGTCTTGCAGGCGGTGCAGCGGCGCGGTCGGCGCGTCGATTGCCAGATCCTTGCGCAGCCAGGCGGCGACTTGCATCTGCCCTGGGTGCGGTTTGGCGGCGAACAGGCGCTCGTCGAAGTGCTCCGGGTTGCCTTGCAGCGCCACCACGTTCAGCGCGGTAATGCGTGTGGCCAATTGCAGCAGGTAGTCGGCGCGGGAGAAGGCCAGGCAGGCCAGGCCGGTCATTACGGCGGTGCCGTTCATCAGCGCCAGGGCTTCCTTGGGGCGCAATACCAGCGGGGTCCAACCCAGTTCGCGGTGTACGTCGGCCGCCTGGCGGCGTTCGCCACGGAACATCACCTCACGTTCGCCGGATAAGGTCGCCGCCACGTAAGACAGCGGGGTCAGATCGCCGCTGGCACCCACCGAGCCTTCCTCCGGGATCAGCGGCAGTACGTCGTGTTCGAGAAAGGCCTGCAGGCGCTCCAGCAGTTCGACGCGCACGCCGGACACCCCATGGCACAGCGACTGCAACCGCGCAGCCAGTACTGCGCGGGTGGCCTGGGCGTCGAGCAGCTTGCCCAGCCCGCAGCCATGAAAGGTATACAGGTGACGGGGCAGCGCCTCGACGTGTTGCAGCGGCACCGCCACCACGCACGAGTCGCCGTAGCCGGTGGTCACGCCGTAGATCACGCCCTCCTTGTCCAGCAGCGAGTCGAGGAACTGCGCGCCCTTGGCGATACGCTGGCGATACGCGGCGTCGTTCTGCAACTGCGTGGGCGCCTGGCGGTTGGCCAGGGCTCGCACGTCTTCAATGCGCAGAGCGCGTTCGCCAAAGGTTACCGGCTCAAGATGCGTCGTCATCGGTCTTCCAGAAAGGGTAAAAGTTGAACCATTGTCGGGGCGCTTGCAGGCAGAACTCGCCCAGGCGTGCGGCGTAGCGCGCAGTCCACTGGGCAATCACCTGCTCGCGGGTGCTGCGCTTCCATTCGATCAATTGGGTGAAGGGCTCGATGGTCAGGCGATAGCGGCCGTCGTGCTTGAGGCACATCAGCAGGTTGACCGGGCATTTGAGCAGGCCGGCCAGCAACCACGGACCTTGGGGGAAGGCGGCATCCTGGCCGAGGAAATCCACCCGCACCTTGCGCCCACCGTGCAGCGGCACGCGGTCGCCGGCAATCGCCAGCCACTCGCCCTCGTCCAGGCGCTGGCTGAGCAACAGCATGGTGGCCGGGTCGAGTTCGCTGACCTGGATCAGACGCAAATGGGTCGCCCCGGCTTCACCCAGCAGGCGGTTGAAACGCTCGGCATGCTTGGTGTGCACCAGCACGTTCATGGTGACTTGCTCGCCGATCTCCGCCAGGGCGCGGCACACTTCAAGGTTGCCCAAGTGTGCGCCCACCAGCATCTGCCCGCGCTCGCCGCGCAGTTGCCCACGCAATTGTGCCGGGTCGTCGATTTCGATCTGTTCGATGCGCAGCTTGCCGTTCCACACATCGAGCTTGTCGAGCAAGGCGTCGGCGAAGGCCATGAACTGACCGAACACGCTTTTATGGGTGGGTTGCAATTCGTTGCGGCCGCTCCAGTACGCCAGGCGCTGCTGGTACTCCCAGGCACTTTGGCGGGCCGTGCGGCCGAAGAGGAAGAAGTACAACACGATGCCGTACAGCAGGGGGCTCAGCAGGCGACGGCCCAGGACCCTGGCGGCGACAGCGGTGAGTTTCATCAACCAGAAACTGCCGCGCTCCTCGCGGTCGGCCCAATGTTTGTGGCTGTCGTTCATGCCTGCCACCGCCGCCACAGGATGATCGGCGCCCGTACCAACATGCCGAAGAACAGCCGGGTATGCATGGCCGAGATACGCACGTTGTCGCGGAACAGGCGGAAGTGCGACAGGCCGTCCGCGGGGTAATGCACCTGGGTCGGCAGCCAGCGCATCGGCTGGTTGCGCCAGGCCAGGCGCACCAGGATGTCCGAGTCGAAATCCATGCGCGTGCCGATGTAGGCCGAGTCCATCAGGGCCAGCGTGGGCGCCAGCGGGTACACGCGAAAGCCACACATCGAGTCGCGAATCTGCAGCGACAGGGTGTTGATCCACACCCAGACGTGAGTCAGGTAGCGTGCGTACAGGCGGCCCTTGGGCACGCTCTCATCGTATTCGGGATAGCCGCAGATCACGGCCGTTGGGTGGGCGCGCGACGCGTCAAGGAAGGCCTCGACTTCCCGCAGGTCGTGCTGGCCGTCGGCATCCACCTGCAGGGCGTGGCTGAAGCCCAGGCGTGCAGCCTCGCGAAAACCGGCCATGACCGCGCCGCCTTTGCCCTGGTTGCTCGGCAAGGTCAGCAGGGTGACCGACTCCAGCGTCGCCAGTTGCGCCAATACGGCCGCGCAGGCCGGGCTGCTGCCGTCATCCACCAGCAGGCACGGCAGGCCACTGTCCAGCAGGCTGTGGACCACGGCCGGCACGGCGGCTTCATGGTTGTAGACCGGGATCAGGGCGCACGGCTTATGCATGGGCGGTGACCAGCTGGATGCGCCCGCTGGAGCAAGCGGCAACGCCGTTGCGGTAGGCGAAATACAGTTTGCCGCGTTCCGGGTCGAAGCGCAGGTGCAGCTCGATCTGGTCACCGGGGCGTACCAGTTGCTGGAACTTGAGCACTTCCATGCCGGCGAACGTCGTGGGCAGGTCCATCAGCTGTTGGCCCAGGTTGAACGCCCATTCCACCTGCACCACGCCCGGTAGTACGGGCGTCGCGGGGAAGTGGCCGCTGAAATAGGCCAGGTCCGGTGGGACGCTCAGTTGCAGGGTCCATTCGCCATCGGTTTCGACTTGCTCCAACACGTGCGGCGCTTTTGGCCGTGGGGCGAGCAACAGGGCCGTGACATCGGCCTGGGGCAGCTTGCCCTGGGCGTTCAGCGGCAACTGGCGCAGCAAGCGCCAACGGCGGGGCAGGGCCAGCGCCTCGCAATGTTGGCTCAAGTGCTGGCGCAGGGTTTGGGTCAGCGTGCGACGTCCCTGGTTGCGCAGGGCGCGCAGGCCGTCGGCACTGAGCACCACCAGCGCGCCGAGGGATGCGCGGTTTTCCTGCACCACGCCCAGGCGGGTTTCGGCAACCCACGGGTGGGTCATCAGTGCCTGTTCCAGCATGGGCAGGGAGATGCGTTTTTCTTCCAGCTTGACGATGCGGTCCAGGCGGCCGAGCAATTCAAAGCGGCCATCGGCGTGGATCCGCGCCGCGTCGGCGGTCTGTTCGATATGACCGGCCGGCAGATAGGGCGAAGCAATGCGCAGGGCGCCCTCGGCATCCTGGCTCAGTTGCACATCGGCAAAGGGTTCCCACGGCTGTGCGCCTTGGCGCCAGGCGATGCCACCGGTTTCCGAACTGCCGAGGATTTCCGTCGGCCATTGCTGCAGGCGATCGTAAAGCTCGCCGGCCGCCTCGATGGGCAAGGCGCCGCCGGACGAAAACACCCGTGATACCTGGCGCAACGCGGGCCAGTCGAGGTTGTCGCCCATGCGCTTGAGCAGCGCCGGGCTGGCCACCCAGGCAAATTGCGAGTGTTCGCGGCTGGCGCGTTGCAGGTCTTCGGGAAAGGCCAGTTGCTGGCGCACGAAGCGGCGCCCGGCATACAGCGGCCATAGCACACGGAACAGCAGGCCGTAGATGTGTTGGGTGGCGACACTGCCGATGATGCAGGCGTCTTTGAGGTCCGCGCCCCACAGGGCCTCCAGGGCCTCGACTTCGTTGGCCAGTTGGCGCAGGGTTTTGTCGATACGCTTGGGCTCACCGCTGGAGCCGGAGGTGCACAGGCTCAGTCGGCAGGTGTCCAGGTCGAGCGCGGCGGGGCTCAATGGGGCCTGGTACAACGCATCCAGATCAGTCGGCTCAACCAGCCATGTATCCACTGAGTCGTCCCAGCGTTGGCGGGTCTGGGGTTGCAGGTCGGCAGGCAGCAGCACACTGACCCCGGCACGCCAGGCGCCCAGCAGGGCAATCGCCAGTAAGCCTGCGTCTTCCAGATGTACAGCCAGGCGCTGGATCCCACGCGCTTGCAGGCCCGCCGCGAGGCTCAGGGCGTGTGCCCACAGCTGGGCATGATTCATCAGCGGCTCGCTGGTCACCCAGCGCTGTTCCAGCGGCTCAAGCAGCAAGTGCTCAAGTTTCAAACCTTTCATACGCGGCCTCGAACCCTTTGTCGTACCAGCCATTCCACGGCAAACAACAGCCCCATCAGCCCGTAGGCGATCAAGCCGTTGTACAACGTCCACCAGCTCAGCGGCGCCCACAGCGTGAGGGCGGCGGCCAGCAGGCCATTACACAGAAAAAACACGCTCCAGACCACGGTGACCTGGCGCGTATAGACCACCGCTTTGGGCGGCAACTGCGGCTCGGTCATGCGCGCCAGGCGCTCGACCACCGGCGGGCCATACTTCAGGCTAAGGCCGAACAGCGCCAGCATGAATGCGCTGACCAGGCTAGGGTACCAGCGCAGCCACTGCGGGTTGTCGAACCAGGCCAGCAACAGGCAGAACACAATCACCGTCACGGCCATCCAGCGACTGCCGGGGCGCCGAGCCGCAGTGAGTGCACGCAACAGCCACAGGCTACCCAGCAACAGGCCGAACTGCCATGGCGCAAAGTGCTCGGTGCCGTAATACACCGCAAAGGGGTACAGCAGCCCTGCCAGCAACAGGCCAAGGCCGATCAACCGGCTCATGCGGCAGGCGTGACCAGACGGTACACCGCCTCTACCACGTCGTTCACGGTACGCACCGCCTTGAACTCTTCGGCGGCGATCTTCTTGCCGGTCTGGCGTTTGATATGGTCGATCAGGTCCACGGCATCGATGCTGTCGATTTCCAGGTCCTGATACAGGTTGGCCTCGAGGGTGATGCGTTCCGCGGGCAGTTCAAACAGTTCCACCAAGGCATCGCGCAGGGTGTTGAAAATATCGTCACGAGTTTGCATGGTACGGTCTCAAGCTGCCTGTCTGGCTGTGACGAACGCCGCAAGGCTGGCCACGTTGGTGAAGTGATTGCGGGTGTCCTTGGCGTCGGCGTCGATCTTGATACCGTACTTTTTCTGGATCGCCAGGCCCAATTCCAGGGCGTCGACCGAGTCCAGGCCCAGGCCTTCGCCGAACAGGGTTTGTTCGCTGCCGATGTCGTCGGCGCTGATGTCTTCCAGGCCCAGGGCCTCGATGATCAACGTTTTTATGTCGTGCTCAAGGCGTTGTTGGTCGCTCATCTTCGGCGAGCTCCTTAATGAAATAGTGGTGCAGGTAATCGTTGAGCTTGCGTGAAGCCTGGGGCGCAGGCCCAAGAGCGGCAAACGCTTGTGGTTCTATATCGGCACCCACCCGCAAACTGAAGTGCACGCGGCATTTGGGGATGCGGTACCAGGGTTCGGCCTTGGTCAGGGTGGTCGGGCTGACCTTGATCACCACGGGGGTAATGATTGTCGCACCGCGCAGTGCAATGGCGGCGCCGCCGCGATGAAAGGCGGGTGCCGCGCCGGGTGGGGTGCGGGTGCCTTCGGGAAAGATGATCAGGGTCTGGCCTTCGCGCAGGGCAGCGGCAGCGGCATCGAGCATTTCGGCGCTGCCATCATTGCTGATATAGCCGGCCTCACGCACAGGCCCACGGGTGAAGGGGTTTTGCCACAGGCTCTGCTTGACTACGCAGTTGGCCTGGCGCACCAGGCCGATCAGGAACACCACGTCGATCAGCGACGGATGGTTGGCGATGATCATCTGGCCCGGGCGGCCGAGGTTTTCAGCACCTTCGACGCTGTAGGTCAGCACGCCGGCGCGTTGCATCAGGCGGATAAACAGCCAGAACAACCTGCTGATGGTCAGGCGCGCACGGCGCTGATGTGTGTCGGCGCTGCCCGGCAGACAACTGAGCAACGGAAATACCAGCAACCGCAGGCACAGCCCGCCGAGGCCGAACAGCGCGAAGCTGGCGGCGGTGGCGAACAGGCGCCAGTAGTAGGCGTCCCGCGGTTTGCGGGTCAGGGCTTGCGTTGCCAGTTCCATACACGGTTCTTCCAGGCATGTTGGCAGGCGTCCTGTCCGTTCAGCAGGGTGCGCAGCAGGTTCAGGGCGTGGGGCCACGGTTGGGCGGTGCTGGGTTGGACAGTGCCGGTGGTGAGTTCCAGCTGCCACTCGTCGCCCGGCGTCAGCAACAGGCCCAGAGCGTAGGGGAAGGGTACGTCGTGGATCCAGCTGGCATAGGCTTCGGGCGGCTGTTCTTCGGTGATCACCAGCAGCACGGCCGGCGCCCCTTCGTCGAGCAGTGCGGCGGCTTCCAGCACGCCATGCTCCAGGCCATCGCCGGCGGCGGCGAGGGCGGTCATTTCGCTGGTTTCATTGCGCAGGATCGACCACAGGCCAATCACCGCGTTATGCACCGACAGGCTGAACTGGGTGGGCGACAACGGCTGGTCGTTGGCCAGGTCGCTGAGGATATCGAGGGTGCGCGGGGTTTCGCCGTGGCGGGAGATAAAGACCAACGGCAGGTCCTGCAGGCCCTCGGCCAGCGGCCAACCCACGCTGAACGCCATGCGCGCCAAGCGGCTCAGGCGCCGGCGCTGCATGGCCGGGAGGAATGACACGTCGGGGGAGGCTTCGCTGGCAGGCAGCAACACCGGGGCCAGGCACCATGTGCGCCAGGCATCCGCGCTCTCGAGGCCAGGAGCCCATGCGCGCCATTGGGCGATGTTGAAGTTGATCACTGAGACGTTATCCCGCCCCTGCGGGCTTCCATGTGCGGCTGTTGGCCCCGAATACCGGGACAGGGAGCAACGGCCGAATGGCGCGCATTATCCCGGTGGCGTGGGGTTCTAGCAAATTTTGGTAAAAATTTGTGCACGTCGATTACAAATCAGTCGTGGAGATTTGCGGATTGTCCTTTACGCGGTGCTCGTTGGGGCGTCGGACGCGTCCCTTTCATTTGTATGCGAGGTCTTGGAATCGGCGTGTAATGCACGGGTCAACGGATGAACGAGGTAGCTAACAGGCGCTTTTGCCCTCTACACTCGGGACATTCATTGATACACGGAGGTTTTTCCATGCGGCGCGTGGTGTTCAATCAGAAAGGCGGTGTGGGCAAGTCCAGCATTGCCTGCAACCTGGCGGCGGTCAGCGCCAGCGAAGGCTATCGAACCCTGTTGGTGGACCTCGATGCACAAGCCAACTCAACCCAGTACCTCACCGGGCTGACCGGCGACGATATCCCCATGGGCATCGCCGATTTTTTCAAGCAAACCCTGTCTTCGGGGCCGTTCTCCAAGAAAAACCAGGTGGATATCTACGAAACCCCGTTCGACAACCTCCACGTGGTCACCGCCACCGCAGAATTGGCGGATTTGCAGCCCAAACTTGAGGCCAAGCACAAGATCAACAAGCTGCGAAAACTGCTGGATGAGCTGGGTGAAGATTACGATCGGATCTACCTGGATACTCCGCCGGCCTTGAATTTCTATGCGGTTTCGGCGCTGATTGCTGCTGATCGTGTGTTGATTCCGTTCGATTGCGACAGCTTCTCGCGCCAGGCACTTTATGGCCTGCTGGCGGAAATCGAAGAGTTGAAGGAAGACCATAACGAAGGCCTTGAAGTGGAAGGCATTGTGGTCAACCAGTTCCAGGCCCGGGCGAGCCTGCCGCAGCAAATGCTCGACGAGTTGATCGCCGAAGGCTTGCCGGTGTTGCCGGTGTACCTGGCCAGTTCCGTGCGCATGCGCGAGTCGCACCAGGAGAGCAAGCCGCTGATCCACTTGGACCCACGACATAAGCTGACCCAGCAGTTTGTGGAGTTGCATAACCTGCTGGAAAACGCGTGACCTGAGGGGCAACACAAAACTCATGTGGGAGGGGGCTGATCCCCTGGTTTATACGCCTGGACGAGCAATAACCTCTCCGCCCTAAATCTCTAGGTAAAACGCGGTCAAATGTGGGAGGGGGCTTGCTCCCGATGGCGGTGGGTCAGCCGGCACAGGGGCTGCTGATAGCCCGCTATCGGGAGCAAGCCCCCTCCCACATTTGGTCTGCGTTGTTCTTGAGGTTGGGTCAGATGCCCTGGCTGCGCAGCCAATTCATCAACTGCGGCAATGGAAACGCCCCACTCTGACGCGCCACTTCACGGCCGTTCTTGAACAGGATCAAACTCGGGATCGAGCGAATCCCCAACTGCGCCGACAATTGCTGGTTGGCTTCGCTGTCCAGCTTGGCCAGCCGGCACTTGCCCTGCAGTTGCCCTGCCGCCTGTTCAAACACCGGTGCAAACGACTTGCACGGCCCGCACCAGTCGGCCCATACATCCACCAGCAATGGTAAATCCCCCTTGATCTGGCTGGCGTAGTCGCCTTGCTTCAGCTCGAAAGGCTTGTTCAACAAAACCGGTTGCTTGCAGCGCCCGCATTTGGGTGCATCACCCAGGCGTTCGCCGGGGATGCGGTTGAGGCCGTTGCAATGTGGGCAGGGAATGACGAGAGGTTCGGACATGGATGCGCTCCTTGGGTGTGGCCAGTGGAGTGTATTTGGAGTCAAGTCTGGGGGTTATCAAGGTTGGAAGAGGAGACTTATCCGCTCACAGTTTTGCCTGTGTCGATCTGAGTTCGGCTGCCTAGGCTGCTAAAGCCGGTTTTGTTCTGAGCCGTTGGTCTGTTTGTGGCTATAGCAAATTGCGATAGTCGCAATTCGAGCTTAGCCTTCATAGCAAGATGCGATAAGGATGTTGCATGCGAGTCATCAGTGAAAAAAGGATCTGGGAAGCCAAGGAAAAGTGGCCGCGCTCAGCGATGGCGTTGGATCAGTGGTATCGCGTAATCAAGCGCAACTCCCCCAAAGACTTTGCGTCGATGAAAACCATGTTCCCCGCCACTGACAAGGTCGGAGAGTTTCACGTGTTTGATATCGGGGGTAACAAGCTGAGGCTGATTGCATGCGTGGCGTATCAGGTGCAGCGCGTTTACATCAAGCATCTGCTTGATCACCGCGATTATGAGAAAGATAAATGGAAGGAAAAAATCAGATGAGCGCACTCATGCGAGTAGCGGCTGAACACTGGCAGTTCGTTTCGCCGGTGCTGCGCAAACCAGAAAGCGAGGCGGACTATGATGCGCTGGTGTGCGGTTTGGACGAGTTATTGAGCCTGATCGGTGAGGTTGAAGACAGCCCTCTGATGAGCTTGGTGGACATTCTCAGCGACTGGATCGAAGCCTACGATCAAAAGCATCGCCCAATGCCCGTCGCCAGTGGCGTCGATGTTCTGCGATACATGATGCGCGAACATAACCTTACCCAGAGCGACTTGCCGGGCGTCGGCGCCCAGTCCGTGGTTTCTGAAATACTGAGCGGAAAGCGCCAGCTCAACGTGCGGCAAATTCGTTGGCTGGCTGAGCGTTTTGGCGTTTCAGTAGAGACCTTTATCTAAGGGCTTCAAGACGAACAACTGATCTCCAGATGCTTACCCCAATCCGGTGGTCGCTGCGCGTATTGCTCCATTCCCGCTTGCGCCTCGAACGGCTTGGAAAGCACCTCATGCAGCCGCCGCACTTCGCTGTAATCCCCGGACTCGGCGGCGGCAATAGCGTTTTGCGCAAGGTAGTTGCGCAAGATGTACAGCGGGTTCACCGCATGCATCCGCGCACGGCGCTGTTCTTCGCTGCCGTCGCCGTCGCGTTCAACACGGGCCTTGTACTGCTCGGCCCAGGCGTCAAACCCGGCCAGGTCGACAAAATCATCGCGCAGACGTGCCACTGCCACCGCCGCCGGCTCATCCCCCAGGCGGCGGAAGAACAGCGTGTAGTCCACGCCGCTGTTCTGCATCAGCTTCAGCAGGCGTTCGACCAATTTCTGGTCATCATCTTCGGCGGTGGTCAGCCCCAGCCGGCGACGCATTAGGTCCAGGTAGTGCGCCTGATACAGCGGCAGGTACAGGCCAAGGGCTTCTTTCAACGCGTCGACGCTGATAAACGGGGTGAGCGCCTGGGCCAATGCGCTGAGGTTCCACTGCCCGATCGGCACTTGGTTGCTGAATGAGTAACGCCCTTCATGATCGGAGTGGTTGCAGATGAAGTGCGCGTCGAAATCATCGAGAAACGCAAACGGCCCGAAGTCGAAGGTAATGCCCAGGATCGACATGTTGTCGGTGTTCATCACCCCATGGCAGAAGCCGTAAGCCTGCCATTTGGCGATCATCTCGGCGTTGCGCTCGACGATTTCGCGGAACATTGCCAGGTACGGTTCGGGCTGTTCCCGGCACTCGGGGTAATGCAGGTTCAGCACATGTTCGGCCAACTGCGCCTGCTGCTCGGGCTTCTGGGTGTAGTAGAAATACTCGAAATGCCCGAAGCGGATATGGCTGGGCGCCAGGCGCAGCACCATCGCGCCACGCTCCTGTTTTTCACGCCATACCGGTGTGCTGGAGCCGATCACGCATAAGGCGCGGCTGCTGGGGATGCCCAACGCATGCAGGGCTTCAGAGGCCAGGAACTCGCGGATCGAGGAGCGCAACACGGCGCGCCCATCACCCATCCGTGAGTAAGGCGTCATGCCGGCGCCCTTGAGGTGCAGGTCCCAGTGCTCGCCCGCCTCGTTATACACCTCGCCCAGTAACAGCCCACGGCCGTCACCCAGTTGCGGGGTATAACCGCCGAACTGATGCCCGGAATAGACCATCGCCCGTGGTTGCGCCTCGGCCCACAGCTTGTGGCCGCCAAACAGCTCGGCGAACACCGGTGTGTCGGCCACGGCGGGGTCAAGGTCGAGCAGGGCCATGGCGGCGTCGCTGGCTACGACCAGGCGCGGTTCGTCGAGGGGTTCAGGCAGTACGTGGGTCGAAAACGCGTCGCCCAGGCGTGCGAAACGGTTGTCGAAGGTCAGTTCGTCGAGGGCTTTCACCGGCCATCTCCAGCAGAATGTCCGAGCATTCTGCTGGGGATAACGCCGTTAGTCGAGTTTGCTGGGCGGCGGTTCTTGCACACCGCCGTCGTTGGCGGGCTGGGTCGGCGGGTCGACTTCCACCAGTTTGTATTCCTGGCCATGCAGGTTTTTCAAGTAAACCTCCATCTGGCGGAACGAAATGTTGATGTGCTCTTTCTTGAACTCGCGGTTGATAAAGCGGTTCACTTCGTCGATCACCGGGTTGCGGTCGCCCAGGTCACGCACGTGCATGCGCAGTTCGTGGTCGAGGGTGCTTTCGCCGAAGTTGAGGAAGTACACGTGCGGCTCCGGCTCCTTGAGCACCCGCGGGTTTTCGCGGGCAGCCTTGAGCAGCAGCTCTTTCACGCGGTCCAGGTCGGAGCCGTAGTCCACGCCCAGTTTCAGGGTGACGCGGGTGATGGTGTCGGTCAGCGACCAGTTGATCAGTTGCCCGGTGATGAATGTCTTGTTCGGGACAATGATGTCTTTGCGGTCGAAGTCGGTAATGGTGGTGGCGCGGATGCGGATCTTGCTCACCGTGCCCGACAGGTTGCCGATGGTAATGGTGTCGCCGATGCGCACCGGGCGTTCGAACAGGATCATGATGCCGGAGATGAAGTTGGCGAAAATCTCCTGCATCCCGAACCCCAACCCCACCGAGAGCGCCGCCACCAGCCATTGCAACTTGTCCCAGCTCACACCGAGGGTGGACAGGGTAGAGACGAAGCCGACGCCGGCAATCACATACGACAGCAAGGTGGTGGTGGCGTAGGCGCTGCCCTGGGCCAGGTCCAGCTTGGACAGTACCAAGACTTCCAGCAGGCCGGGCAGGTTGCGCGCCAGGGCGAAGGTGATGCCGACGATGATCGAAGCGCCGAGCAGGTCGCCGATGCTGATCGGCACCATGCTGATGTTGGCGCCGGTGCCGCTGGTGTATTCGTAGAGGGTCACGTTGTCCAGGTAGGAGAACACGGTGATCAGGTCTTTCCACACCCAGTACAGCGCCGCAATGAAGCCGCCCAGCAAGGCCAGGCGGATCAGGCGCATGGATTGTTCGTTGACCTGCTCGATATCCAGGGTCGGTTCTTCGATCACGGCTTCGCCATCACCGGCTTCCTTGGCGGCCTGGCGTTTGGCCAGGGCCCGGGCATAGGCCAGGCGTCGTGCGGCAACGCCCAGGCCGCGTGCGAAAGTGGCCTCGATGACCAGCCAGAGCATCAGCAGGTACAGGGTGTTGATCAGACGGTCGCTGAGTTTGAGCGCGGTATAGTAGTAGCCGAAGCACACCGCGATAAACAGCGCGATGGGCAGGGCGGTAAACACCAGCCCTACGACTTTTCGGAACAGCGAGGCTTTTTCGTGAGTTGGGCTGTTCAGCAGCAGGCGACCGAGCAGCCAGGCCATCAGTGCGTAACAGGTCAGTACCACGCCGATGCCCAGCACGTCGTCGGCCAGCGCCGCCGGTTGATGTTCGGCGATGGCCACCACGGCAACCAGCGCCAGTACGACCAGCCCGAGTTTGCGTATCCAACCCTGGAGAAAGGCCACCTGAGGCCGCTCCCAGCGGAAATGCAGTTCAGCCACACCGCCCGGCGCGAGAATTCTGTAGGCGGTGTAGAACACCAGCCACGCTTGGGCAATCAGCAGCAGTGCGACGCCCAGGTTGGCGTTTTGCCCGCGAGCGTCGATCTGCAGGGCATAGCCGCACAACGCCAGGCCCAGGGAGACCGGCAATGCCAGCAGGATATTGATCAGGATCGCCTGCGGTGTGTGCCACTGGCTGTCGCGCTTGAAGTGGCCGATGTCCAGGTGGACCTTGTTCAGGCGCTGGTACAGGGCTTTGCGTCGCCACAGCAAGGCACCGATCAACAGCAGCAATGGCAGGAACAGCAGCGGGCGTTGAGTCAGGCCGTCATACAGTTCGCTGACGCTGGAGGCCCAGGGCAGCGTGGTGATCTGCTTGCTCAGGTGATCCGGTACGGTTTCCAGCCATTCGGTATCCAGCGGCTTGTTGCTGGGGATCCAGAACATTTGCTCATCCAGGGTCGCGCGCAGGTTGCTGGCGGTGCTGAGCAGTTGTTTCTGGTTCAGTTGCAGGGTGATGGATTCATTGAGCAGCGCGCTCAGTTCCCGGCTCAGGCGCTCCAGCAGGTCGCTGCGCGTGATCGCCAGTTCCAGCAGGGTACGGCGCAGTTGCGGGGTGACTTCATCCGGCGGCTGGTTGGCCAGCAGGTTATCGACATAGCTGCTGGGGGTGCTGATCAGCTCGCGTTGCTGGTTGACCTCGAACTGGTACAAGCGAATGTTGGCGATGTCGTCTGCCAGGTTGCGGTCGACGGTCAGGCGCGGCAACGCCTGTTTTTGTTTGTAGAGGATCTTGGACAGCAGCAGGCTGCCCTTGAGCACGTTGATTTGCTCGTCCAGGGCCGAGTCGCTTTGGGTCACGGTGTCCAGTTGCTGTTTGGTCTCCAGGTTCTTCTGGGTCAGGTCGTTGAGGCGGTCGGTACTTTTGAGCAGGTAGTCGGAGAGTTTGAGGTTGGCTGCGCTCTCGGAGGCCAGCAGGCTGCTGCTGCCGGCTTTTTGCGCTTCGATGGACTGCTGGGTCACCGTCTGTTGGGACTGGGCCAGGCGCTTCTGGTTGATCAGGGTTTGCAGGTCCTGGATCTCTTGTTCCAGGCGGGCGGTCTTTTCGACCACCAGATCATGCTGGCTGTTGCCCAGGTCTTGCAGTTGGCTGTTGCCGGCCAGTTCCTGGCGGCGCAGCGGGATCAGCGCATTCAGGGAGGCGAGTTCGGCATTCAGCTGGTTGCGCTGGTCGCCGCTGAGGGTCTTGCCGTTGTCTTTACCAAGCTTGAGGGTCGCGTTGATCTGCTGGATACGCGTCTGGCTGTTGCTGATTTCGGTCTGGGCGCGCTCGGGGCGGGTCTGGGCGGCGATGGTCAGGCTGTTGGCGTCGGCCAGTTCCTTTTGCAGGTCGCCTTGCTGGGTGGAGCGTTGCACCAGCAGTTGCTCAAGCTGCGGCACCGGCAGGCTCGCGTAGCGCTGCGCCACCGGGATGATTTTGGTGGCCTTGAGCCGCACCAGTTCGCGCTGGTTTTCGCTGGTCTGGCGCGGAGCGTCTTCCAGTTGGCGCTTGAGGTCGATGAGGCGCTGCTCGTAATCCTGCTTGTTGCCCAAAAAGGTCAGGGTCTGTTGCAGGATGGTCTGCAGCGCCTTCATATCGGCATCGGGCAGCTTGCGGTCGGGCAGCTTGTCCAGGCTTTGCTGGATGGCGTCGGCGCTGGGCGGCTCGGCGGCATGGACGATGCCGACACACAGGGTCAGGCTCAGCAGGGCAGTGGCGAGATAAGTGCGCAAGGTTGGCATAGAGACCGGTCGAGCAAGGTGAAGAATCGGGGCATTGTGGCCCCGCAGTTTAGAGGAAGAGTCCGGGGCCCGGGCGACTTCCTTCGGGAAATCTGACGCCGACTTTACCAATCTTGTTCCCGTCCATGACAGCGACGGTCCAGATGGTGTTGTTCCATTCCACCTGGTCGCCGACGATAGGTGCGCCGCCGACTTTCTGGGTGATGAAGCTGCTCAGCGGCATGTCCGGGTCGATGCCTTCGAGCTTGAGGCCGTACAGGGCCGACACCGCGCCCAGCTGGGCGTCGCCTTCCAGGACGAAGTCGCCGAAGAAACGCAGATCCAGGCCGCGTTGCGGCGCCTGGCTGAACAGTTTGCCCAGGGCTGGCAGGTTGTGTTCGTGACCGATCACGCAGAGCAGATCGTCGACTTCAAGCACCGTACTACCCGACGGATGGAGCAGTTGCTGGCCCCGGAACAGGGCGGCGATCCGCGTGCCCTCGGGCATTTTCAGTTCGCGCAGGGCGGCGCCGATGCACCACTTCTCCGCGCCCAGGCGGTAGACAAACAACTCCCACTCACTGGTGACGTGTACTTCCAGCGCCGCACGGGAGATCGGTGCCGGTTCCGGCGGTACGGTGACCTTGAGCAGTTTGGCCACCCACGGCAGGCTGGTGCCTTGCACCAGCAACGAGACCAGCACGATAAAGAACGCCAGGTTGAAGTACAGCTGCGCATGGGGCAGCCCGGCCATCAGCGGGAATACCGCGAGGATGATCGGCACCGCGCCGCGCAGGCCGACCCAGGCGATAAAGGCTTTTTCGCGACCATGAAACGCCTTGAACGGCAACAGGCCGACGATCACGGATAGCGGCCGCGCAAACAGAATCATCCACAGCGCCAGGCCCAGGGCCGGCAGGGCAATCGGCAGCAAGTCGTGGGGCGTGACCAGCAGGCCCAGCACCAGGAACATGCCGATCTGTGCCAGCCACGCCATGCCGTCGAGCATATGCAAAATGCCATGACGGCTGCGCACCGGCCGGTTACCGATGACCAGGCCGCACAGGTACACGGCGAGGAAGCCGCTGCCATGCAGGGCGTTGGTCAGGGCGAATACCACCAGGCCGCCGGCGATCACCAGGATCGGGTACAGGCCGGTGGCCAGGTTGATGCGGTTGACCATCTGCAGCATCAGCCAGCCGCCGCCCAGGCCGATGATGCCACCGATGCCGAACTCGCGGATCAGGTGCGTCAGCAGGCTCCAGTGCAGGCCGGTCTGGCCGCTGGCGAGCATGTCGATCAGGGTCACGGTGAGGAACACCGCCATCGGGTCGTTGCTGCCGGACTCGATTTCCAGGCTGGCGGTAACCCGTTCGTTCAGGCCCTTGCCGCCCAGCAGCGAAAACACCGCGGCGGCGTCCGTGGAGCCGACGATTGCGCCGATCAGCAAGCCCTGTATGAGATTCAGGTCAAATAGCCAGGCCGCCGCCATGCCCGTCAGGCCGGTGGTAATCAACACCCCCACCGTGGCCAGCGATAACGCTGGCCAGAGTGCCACGCGGAAACTCGCCACCCGCGTGCGCAAGCCGCCGTCGAGCAGGATCACGGCCAGGGCGAGGTTGCCCACCAGGTAGGCGGTCGGGTAGTTGTCGAAGATGATGCCGCCGCCATCCACGCCGGCGACCATGCCCACGGCCAGGATGATCACCAGGATCGGAATCCCTAAGCGGGACGAAAGGGAACTCACCAGAATGCTCGCACCCACCAGCAACGCGCCGATCAAGAACAGGCTGTTGATGGTCGTTGCATTCAAAGGCAGTACTCCAGGGCTGGGAAGACGGGCGCAAACTGACCATGCAGTCTGCGTGCCAGCGATTCTAACCTGTTGAATTGCTGCGCTGTCAAAAGCTTTTCGGCAGGCTCCGATACAAACAATTTCCCTGTAGTGAGCGGGCTTGCCCCGCGCTGGGTGGCAACGCCGCCCCAACAAAGACACCGCGGTATTTCAGAAGGACCGAGGTGCCTGGGTTCGGGGCGGCTGCGCCACCCAGC
>NZ_JBNPJU010000041.1:0-30321 GCF_050312575.1 Pseudomonas sp. R11F | reverse complement strand
TGGGCCAGCTTTCAAATGCAGTGGCTGACACACCGCTATCGGGAGCAAGCCCCCTCCCCCAAGGGGTTAGGCGATAGCTTGACGAACGAGTAGCAGCAGCAGGAAATGCACGGGATAGAGGGTATAGGCCCAGCGGCGCATGGCGGGCGGCGAGGCGTTTTTGGCGTGTCGCAATAAGACCAGGCCCGCCAGTGGCGAAATCAGGCAGGCAACCAATCCCATCAGCGCAACCGGCGTGCCGTTATCGAGCAATATCTGCCATTGGTTGGCGGCCACGCAGACCAAGCCCGGCAACACACTGAAATACCATCGGCGACGGAACACCAGCAGCATCACCAATGGCAGCAATACACCAAAGAAACCGAACATTAAGTGGCTTGAAAACAGGGCGGCTATCGTGACGGCGACCAGCGCCATGCCTCGATCAACCCGGCCCTTTTGCTGCCATCCTCGGGCAACCAGCAAACCCAGCGCCAAGGTTGGCAGCACATTCAACGTATCGGCATCCTCGATAAACAACCGGTACGGTACTTCGCTGATCGCGCTGAACAGCAACAACCAGCCCAGATAGCGCCAGCGGCCTCTTGCCGGCAGGTCGCGGCCCCGATGCAGATTCGCCGCAATCGCCAGGCAAAACCACGGGAACGCCAGGCGCCCCGGCACATACAAGCCATCCAGGCTTAAGCCGACATAGCGCAGGTGATCCAGCACCATGCTCAGCAGCGCCAGCCACTTGAGCAGGTCCAGAGCGCCATCGCGGACACGTCCGACAGCCATCGTTTCAGTACCGTGCATAATTCCCCAGTGACTCTGCATTTACAGCGCGTGCGTATGCCCGACAATCTTGGTTACAGTGCGCACCAACATCGACCACAGGAATGGGCCATGACCGACAAGAGCCAACAATTCGCCAGCGACAACTACTCCGGCATCTGCCCGGAAGCCTGGGCCGCCATGGAACAAGCCAACCAGGGGCATCAACGCGCCTACGGCGATGATGAATGGACCCACCGCGCCGCCGACGGTTTCCGCAATCTGTTCGAAACCGACTGCGAAGTGTTCTTCGCCTTCAACGGCACCGCAGCCAACTCACTGGCACTGTCTTCACTGTGCCAGAGCTACCATAGCGTGATTTGC
Organism: Pseudomonas sp. R11F; assembly: GCF_050312575.1. NCBI lineage: Bacteria > Pseudomonadati > Pseudomonadota > Gammaproteobacteria > Pseudomonadales > Pseudomonadaceae > Pseudomonas > Pseudomonas sp. R11F. The sequence goes on along the minus strand of NZ_JBNPJU010000041.1, from coordinate 29,184 downwards.
TCGGAAACCGCCCACGTCGAAACCGACGAGTGCGGTGCGCCGGAGTTTTTCTCCAACGGCTCGAAGCTGCTCATCGCCCGCACCGAAAATGGCAAGCTGACCCCGGAATCCATCCGCGAGATCGCCCTCAAGCGCCAGGACATCCACTACCCCAAACCCCGCGTGGTAACCCTGACCCAGGCCACCGAAGTCGGCAGCGTGTACACCCCGGATGAAATCCGCGCCATCAGCGCCACCTGCAAGGAACTGGGCCTGAACCTGCACATGGACGGCGCGCGCTTCTCCAACGCCTGCGCCTTCCTCGGTTGCTCCCCCGCCGACCTGACCTGGAAAGCCGGTGTGGACGTATTGTGCTTTGGCGGCACCAAGAACGGCATGGCCGTAGGCGAGGCGATCCTGTTCTTCAATCACAAACTGGCTGAAGACTTCGACTACCGCTGCAAACAGGCCGGCCAACTGGCGTCGAAAATGCGCTTTCTCTCCGCCCCCTGGGTGGGCCTGCTGGAAAACGACGCCTGGCTCAAGCATGCCCGGCACGCCAACCACTGCGCACAATTGCTGAGCAGCCTGGTGGCGGATATTCCAGGGGTTGAACTGATGTTCCCGGTGCAGGCCAACGGCGTCTTCCTGCAGCTCTCGGAACCAGCCATTGCCGCACTGACGGCCAAGGGCTGGCGCTTCTACACCTTCATCGGCAAAGGTGGCGCACGCTTCATGTGTGCGTGGGATACCGAGGAGGAGCGTGTAAGAGAATTAGCCGCGGATATTCGGACAGTGATGGGTGCCTGATACTGGCGTAACGCCGAGTCTGTTATTTGATATTTCTGACAGCCACACACTGGAATTTCATTGACTAGCCTCTTGGAACCCGAAAGGAACAGGCCGCTGCACAGCCCCCCTTTCGGGCTAACCGCCTGCCGCATACCCGGCTGGAAACGGAAATCCAGAAGAGAGACAAACCATGGAATACCAAAGCAACGGCGACACTCTGCAAAGCGACGGCACTATCAGCACCACCGTCATCGATTGGGATGAATTCAGGAAGTACGCAAAAGTCGGTGACACCATCCGAGAGCCATCGCGCACACTGCGGATTTACGATAAAGTCTATGAATTGACAGCATCAGGCCAGCACTTCGTCGTCCACATCTACGCCCAATAACCCTCCTTGATCGATCGTTCCCACGCTCCGCGTGGGAATGCATGCCCCGCGCGCTCTGCGCCCAAGCCGCCCCCGATGCAAGGACGACCCCATGGGCAGAAGCCGCTACGTCATCACCGAACCCGAGAAACCACACTTCCTGACCTGTACCGTCATGGAATGGCTACCGTTGTTTACCCGCGATTACATCGTCGGCCATCTTCTGGATTGCTGGCGATACCAACAGAGCCATGAAGCCTTGAACCTTTACGGCTATGTCGTTCTCGAGAACCATCTGCATTTCGTCGCCCAGGCGCCTGACCCTGGCAAATGCGTCAGCCGATTCAAGTCCTTCACTGCCCGAACCATCATTGATGACCTGCAGAGCAAAGGCGCAGAACGTGTTTTGCAACGCCTGCGCTTCAGCAAACGCGCACACAAGGCGGATCGGGCTTATCAGCTTTGGCAGGAGGGCTCACACGCGGAGTTGGTGTACAGCGAGGCTGTGATGCACCAGAAGCTCGATTACATCCACCATAACCCGGTCAAACGGGGTTACGTGGATCTGGCTGAACACTGGAGGTATTCGAGTGCCCGCAACTATGCCGGAATGCCAGGGCTGATCGACATCCAACGCTGGTACTGACAGCTCGCGAGCCGATGATCGTGCCTGGCGGCGTTACCACGCGGAGCGTGGGAACGAGCTGAACGGGTGATCGTCCCCACGCTCCGCGTGGGGATGCAGCCCGTGACGCTCTGCGTCACACCGCAAGTCTTGCGTGAAAGCGGAACGCAGAGCGTCCCTGGCGGCGTTACCACGCGGAGCGTGGGAACGAGCTGCGCCGGTGATCGTGCCCATGCTCCGCGTGGGCATGCAGCCCGTGACGCTCTGCGTCACACCGCAAGCCTTGCGTGAAAGCGGAACGCAGAGCGTCCCTGGCGGCGTTACCACGCGGAGCGTGGGAACGAGCTGCGCCGGTGATCGTGCCCACGCTCCGCGTGGGCATGCAGCCCGTGACGCTCTGCGTCACACCGTGAGCCTTGCGTGAAGGCGGGACGCAGAGCGTCCCTGGCGGCGTTCCCACGCGGAGCGTGGGAACGAGCTGCGCCGGTGATCGTGCCCATGCTCCGCGTGGGCATGCAGCCCGTGACGCTCTGCGTCACACCGCAAGCCTTGCGTGAGTTGGGCCGGTGAGCGTGGGAACGAGCTGAGTGGATCAGAACTCGATTCGCACATCACCTTTAGGCACGCTGCAGCACGACAGGATGTAACCCTCGGCTTCGTCTTCCTCAGTAATCCCGCCGTTGTGGTCCATCTCGACCTCTCCACCCAGCTTCATCACCTTGCACGTTCCGCAGATGCCCATGCCACACGCCTTTGGAATCAGCAGCCCAAGCTTGGCCGCTGCGGCATGCACCGTTTCACCCGGTGCCACGCGAATGCTCTTGCCTGAAGCAATGAACTCCACTTGATGCAAATCCGCCAGATCGATTTCCGGCGCCTCGGCGGCTTGCTCGGCCTGCTCCACCGCGTCGGCGCGGGCTTCCGGCGGCGTAGCCCCGAAGGATTCTTCGTGATAGCGCGCCATGTCGAAGCCTGCAGCCTCCAATAGGCGTTTCACGGCGTTCATATAGGGCGTTGGACCACAGCAGAACACTTCGCGCTCCAGGAAGTCCGGCACCATCAGTTCGAGCATCTTGTGATTCAGGTAACCGCGATACCCCGCCCAAGGCTCACCCAAGCCGTGCTTCTCACAAATCAGGTGCAGGCTGAAGTTATCGATGCGCGACGCCATGTGTTCCAGCTCGCGGTGATAGATGATGTCCTTGGGCGAGCGGGCGCTGTGGATAAAGGTCATGTCGACGTTGGCGTTAGTGTCGTAGAACCAACGGGCCATGGACATCACCGGCGTGATACCGACACCACCGCTGAGGTACAACACTTTCGGGCTCGGGAAGTCGATGGCATTGAACAGCCCGACCGGCCCGTGCACCGCCAACTCCTGGCCTTCATGCAGGGTGTCGTGCAACCAGTTGGAAACCCGGCCGCCCGGGACGCGCTTGATCGTCACCGAGAAGCTGTACGGCACCGATGGCGAACTGGAAATGGTGTACGAGCGCATGATTGGCTGGCCGTCGATTTCCAGTTCCAGGGTGACGAATTGCCCCGGCTTGAAAAAGAACAGGATCGGCTGGTCGGCCATGAAGCAAAAGGTGCGCACGTCCCAGGTTTCCTGGATGACTTTGACGCAACGGACGATATGCCGACCATTGGCCCAGGTCTGGGTAGTTACCGGGTTCAGGAAGTTATTGGACATGCTGTTCTCCGTAGCCGTAGGTCGGCCTGATGATGGCGATTTTGCGTAACGCCGAATGCGCCCATTTACCTATCTGCGACATTCACATACTTATCGCGACCAGCCCCCATACCACGGGGGTTGCGCGTCGGGATCAGAGTGGGCCATGTCGCTAATGGACAAGGTTCTGGCAGTCGGCGGCCCCACACTCACCCCCAACAACGACGCTTTCTTTACGCCTTGCGTAGTACAACCGTAGCCACTATTCGCCGGCCACACTGAATGGCCATGAGGACACATACGATGGACGTCACCGCAACCTTAAGCTTGGGCGATCCGCTGGAACCCGCACGCAAGGCCACCGCGCAAATGTTGCAAGAACGCGAGCGCACCTTTTCGCTGCCACAACCGTTCTATTCGGATGACCGGCTGTTCGATATCGACATGCAGGAGATCTTCCAGAAAGAGTGGCTGATCGCCGGCATGACCTGCGAGATCCCCACCAAGGGCAACTACCTGACCCTGCAAGTGGGCAAGAACCCGATCATCGTGATCCGTGGCGCCGAAGGCGTGGTGCATGCGTTCCACAACGTATGCCGCCACCGTGGCTCACGCCTGTGCACCAGCGACAAGGGCAAGGTCGCCAAGCTGGTCTGCCACTACCACCAGTGGACTTACGAACTGGACGGTCGCCTGCTGTTCGCCGGCACCGAGATGGGCGCCGACTTCGACATGAAGCAGTACGGCCTGAAACCGGTGAATGTGAAGACCGCCGGCGGCTACATCTTCATCAGCCTGGCCGAAAACCCGCCGGCCATCGACGACTTCCTGTCGACCCTGAATCACTACATGGAACCCTACGACATGGAGAACACCAAGGTGGCGGTGCAAACCACCTTGATGGAAAAAGCCAACTGGAAGCTGGTGCTGGAGAACAACCGCGAGTGCTACCACTGCAACGCCTCGCACCCCGAACTGCTGAAAACCCTGCTGGAATGGGACGACGTCACCGACCCCCGCGCCGACCAGGCGTTCAAGGACCATGTAGCCGCCTCCGCCGCTGCCTGGGAGGCCGAGAAAATCCCTTACGCCCATGCCAGCTTTGGCTTGCGTAACCGTATCGTGCGCATGCCGCTGCTCAAGGGCACCGTGTCGATGACCATGGACGGCAAGCAGGGCTGCGCCAAACTCATGGGGCGCATCAAGAACCCGGACCTGGGCTCGATGCGTATCCTGCACCTGCCCCACTCATGGAACCACTGCATGGGCGACCACATCATCGTGTTCACCGTGTGGCCGATCAGCGCCCAGGAAACCATGGTCACCACCAAGTGGATCGTGCACAAGGACGCCGTAGAGGGTGTGGACTATGACGTGGAACGTATGCGCCAGGTGTGGGACGCCACCAACGACCAGGACCGTCGCCTGGCCGAAGAAAACCAGCGCGGTATCAACTCCACAGCTTACCAGCCAGGCCCGTACTCCAAGACCTATGAGTTCGGCGTGGTCAACTTCGTGGATTGGTACAGCGAGCGCATGTTGAGCAACCTGGGGGCCGCTCCGGCGCCGTACCTCAAGGGCGTTGCGGTTCACGAATAACGCGTTGATCCTCCAGGGGCTGGTTTGTACAAAAAACATCCAGCCCCCGGATGCCTCTTGATTTCCCGGCCCTCCAGCCTTCGCCCAACAACTTATCCACAAAGCCACCCACAGCAATTGTGGGCAACTGCGCTCCCCCTCAGGAATTAACTGAAGAAAATCCGTGACTTGTTCAAGTGGATGATATCAAGCAGGCGCTGATCATTTTTTAACCACAACTCTACAAGCTACGTAAAACGTGGCCTGTAGTAGTACGCGAACACCTTATCCACAGAACCACCAACAGACTTTGGGGGCAACTTCAGCTGCGCTGTGGAAAACCACTCCAAACCTTCACAAAACACGGCATTCAGGATTTTCAGAGCACAAAAAGCCGAAATAGATCAAATTTTGACCAACTCCTTGAAAGCCTTTATTCATAAGGGTTCCAGCCAATAGCGAACATCTTATCCACAGAAGCGCCAACAGACTTTGGGGGAAAGTCTGCACAATGAAATGCATGAAGTCAGGAAAAAACCTATAAAAAACCGCCAGTTAGACTGGTTGTTTTTCGTACAGAGGGCTACAGGGCTTGATCTGTATGGGGTGTGGACAACCGCGAACAGGTTATCCACAGACGATTCAACAGGGATTGTGGGTAATGTAGGAGCGAGCTTGCTCGCGAAGAACCTGAGAGCGCCGCGTCAAACCGGGCACGCTGCATTATCGTTAACGTTCTTCGCGAGCAAGCTCGCTCCTACAAGGATCAGCGAACCACGCCTTCCTCAACCAGCAGCTTGAGAATGGCTTCGGCGCCCGCTTGCGGGCTGAGGCCCTTGAGCACCTGGCCACCGCCGCCACTGGCTTTGGCGGTAGCCGCCTTCATCCGGTCGGCACCGCTCTTGGCCTTGATCACCTTGAGGCGTTTGGGCCGAGGCTTGGCCGGCTGCAGCACGGCGCCTATGAATAACTCATCCTCCAGCACTTCAACCTCATGCGCCTCCAACTCGCCGCGCTGCGCCGGGCCATAGGCACTCTGCCGAGGCTTGGGCGCCGCGTTATCCACCGTGGCGAGGAACGGCAGGCGCACCTTCAGGCGCCGCCTTTGGCCACGCGGCAAGGCTTGCAGCACATGGGCGACGCCGCCGTCGATAGACTCCACCTGGGCGAGCCCCACGATCAGCGGCCAGCCCAATTGCTCGGCCAGCAGGAACGGCAACATACCCGAGCCTTCACCAGTTTCCGCCTGGCTGCCGGCGAGTACCACCTGGGCCCCCGCGTCGCGCAGATACTCACCGAGCACCGGCAAGGCATCGCTGCCGGCCGGTTGTTCCAGCACATGCAGTTGCGGCAAGCCCATGCCGAGATAACTGCGCAACGTCGGTTCGGCAACGTTGCCGGCGTGCAACACCTGCAACTTATCCCCAGCCATTTGCAGGCCCAGTTCGACCGCACGCGCATCCTGCTCCGCACGACGCGGGCGCCCGGAAGTGGGATGGGCGCCAATGGAAACCAGGCTGATTACATTCGTCGTCATGGTCATAGTCCTAAGCTGCATCGCGCTTGGCGCCGTTGCGGTAGGCCGCCACCGCCTCGATCAAGGCTTGCAATATCGCGGCGCTCTCGCCGATCACCGACAGGTCGGCACGCTTGATCATGTCGCAACCGGGGTCGAGGTTGATCGCCACCACTTTGTCGCAGGCACCGATGCCTTGCAGGTGCTGGATCGCCCCGGAAATCCCCACGGCCACATACACACGGGCAGTGACCCAGGTGCCGCTGGCGCCGACCTGGCGATCGCGCGCCATGAAGCCGTCGTCCACCGCCACCCGCGACGCGCCTTCGGTAGCGCCCAGGGCGGCAGCGGTCTGGTGGAACAGCGCCCAATCCTTCACGCCGTTACCGCCAGAGAAGATGAATTCGGCTTCGGCCATGGGAATCGCCGCCGGGTCCACCGCCACCGCACCGAGGTCTTCGATTCGCGGCAGGCTGCGAGCCAGGGTTGTGGATAACTCCACGGGCAATACTTCGTGACGGGTCTCGCTGACCGGGTCGGCACATTCGGCGGCCGCCAGAATCAAGCGTGGCAGCGGCCGGGCCAAGTCTTCCTGGCCGGCGCCGGCACGGCCGATGCACTCCTCGCCCTTGATCTGCCAGACCCGCGTGGCCGGGCGCTCCTTGAGGCTGGCGGCAAACCGCCGGCCCAACTCACCGCCGCCACTGCGGCTATCGGGCAGCAGCCAGTGACGCGGGTTGAACTGGTTATCCACAGCGCGCAAACCTTGCACGCGTTGCTCCGGTGAATAACCGTCGAACTCATGCCCTTCCAGCACCAGCAGGCGATCGACACCGGCCGTGGCAAAGGTACTTTCCTTGTGCTCGCCAAATACCACGACCAGCACGGCGCCGTCGCTGCCGGCGAGTTGTCGGGCCAGGCCGAGCAAGTCGCGGTCGTGGCTGCTCAATCGGCCGCCGACCATGTCCGGCACCACGTTGATATAGAACGCAGGCGCTGCTACCTGATGCAGTGGCAACTGCACTTCGGCGGCAGCCGTACGTTTGCTCGCGCCGCCCTGCTGGGCGCCGCTGCGGTCGATGCGCTTGATGCCATTGGGGCCGATGAAACCGACGCCATGCACGTTCTTGCGCAGGATGCCGTTGGGCCCCATCCAGCTGTGTTGCACCGGCTGCATCGCCGCATGCAGCGGGTGCAGGCGGTTACGTGCAATCCATTCGGCCCGTGGGTCGCGGCGGATAATGTCGCTCATCAGTGCACCTCCGCAGGTTCACGTTTCAAGGGGGCTTTGGCCGGTGCGGCGTCTTCGAGCAACGCGTCGGCGACCAGTTCAGCGATGTCCTTGATCAAGGGCCGAGGCTCGACCACCCCTTCAAGCATCGCCGTGCACTGTGGGCACCCTACGGCCACCAGCTCGGCACCGGTTTCACGGATATCTTCCATGCGCATATCCGGGATACGTTGCTTGCCGGGGATGTCGGTGATCGGCGCGCCGCCACCGCCGCCGCAGCAGCGCGAACGGAAACCGGAGCGTTGCATCTCCTTGACCTCGATCCCCAGCGCACGCAGCACCTGGCGCGGGGCTTCGTATTCGCCGTTGTAGCGGCCCAGGTAACAAGGGTCGTGGTAGGTCACGCTGTTGCCCTTGTGCTGGCCCAGGTTCAGCGCGCCCTCGCCGATCAGCTCGGCCATGAAGGTGCTGTGGTGCTGCACGAGGTAGTTGCCGTTGAAGGCGCCATATTCGTTTTTCAGCACATGGAAACTGTGCGGGTCGCAGGTGACGATGCGCTTGAAGGTGTATTTGGCCAGGGTCTGGATGTTGCGCGTGGCCAGCAGCTGGAAGGTGGCTTCATCGCCCAGGCGGCGTGCCACATCACCGCTGTCACGTTCTTCCAGGCCGAGTACGGCGAAGTCGACCTTGGCGGCCTTGAGGACTTTGACGAAGGCGCGCAGGGTGCGTTGGTTGCGCATGTCGAAAGCGCCATCACCGACCCAGAACAGCACTTCGCAGCTGCCCTTGTCACTGAGCAACGGCAGGTTCAGGTCCGCCGCCCAGTTCAACCGGCCACCCGGTGCGAAACCGCCGGGGTTGTCGGTGGCGATCAGGTTTTCCAGGACTTCGGCACCTTTGTTCGGCGTGGCGCCTTTTTCCAGCGTCAGGTGGCGGCGCATGTCGACGATGGCATCCACGTGCTCGATCATCATCGGGCACTCTTCCACGCACGCGCGACAAGTGGTGCACGACCACAAGGTCTCGGCGTCCACCAGGCCGTTGACGATCGGTTGATGCGGGTTGCCGCCATGCTCGCCGATGGCTTTGCCGGGATACGGGCTGCCGGCAAACTTGGCATCGGTGCCGCCGGCCAGGCCGACCACCATGTCTTGAATGAGTTTTTTCGGGTTCAGCGGCTGGCCGGCGGCAAAGGCCGGGCAGGCGGCCTCGCACTTGCCGCACTGCACGCAGGCGTCGAAGCCGAGCAGTTGGTTCCAGGTGAAATCCTTGGGTTTTTCCACACCCAGGGGCGCGGTTTTATCGCGCAGGTCCAGCGGTTTCAAACCGGTCGAACGCCCGCCGCCGAAGCGCTCGGCGCGACGGTGCCAGGCCAGGTGCAGGGCACCGGCAAAGGCGTGCTTCATCGGGCCGCCCCAGGTCATGCCGAAGAACATCTCCGAGACGCCCCACAGCACCCCCACGCTCAAGATCGCCGCGAGCAACCAGCCGCCGAAGTCGGCGGGCAGAATCCCGGCCACCGGCAAGGTCACCAGGAAGAAGCTCACCGAGAACGCCATCAGGCTTTTCGGCAGGCGCATCCAAGGGCCTTTCGACAGGCGCGACGGCGGGTTGCGCCGACGCAGGTAGACGAAGGTGGCGCCAACAAACATCAGCACCGAGGCCAGCAGCAAGGCGTAGCCCAGGATGCGGCTCTGCAGGCCGAAACCATGCACCAGGATGGCGAGCAGCGCCGACAGCACGAAGCCCAGCGCCGTGGCGACGTGGGTGTTGGCAATGTATTTGTCGCGGGCGACCACATGGTGCAGGTCGACCATGTAGCGCTTGGGCATGGCCAGTAGGCCGCCCAGCAGGTCGACTTTCGAGGCACGACCACGGCGCCACATGTTCACCCGGCGCAGGGCGCCGAGGACCGCGAGGCCCAGAGCGGCAAATAACAGGATAGGCAGCAAGGTGTTCAACATGGTGAAGCTCCCACAGACCACACAGGTCTAATGTGGGAGGGGGCTTGCTCCCGAAGGCGGACTGTCAGTCGATACATCTGTAGCTGACCCACCGCTATCGGGAGCAAGCCCCCTCCCACATTCAGACCGAGTCCACATTGGTTCGGTGTCGGGTCAGAAATCCTTGCACAATCGCAGGGCGTCATAGATCGCAGCGTGGGTATTACGCTGGGCCACACAGTCACCAATGCGGAACAGCAAGTACCCCTCACCCGACTCGCTCAAGCACGGCTGCGGCTTGATCGCGAACAAGGCTTCGACGTCGATCTGGCCCTTGTTGCGCGAGCCTTCCTTGAGCGCGTAGTAGATGGCTTCGTCCGGACGCACGCCGTTCTCCACCACCACCTGGTCGACCACCCGCTCCTCTTTGGCGCCGGTGTATTCGTTCTCCAGCACCGCCACCAGCTTGTCGCCCTCGCGGTAGACCTTTTCCAGCATCATGTCGCCGGTCATGATCACTTCCTTGGGGTACATGCTGCGGTAGTAGGTCGGGAACGACGTACCGCCAATGGCCACGCCCGGCTTGATGTCGTCGGTGACGATCTCGACCTGGCTGCCTTTGTCCGCAAGGAAATCCGCCACCGACATACCGGTGAACTCGCAGATGGTGTCGTAGACCAACACGTTCTTGCCCGGTGCGACTTTGCCGTCGAGCACATCCCAGCTGCTCACGACCAAACCTTCGGCGGCGCCCCAGTGTTCGTTCTGCTCCACATTCGGCTGCCCGCCCACCGCCAGCACCACCACATCGGGGCGCAGGTCGAGAAGGGTGTCGGCATCGGCCGCCACACCCAGGCGCAGGTCGACTTTCAAGCGCGCCAGTTCCAGTTGGTACCAGCGGGTGATACCGGCAATCTGGTCACGCTGCGGTGCCTTGGAGGCCGTGGTGATTTGCCCGCCGATGAATTCTTTTTTCTCGAACAGGGTCACGTCGTGGCCACGTTCGGCGGCCACCCGCGCCGCTTCCATCCCGGCAGGGCCGGCACCGACCACCACGACTTTGCGCTTGGGCCCGGTGGACTTCTCGATGATGTGCGGCACGCCCATGTATTCACGGGAAGTCGCGGCGTTCTGGATGCACAGCACGTCCAGGCCCTGGTACTGACGATCGATGCAATAGTTGGCGCCCACGCACTGCTTGATCTGGTCGATCTGGCCCATCTTGATCTTGGCGATCAGGTGCGGGTCGGCGATGTGCGCACGGGTCATGCCGACCATGTCCACATAGCCGCCTTCCAGAATGCGCGTGGCCTGGTTCGGGTCCTTGATGTTCTGCGCGTGCAGCACCGGGACCTTGACCACTTCCTTGATACCGGCGGCCAGGTGCAAAAACGGCTCCGGCGGGTAGCTCATGTTGGGGATCACGTTGGCCAGGGTGTTATGGGTGTCGCAGCCTGAACCCACCACGCCGATGAAATCGAGCATGCCGGTGTCGTCGTAATACTTGGCGATCTGTTTCATGTCTTCGTGGGACAAGCCATCCGGGTGGAACTCGTCGCCGCACAGGCGCATGCCCACGCAGAAGTCGTCACCCACTTCGGCACGCACGGCCTTCAACACTTCCAGGCCGAACTTCATACGGCCTTCGAAGGTGCCGCCCCATTCGTCGGTACGCTTGTTGACCCGTGGGCTCCAGAACTGGTCGATCATGTGCTGGTGCACGGCGGACAGTTCTACCCCGTCCAGGCCACCGGCCTTGGCCCGACGCGCAGCCTGGGCGTAGTTGCCGATCACGCGCCAGATTTCTTCCGGCTCGATGGTCTTGCAGGTGGCGCGGTGCACCGGCTCACGCACGCCGGACGGCGACATCAGGGTCGGCCAGTTGAAGCCGTCCCAGCGCGAGCGACGACCCATGTGGGTAATCTGGATCATGATCTTGGCGCCATGCTTGTGCATGGCGTCGGCCAGGTTCTGGAAGTGCGGGATGATGCGGTCGGTGGACAGGTTCACCGAGCTCCACCATTCCTGCGGGCTGTCGATGGCCACCACCGAGGAGCCGCCGCAGATCGCCAGGCCGATACCGCCCTTGGCTTTCTCTTCGTAGTACTTCACATAGCGGTCAGTGGTCATCCCACCATCGGTGGCATACACCTCGGCGTGGGCGGTACTGAGCACGCGGTTGCGGATAGTCAGTTTGCCGATCTGGATCGGCTGGAACATTGCTTCGAAAGCCATGGCACGGTCCTCGGCTTACAACGGCTTGACGGTGAACAAGCCGTCATCGTGGCCCTCTTCGGAGCCTCCGTAGACTTGCTCGGCCACAGTGCGAATCTGGCTGCCACGCGCCTGCAGGATCTGGTCCATGGCGCCGGCAAACCAGCCGGTGAACATGTAGTCGACCTTGCGTCCGACCTTGCCATACACGTAGACGAAAGCGGAGTGTTCGAGCTTGACGCTGGCGGTGCCTTTGTCGAGGTCGATGTCCTGGATCTTGAACAGGCCCCAGCCACGTTGCGACAGGCGCTTCATGTAATGCTCGAACACCGCGACGCCTTCCAGGCCGTGGCATTCGGCTTCTTTTTCACACCAGTGCCAGGCGGATTTGTAGCCGGCCTTGTAGAGGATCTCGGCATAGGCCTCGGCGCCCAGCACTTCTTCGATACCCATGTGGTTGTTGACGAAGAAATGGCGCGGCACATACAGCATCGGCAGGGCGTCGGAGGTCCAGACACCGGTCTCGCTGTCGACTTCGATTGGCAATTGCGGGGCGATCTTGGCCATGGAAACTCAACTCCAGAAAATTCGTTTGGATGCCCCCGACACGGATGGCCGAGGGAAAAATGCGTGGGCGGTGGCTTATTCGCCCCAGACGTCCTTGAGAACGTTGACCCAGTTTTCGCCCATGATCTTGCGCACCACACGCTCAGGGTGACCGCGCTTGAGCAGGGTCTCGGTGAGGTTGGGGAACTCGCCCACGGTGCGGATGCCCAGCGGGTTGATGATCTTGCCGAAGTTGGTCAGGCGGCGGGCGTAGCCCTTGTCATGGGTCAGCATTTCGAAGAAATCCTGGCCATGGCCCTGGGTGAAGTCGGTGCCGATGCCGATGGCGTCTTCACCAACGATATTCATGGTGTACTCGATGGCTTCGGCGTAGTCGTCGATGGTCGAATCGATGCCCTTGGCCAGGAACGGCGCGAACATGGTCACACCGACAAAACCGCCGTGATCGGCGATGAACTTCAGTTCCTCATCGGACTTGTTGCGCGGGTGCTCTTTGAGGCCCGATGGCAGGCAGTGGGAGTAGCACACCGGCTTTTTCGATTCGAGGATGACTTCTTCGGAGGTCTTGGAGCCCACGTGGGACAGGTCGCACATGATGCCGACGCGGTTCATCTCGCCGACAATCTCACGGCCAAAGCCCGACAGGCCGCCGTCACGCTCATAGCAACCGGTGCCGACCAGGTTCTGGGTGTTGTAGCACATCTGCACGACGCCCACGCCGAGCTGCTTGAAGATCTCGACATAGCCAAGCTGGTCTTCGAACGCATGGGCGTTCTGGAAGCCGAAGATGATGCCGGTCTTGCCCAGCTCCTTGGCACGACGGATATCGGCAGTGGTTTTCACCGGGATCACCAGGTCACTGTTCTCACGGATCAGGGTCTGGCTGGCCACGATGTTATTGATAGTGGCCTGGAAGCCTTCCCACACCGACACGGTGCAGTTGGCGGCGGTGAGGCCGCCTTTGCGCATGTCCTCGAACAGGTCGCGATTCCACTTGGCAATAATCAGCCCGTCGATAACGATGCTGTCGGCGTGCAATTCGGCTGGGCTCATCAGGCGTCCCCTTATTGGCGATTCATGCGCCGAATCGTCTGCCGGCGCTTTGGGCCAGCATATGCCCAGGGGCCGACGGAACCGGGTGCAAAAACGACAGGGGAATTGCCGAAAGCGTCAATCCGGGACAAAGGCTGTTAAGACAGGCCTGACTGGTGGCTGTTCTTTGTCTTACGCTTGAGCCAGAATTCGGCCATTACCTGATATGAGACGGCGCAATGAAATCGATTTTCCTGGCTTTGGCACTCATCGCAACCACCGCCCACGCGGCTGAAGACACCGACAACACGCCGTGCGATGGCATCGAAAACGACAAACAAACCCTGGAATGCGCTACTTTCAACAAAACCACTGCCGAGCAATTGCTCAAGGATAACTACCAGGGCCTGCTCGAACGCATGGGTTCGACCTATGGCAGCAACAAGACGCAGCTCGCCGACATTACCGCTCGTCTGAAGGACGCCCAGCAGAAATGGGAAAAGCTGCGTGACGCCGATTGCGCGGTGGACACTTTCCCGGCAGTGGCGGGCACCAAGGACTACGCCATCCAACACAATGATTGCCTGGCGCGCATGAGTGATGAGCGGTCGGAGTTTTTGGAGTCGATCGGCCAGGAATAAGCGACAATCCCTGCGACCTACCTTCTAGACAAGGCTATCCATGAAGACCTGCGGCATCGAAATCAAAGGCAGCGAAGCCATCATCGCCGTCGCCTCCCTGGACAACCAGGCGCTGAGCCACATCCCCTTGGCGACCAAGAAAATCGCGCTTGAAGACGATGAGGAGGCAGCCAACGTCAAGGCGTTCGCCGCCCAGGTGCAGGCCTTTGTGCGGGAAAACGCCATCACGCGCATCGCCATCAAGAAACGCAGCAAGAAAGGTGAATTTGCCGGCGGCCCGACCACGTTCAAGATCGAAGGGGTGTTTCAGTTGCTGGACGGGGCCGAGGTGACGCTGCTGTCGCCACAGACCCTCAATGCGCAGAACAAGAAGCACACTTTCGATCTGCCGGCGACGCTGAACAAATACCAGCATGAAGCCTACAAGGCGGCGTGCGCGGCACTGCTCAAGAAATAAACCCCATGTGGGAGGGGGCTTGCTCCCGATGGCGGACTGTCAGTCGATACATCTGTAGCTGACCCACCGCTATCGGGAGCAAGCCCCCTCCCACATCTACCCTGCGTTGTCTCTAGTTGGCTGTACGACTCCTGTGCTGCAGCCAATCTCCAAACGTTTTGTCTTCCAGCGCATAGCCGCCCCGGCTCGACTTCCACACCAGTTCCTTGTCGCGCAGGGCATCGATGCAGGCCTGAATCGTCTGGGTGCCCGGCACCACATCGCTGCCCATCGCCTCCAACGTCTTGCTGACCGCGGTAATCGTGGTGTCGGTAAAGGGTGCAAAGGGTTCATTGCTTTGCAAACGCTCCACCATCACCTGCAGCACCGCGCGCTGCGGGAGGGTCAGGGCGTTCCAGGCGCTTTCAAATTCGCTCCACACACCGGCGCGCAGCAATTCGGCGCGACTGTGCAGCAGTTGGCCCAGATTGCTCGCCGCGCCCAACTCCAGCGCCACTTCACCGATAATCGTGCGCAGCATCTCGGGGCGCCGGCCTACCAGCTCGAAGGCTTCATCAATATCGGCAGCATTAAATTGGTTGGTCTGGGCCAGGTGCGCGTTGAGGTGTGCGGTGTACGCCTGGGTGAACTCTTTACCCAGCAGCGGAAACGGCGTGATGCTCGACCCGAAAAACGGTTGGCTCTTGCCCAACACCAAATGGGCCAGCTTGTCGCGGTTGGAACCGGTGAACACCAGGAGCAAACCGCTGCCCTCCTCGTCACGGCCCTGGTTGAGTTGATCCCGGGCAGCCTTCAACGCGAACATCGCATTGAGGCCCGACTCACTGGTCAGCGCGTGCTGCGCCTCGTCGATCACCAGCACGACGGGTTTTTCTGCAGCGCTGTGGAGCAACTCCAGGGCCTGGGTCAGCGTCGCACCGGCAGGCAATTGTGGCTGGGTAAAGTCCCAGGACAGGGTACGCAGAAAGCTCAGTTTCTCGATGCCAATGTTCTTGGCCAGTTTACGGATGCCTTTTTCGTAGGGCGCCAGGGCCGCCGCAATAGCGCTGGCGATCAACTGCGCAGGGTCTTTCTCCTTGTCGGCCCACAGATCGACGTAGACGGCCAGCCAACCCCGCAACTGACACTCCGGGATCAGGTCTTCGCGCAAGAACGTACTTTTTCCGGTGCGTCGAGGGGCCGCGAGAAACAGCCCCGACGTGAAGTCCTGAATCCCCACCCCCACCAGTCCGTCGGCGATGCTGCTTGCCAGGGCGGGACGGCGAAACACAAAGCCGCTGTTCTTGGACATGCTTTTATACCCAATTATGGATTTAACTATAAATTATAGCCTTGAGTATAATTAACTATAATTGCCCGTCAAACCGCCTCCCGTCGCCGATCCTCCCGTGGACATTTCGCAAACCGCGCACGGTAGCTGCGGGTGAAATACGACGGCGACTCAAACCCGCAGGCAATGCTTACCTCCAACACACTCATACCGCTCTGGCGCAACAGCTGACGGGCCTTTTCCAGGCGCAGGCCGAGGTAGAAATTGCTCGGCGTATCATTCAAGTGCAAGCGAAACAGCCGCTCCAACTGCCGCCGGGTCACCTTGATCGCGTCGGCCAGGGCCAGGGTGCTCAGCGGCGGCTCCGTGTGTTGTTCCATCTCGCCGATCACGTGCACCAACTTCTTGTTGTTGATGCCGTAACGCGTGGCGATCTGCATGCGCTGGTGGTCTTTGCGTGGGCGGATACGGCCGAGCACGAACTGTTCGGACACCTGGATCGCCAGGTCAGGGCCATGGGCCTGGGCGATCAGGTCGAGCATCAGGTCGATGGAGGCCGTGCCTCCGGCGCAGGTAATGCGGCGCCGGTCGATCTCGAACAGTTCCTGGGTCACGCTCAAGTGTGGATACGATTCCTTGAAGGCGTCGATGGCCTCCCAGTGCAGGGTCAGGCGGTAGCCCTCGAGCAGGCCTGCTTCAGCGAGCACGCAGGCACCGGTATCGATGGCCCCGAGAGTCACGCCATCGTGGTCGAGACGGCGCAGCCAGTGCTCGAGTGCCGGCGTGGCGAACTGCAACGGTTCAAAGCCGGCGACCACCAGCAACGTCGCGCCTTTTTTCAGGGGTTCCAGCGCGGCGTCGGCATTCACCGACATGCCATTACTGGCCAGCACCGCGCCGCCATCGGCACTCAATACGTGCCAGCGGTACAGCTCGCCCCGAAAGCGGTTGGCCACCCGCAGCGGTTCCAGCGCGGAGATAAAGCCAATGGCCGAGAAACCCGGCATCAGCAAAAAGTAGAAATCCTGGGACATGGTGGCGCACTCGTCATACGGGCAGCGTGGCACTGTGATACTCCCGTTCATGCACGGATTCAAGGGGGCAGGTCGCTGCAGTGCAAGAGCTGGTCGCCGCCGTGCGCTTTGCCGCCCCCCGGCTTGCGTAACTTGGCCTCACGGCGCACAAGACGCCGGAACCCCACAATAACGACCTGCCGAGGGATCCACCATGAACCGACTGATCAGCCGCTGTGTGCTTGCACTCAGCGCCAGCGCCATCTTGAGCACGAACGTACTGGCTGCCGACGCGGCGTCTTGCCAGAACGTGCGCATGGGCGTGGTGAACTGGACCGACGTAATCGCCACCAGCGCCATGACCCAAGTGCTGCTCGACGGCCTCGGCTACAAGACCAAACAAACCAGCGCCTCCCAGCAAATCATCTTCGCCGGTATCCGCGACCAGCGCCTGGACCTGTTCCTGGGGTACTGGAACCCGCTGATGACCCAGACCATCACCCCATTCGTCGACGCCAAGCAAGTCAAGGTGCTCGAAAAGCCCAGCCTGGAAGATGCCCGCGCCACCCTCGCCGTGCCGACTTACCTGGCGGACAAGGGCCTGAAAACCTTCGCCGACATCGCCAAGTTCGAGAAAGAGCTGGGCGGCAAGATCTACGGCATCGAGCCAGGCTCGGGGGCCAATACCCAGATCAAAGCCATGATTGCCAAGAACCAGTTCGGCCTGGGTAAATTCCAGCTGGTGGAATCCAGCGAGGCCGGCATGCTCGCCGCCGTCGACCGGGCGGTACGCCGCAAGGAGGCTGTGGTGTTCTTCGGCTGGGCGCCGCACCCGATGAACGTCAACGTCGCCATGACCTACCTCACCGGCAGCGACGACGCCCTCGGCCCGAACGAAGGCATGGCCACGGTGTGGAGCGTGACTGCACCCAACTACGCCGAACAGTGCCCCAACGTTCACAAGCTGCTGACCAACCTGACCTTCACCGCCGCCGATGAGAGCCGAATGATGCAGCCGTTGCTGGACCATAAGGACCCCATCGAGTCCGCCAAGCAGTGGCTCAAGGACCACCCGCAAGACCAGGCGCGCTGGCTGGAGGGTGTCACCACCTTCGACGGCAAGCCGGCGGCGGCGAACCTGCAATTGACCAGTAAGTAAACCTGTTTCGAACACCGTTTCGCGGTCACTTCCGGCCGCGAGCGGCATCGCCACGCCCTTGAAATCACGCCTGTAAGGAACCGCCTCATGAACCACGACGTCATCATCACCTGCGCACTCACCGGTGCTGGCGACACGACCGCCAAAAGCCCGCACGTGCCGGTCACCCCCAAACAAATCGCCGCCGCGGCCGTTGAAGCCGCCAAGGCCGGCGCGACCGTGGTGCACTGCCACGTGCGTGACCCGCAAACCGGCAAGTTCAGCCGCGACGTCGCCCTGTATCGTGAAGTGATGGAGCGGATCCGTGAGGCCGACATCGACATTATCGTCAACCTCACCGCCGGCATGGGCGGCGACCTGGAAATCGGCGGCGGCGAAAGCCCGATGGACTTCGGCCCCAACACTGACCTGGTCGGCCCGCTGACCCGCCTGGCCCACGTGGAAGAGCTGCTGCCGGAAATCTGCACCCTGGACTGCGGCACCCTGAACTTTGGCGATGGCGACACTATTTACGTGTCCACTCCGGCGCAACTGCGTGCAGGCGCCAAACGCATCCAGGAGCTGGGCGTCAAGGCCGAACTGGAAATCTTCGACACCGGCCACCTGTGGTTCGCCAAGCAGATGATTAAAGAGGGCCTGCTCGACAACCCGCTGTTTCAACTGTGCCTGGGCATCCCATGGGGCGCACCGGCCGATACCACCACCATGAAAGCCATGGTCGACAACCTGCCGGCCGATGCGGTGTGGGCCGGCTTCGGCATCGGCCGCATGCAAATGCCCATGGCGGCGCAAGCGGTGCTGCTGGGCGGCAACGTACGGGTTGGCCTGGAAGACAACTTGTGGCTGGACAAAGGCGTGCTCGCCACCAACGGCCAACTGGTGGAGCGTGCAGGTGAAATCCTCAGCCGCCTGGGCGCACGGGTTCTGACCCCGGCTGAAGGTCGGGCAAAAATGGGCCTTGCCAAACGCCACTAATCAAACCTGTGGGAGGGGCGGTGCGACGATTCGACTTGCTCCCGATGGCGGTGGATCTGTTGCAGGGTTCGTTGACTGACTTACCGCTATCGGGAGCAAGTCGAATCGTCGCACCGCCCCTCCCACATGGATCACCCAATTCTTTAGGACGTCGCCAATGAGCTTTATCACTGAAATCAAAACCTTCGCCGCCCTGGGCAGTGGCGTCATCGGCAGCGGCTGGGTGTCCCGCGCCCTCGCCCACGGCCTGGATGTGGTGGCCTGGGACCCGGCGCCAGGCGCCGAAGCCGCCCTGCGCAAGCGCGTCGCCAATGCCTGGGGCGCCCTGGAGAAACAGGGCCTGGCACCGGGTGCGTCGCAGGACCGCCTGCGCTTTGTCGCCACCATTGAAGAGTGCGTCAAAGACGCCGACTTCATCCAGGAAAGCGCACCGGAACGGCTGGAGCTCAAGCTGGAGTTGCACAGCAAGATCAGCGCGGCGGCCAAGCCGAATGCGTTGATTGGTTCGAGCACGTCCGGCCTGTTGCCAAGTGAGTTCTACGAGGGCTCGACCCACCCTGAGCGGTGCGTGGTCGGTCACCCGTTCAACCCGGTTTACCTGTTGCCGCTGGTGGAAGTCGTTGGCGGCAAGAACACCGCGCCGCAAGCGATTCAAGCGGCCATCACGGTGTATGAGTCCCTCGGCATGCGCCCCTTGCACGTGCGCAAGGAAGTCCCCGGGTTTATCGCCGACCGCCTGCTCGAAGCGTTGTGGCGTGAGGCACTGCACCTGGTCAATGACGGCGTGGCCACCACCGGCGAGATCGACGACGCCATCCGCTTTGGCGCAGGCCTGCGCTGGTCGTTCATGGGCACCTTCCTCACCTACACCTTGGCGGGCGGCGATGCCGGGATGCGGCATTTCATGGCGCAGTTCGGCCCGGCGCTGCAATTGCCGTGGACCTACCTGCCGGCGCCGGAACTGACCGACAAGCTGATCGACGACGTGGTCGATGGCACCAGCGATCAACTGGGCAAACACAGCATTTCGGCGCTGGAGCGCTATCGTGATGACTGCCTGCTGGCGGTGCTGGAAGCGGTGAAAACCACCAAAGCCAAGCACGGCATGACTTTCGCCGAATAACGGGAGACCCTGACATGCCCGCACTGACCACCTACACCACCCAGGTCCACCCCGACTGGGTGGACTACAACGGCCACCTGCGCGACGCGTTCTACCTGCTGATCTTCAGCTACGCCACCGACGCGCTGATGGACACCCTGGGCTTGACCTGCGAAAACCGCGAAGCCAGCGGCCATTCGCTGTTCACCCTGGAGCTGCACCTGAACTACCTGCACGAAGTGAAACTCGGTGCCGAGGTGCAAGTGCACACCCAACTGATCGCGCATGACGCCAAGCGCCTGCATCTCTATCACAGCCTGCATGAGGTGGGCGATGCGAAGGAGCTGGCGGGCAACGAACAGATGCTGTTGCACGTCGATCTGGCGGGGCCGAGTGCGACGCCGTTCACCGAGGCCACGCTGGAAAAACTCGCCGCCATCCTGGCCGAACAGGCCGACCTGCCGCGCCCTGCCCTGCTCGGCCGAGTGATTGGATTGCCACCCAGAAAACCATAAGGAGCCGCCATGCAAACCGCCGCCGCTGTTGCCGATTTCCGTACCTACCCGAAGATCTGCGACCTCGCGCAGGTGCAGGTGCAGGCCGATCAGCTCCTTGTGCAGTGGGCCGATGGGCGGGTCAGCCCGTTTCATCATCAGTGGCTGCGGGACAACTGCCCGTGCCCGGAATGCGTGTACAGCGTGACCCGCGAGCAGGTGCTTGAGATCGTCGATGTGGATGCCGACCTCAGTGCGACCTTTGCACGCATCGATCAAGGCAACCTGAGCGTGGAATGGAGCGGCGGCCACCACAGCCGGTACGATCCCGGCTGGCTGCGGGCGCACGCCTATGACGATGAATCCCGTGCTGAACGGCGTGCGGCAAAACCCAAGCCCCGGCTATGGGACAGTCAGTTGCAGTTACCGGTTTTCGACTATTCGGCAGTCATGGAAGACGCCAACGCGCTGCTGCAATGGCTGCTGGCCCTGCGCGATGGCGGCCTCACCCAAATCCGCGGCGTCCCCACCGAGCCCGGCTCCCTCGCGCTGGTCGCCAGGCGTATTGCGTTTATCCGCGAGAGTAACTTTGGCGTGCTGTTCAACGTGCAATCCAAAGCCGATGCCGACAGCAATGCCTACACGGCTTTCAACCTGCCGCTGCACAGCGATTTGCCTACGCGGGAGCTGCAACCGGGGCTGCAATTGCTGCATTGCCTGGTGAACGATGCCAACGGCGGCGAGAGCATTTTTGTCGATGGGTTCGCCATCGCCAGCGCCTTGCGTCAGGAGGATCCCGAAGCGTTCCAGGCACTGTGTGAAATCCCGGTGGAGTTTCGCAACAAGGACCGTCACAGCGACTATCGCCGCCTGGCGCCGATCATTGCACTGGATGCCATGGGTGATGTGGCGGAGATCCGCATGGCCAACTTTTTGCGTGGCCCGTTCGAGACCAGCGTTGCCCGGATGCCGTTGCTGTATCGCGCGTATCGACGCTTTATCGGCATGACGCGCGAGGCGCGTTTTCGCCTGGTAAAGCGCCTGAATCCGGGGGAGCTGTGGTGCTTCGACAACCGCCGCACCCTGCATGCGCGCAATGCTTTTGACCCTGGGTCGGGAGCGCGGCATTTCCAGGGGTGCTACATCGACCGGGATGAGTTGCTCTCCAGGATTCTGGTGTTGCAGCGGTAGACCGCAGCGCGGCCTTCGCGAGCAAGCCCGCTCCCACATTTGACCGAGTTCCGCCTTTGGAATGCAATCAAGTGTGGGAGCGGGCTTGCTCGCGAAGAAGCCGGCGCAGTCACTCCAGATTCCAGACAAAAAAAGCCCCGATCCAGCCGTGACTGGATCGGGGCAGAGCGCTTGGTGTGAGCGTGACATCCCGAGGGTGACCAAACCTTCAAGGTGTGTGCCTGGTGCCCAGTGTGCCTATTCCTTCCATCAGCAAATGGCCCGAAAACGACCTGTCCATAGCCATCTGAGTCATTCGTGGATTCTGCCCTTGCCGACCGGTCGTTGGCCTACCAGAATCCCAATCGACCCCCGCTCTCTACACCAGGATGAATGTCATGATGCACGCGGATTTGATTGACCAGGATGACCTGCTGGGCCACCTGCGCTCGCTGGGTTTTGAAGTGTCCAGCGGTGCCACCGCCGAGCAGGCCTGCGAGTGCGCAGTACGCGGCCTGAGCCCGGCGCGGGCTAAGGCACTCAAGGGCATGGTGGAGCAGATGTACACCGGCAGCGCGACGATTCTGCCGGCCGTTCGCCAGGCGATCGACAAGCAGCTGTTACCGGCTCTGATGCAGTTCAAGCAGAACTCCGGCGCCTGAGGCGCCGCTGATCGGGAGCAAGTCGAATCGTCGCACCGCCCCTCCCACACTGACTGTGTTTACACATCCAGATGTGTGAATGCGGTCAAATGTGGGAGGGGGCTTGCTCCCGATAGCAGCACCTCGGACTAGAGCCTCACACTGGCAAAAGTCGACTCATTCCGAGCCTGGCTCAACGCCGACATCGGCCCCGACAACGGTGACAATACCAGCGCCTGCGGAATCGGCATCATCGCCACCTGCTGGGTGGTGTTGGAGCCCACACGCTCATCCCGTGGCGGAATGCCGAAGTATTCGCGATAGCACTTGGAGAAGTGCGGCGTGGAGACGAACCCGCACACCGACGCCACTTCGATGATCGACATCGGCGTTTGCTTGAGCAACTGTCGCGCACGAATCAGGCGCAGCTTGAGGTAGTAGCGCGACGGCGAGCAGTGCAGGTATTTCTGGAACAGCCGCTCCAGTTGGCGACGCGATACGGCCACGTACACCGCAAGTTCATCCAGGTCGATCGGCTCTTCGAGGTTGGCCTCCATCAGCGCGACGATTTCCTGCAGCTTCGGCTGGTTGGTACCGAGCATGTGCTTGAGCGGCACACGCTGGTGGTCCTGTTCGTTGCGGATGCGTTCATACACAAACATTTCGGAGATCGCGGCCGACAGCTCACGGCCGTGATCGCGGCTGATCAGGTGCAGCATCATGTCCAGCGGTGCGGTGCCGCCGGAGCTGGTGAAGCGGTTACGGTCGAGGGTGAACAACCGGGTGCTCATCGACACGCGAGGGAAGGCTTCCTGCATCGACGCCAGGCATTCCCAGTGCACGCTGCAATCGAAACCGTCGAGCAGACCGGCGCAGGCCAGTGCCCAACTGCCGGTGCACACCGCGCCGAGGCGACGGGACTGGCGCGCCTGGCTCTGCAGCCACGACACGTGCTCACGGGTCACGGTACGCTGGATACCCACGCCGCCGCACACGATCACCGTGTCCAGGGCCGGGGCTTTGTGCATGGCGGCGTCAGGGGTGATTTGCAGACCGTCGCTGGCCCACACCTGGTTTCCGTCGACACTCAGGGTCGTCCAGCGATACAGCTCGCGGCCGGACAGCTGGTTGGCCATACGCAGTGGTTCCACTGCTGAAGCCAGGGAAATCAGCGTGAAATTGTCCAGCAGCAAAAAGCCGATGGATTGAGGCGCGCGGTTCTGGGGTTGAGCCCCGGAGTTGAACGACGTCATCGCAGTATCTCCTCACACAAAGCGGGTGATGGCCTCAGGCGAGGCTCTTGTTATTGCGCTCTTCATCCGGCAAGGCGAGAGGCTTTGAATGGGTAGAGCAAATGCCGTGCCTAAAATTGAATGGCCATTCAATAACTCCTGAAAACGACCTGATGACGCGTCTATATAAGCCCGCGCGGTATGTACGGGATATGACCTGAAACAAACGTAGGAACGGCCCTACTCAAGGGCTGTGAGCAGAACGGTAGCACTTGTGGGAAGGCGCTTTGGGGGCGTAGGGAAAGTCTGTCACCGCAAGCACGGATGACCAGTGGTCAAGCGGCAAATCGTTCGCAAGCTACTTATCTATTTGCGACGCTCTAAAAGGTGGCGCTTTTGGTCCGGGTGTTCACTTTATGAGCAGTGGTGCCTGGGTGATTGCTATCGGGGGCAAGCCCCCGATACAGGCGACACGGTCTCAGCACTCAACCGCGCTGACCGCCAACCCACCCCGCGATGTTTCTTTGTACTTGTCATGCATATCTGCGCCGGTGTCGCGCATGGTGCGGATCACCCGATCCAGGGAGATAAAGTGCTGGCCATCCCCGCGCAGCGCCATTTGTGCCGCATTGATTGCTTTCACCGCCGCAATCGCATTGCGCTCGATGCACGGCACCTGGACCAGCCCGCCCACCGGATCGCAGGTCAGGCCGAGGTTATGTTCCAGGCCAATTTCGGCCGCGTTGCATAACTGTTCCGGCGTGGCGCCCAGGATCTCGGCCAACCCGGCGGCAGCCATCGCACAGGCCGAGCCGACTTCGCCCTGGCAACCGACTTCGGCCCCGGAGATCGATGCGTTCTTTTTACACAGAATCCCCACCGCCGCCGCGCCGAGCAAATAGTCGACCACGTTGGCTTCGGTGACGTCTTCGCTGAACTTCATAAAATAGTGCAGCACCGCTGGGATGATCCCTGCCGCGCCGTTGGTGGGTGCGGTGACCATGCGCCCACCGGCGGCGTTTTCTTCGTTGACCGCCAGGGCGAACAGGTTGACCCACTCCATGGCGCTCAAGGTCGAGCCGATCACATTGGGCTT
Organism: Pseudomonas sp. R11F; assembly: GCF_050312575.1. Classification (NCBI taxonomy): domain Bacteria; kingdom Pseudomonadati; phylum Pseudomonadota; class Gammaproteobacteria; order Pseudomonadales; family Pseudomonadaceae; genus Pseudomonas; species Pseudomonas sp. R11F. The sequence continues at coordinate 4,415 of NZ_JBNPJU010000041.1, read as the reverse complement.
GTTCAGCTCCTGCAAACTGCGGTGCAACTTGGCAGCGCGGCGGCGCACGTTGAGGCCGCCGGGCAAGATACCTTCGTGCTTGAGGCCCTGCTCCACGCAGTCTTGCATGGCACGCCAAAGCTTCATCAGGCCACTGCGGATTTCCTCTTCGGAGCGCCAGACCCTTTCATTGGCCATCATCAACTCGGCCACACGCAAGTTGTGGCTCTTGCACAACTGCAACAGCTCCACCGCGCTGGAAAAATCATACGGCAGCTCGGTGCGGTCCATGTCGGCTACACCGCTTTGCGCCTGGGCTTCGTCCACCACAAAACCGCCACCGACCGAATAGTAGGTGTCGCGGTACAGCTCACCGTCATCGCCGAACACCACCAACGTCATCGCGTTGGGATGGAACGGCAGGTTTTCGTCGAGCAGGCGCATATCGCGAGCCCAGATGAAAGGCACCGGCAGGCGCCCGTCGAGCAACAGGGTGTCGGTTTCGCGCAGGGTATGGATGCGCACACCGATTTGCGACGGGTCGATTGCGTCAGGCCATTCGCCCATCAACCCCATGATGGTGGCGGTGTCGCTGCCGTGGCCGATACCGGTGGCCGACAACGAGCCGTATAGTTGAACCTCGACGCGCCGCACCTGCTCCAGCAGGTCGCGCTCACGCAGTGCTTGAACAAACAACGCCGCGGCGCGCATGGGGCCGACGGTGTGCGAACTCGAAGGCCCGATGCCGATCTTGAACAAGTCGAAAACGCTGATAGCCATTGCCGTGGAACCTCTTGATGAGCACAGGCCGGGCGACCAGGAGCTGCTACGCTCAAGTCGCCTGAATGGCGGCATCATCAAGCTTTTTTTGCCGTCCACGGCGTCTCACACCGACGTACCCATGCTCACCAGCGTCGCCCCCGGGCAACGGGCTATTTTGGCCGTTTTTTGCGGTGCAGATCGCTGGAAACCCTGGATTTGAGGCTTAAAAAATCTGTAAGCGACGTCACCGACACTGGATACGACCCTCCCTGTACTGGATACGACGCGCCCTGTAGGCGTCAGATTTTCACTGGTACATGATCAGTCTCGACTCGTTTGCAAGGCCCCGTGGCGCCGCCTCAAAGCACGCTCCAACCGCAACCCTTATAAAGCGCGGCGAATGCCGTCAGAAAAAACACAGGAGTCTAGCCCCATGAAAGCTTCACCCTCGTTGTTGTTGGCCGCCATGCTGAGTCTGCCAGTCCTGGCGCACGCTGCAGAACCGGCCCAATGTCAGACCGTCAACTTCTCCGATGTCGGCTGGACCGACATCACCGTCACGACCGCGACCACCAGCGAAATCCTCAAGGGCCTGGGCTACAAGCCGCGCACCACGATGATTTCGGTACCAGTGACCTACAAGTCCCTGGCTGACGGCAAGAACATGGACGTCTTCCTCGGCAACTGGATGCCGACCATGGAAAACGACATCAAGCAGTACCGTGATGCCGGCACCGTGGAAACCGTACGTGCCAACCTGGAAAACGCCAAGTACACCCTCGCCGTGCCCGAAGAGCTGTACAACAAGGGCCTGAAAGACTTCGCCGACATCGCCAAATTCAAGGATGAGCTGGGTGGCAAGATCTACGGCATCGAACCGGGCAACGACGGCAACCGCACCATTCAGACCCTGATCGACAAGAACCAGTTTGGTTTGAAAGACGCGGGCTTCAAGGTCGTGGAGTCCAGCGAAGCCGGGATGCTTTCCCAGGTTGAACGCGCCACCAAGCGCGGCCAGCCCATCGTGTTCCTCGGCTGGGAACCCCACCCGATGAACACCCGCTTCAAGATCAAGTACCTGACCGGGGGTGATGACTCATTCGGCCCCAACTACGGCCAGGCCACTATCTATACCAACACCCGCAAGGGCTACACCCAGGAATGCAGCAACGTGGGTCAGTTGCTGAAGAACCTGTCGTTCACGCTGAACATGGAAAGCTCGCTGATGGGCAACGTCCTGGACGACAAAATGAAGCCCGACGCCGCGGCGAAAGCCTGGCTGCAGAAGAACCCGCAAGTGCTTGAAACCTGGCTTGCCGGCGTAACCACCGTGGACGGCAAACCAGGCCTGGAGGCCGTAAAAGCTTATCTCGCCAAGTAGTCACCGCTGACCCCGGGCCGGTGCGCTGGCCCGGGATGTTTTCCCCTTCGCATGTGGACATTCACTACCATGCTGACTGAACAGAAAATCCCACTAGGCCAGTACATCGCTGCCTTCGTCGAATGGTTGACCAAACATGGCGCCAACTATTTCGACGCAATCGCATCGACACTGGAAACGATGATCCACGGCGTGACGTTTGCGCTGACCTGGTTCAATCCGCTGGCATTGATCGGTCTGATTGCGCTACTCGCTCACTTTATTCAACGCAAATGGGGCCTGACCGTTTTTGTCATCGCCTCCTTCCTGCTGATCCTGAACCTGGGGTACTGGCAGGAAACCATGGAAACCCTCGCGCAGGTGTTGTTCGCCACCCTGGTCTGCGTGGTCATCGGCGTGCCGCTGGGCATTGTTGCCGCGCACAAGCCGCTGTTCTACACCATGATGCGGCCGGTACTCGATCTGATGCAGACCGTGCCGACCTTCGTCTACCTCATCCCGACCCTGACCCTCTTCGGGCTGGGTGTGGTGCCCGGTTTGATCTCCACGGTGGTGTTCGCGATTGCCGCGCCTATCCGCCTGACCTATCTGGGTATCCGCGATGTACCGCAAGAGTTGATGGACGCAGGCAAGGCCTTTGGCTGCTCGCGCCGTCAGTTGCTCTCGCGCATTGAACTGCCCCACGCCATGCCGAGCATTGCCGCCGGCATTACCCAATGCATCATGCTGTCGCTGTCGATGGTGGTGATCGCGGCCCTGGTAGGCGCCGACGGCCTCGGCAAACCGGTGGTCAACGCGCTGAATACCGCCGACATCGCCCTGGGCTTTGAAGCGGGCCTGGCGATCGTATTGCTGGCCATCATGCTCGACCGCATCTGCAAACAACCCGACGCTAAAGTAGGGGGTGATGCATGAGCATTATCCGATTCGACAATGTCGACGTGATCTTCTCCAAAGACCCACGCGAAGCGCTCAAGCTGCTGGACCAGGGCATGAGCCGTAACGAGATCCTGAAAAAGACCGGGCAGATTGTCGGCGTTGAAAAAGCCAGCCTGGACATCGAGAAAGGCGAGATCTGCGTACTGATGGGCCTGTCGGGCTCCGGTAAATCGAGCTTGCTGCGCTGCATCAATGGCCTCAACACCGTCAGCCGTGGCCAACTGTTCGTGGAACATGAAGGGCGCCAGATCGATATCGCGTCCTGCACGCCTGCCGAGCTGAAAATGATGCGCACCAAGCGCATCGCCATGGTGTTCCAGAAGTTCGCGCTGATGCCCTGGCTGACGGTGCGCGAGAACATCAGCTTCGGCCTTGAGATGCAGGGTCGCCCGGAAAAAGACCGCCGCAAGCTGGTCGACGACAAGCTCGAACTGGTGGGCCTGAGCCAATGGCGCAACAAGAAGCCTGACGAGCTGTCCGGTGGCATGCAGCAACGCGTCGGCCTGGCCCGCGCACTGGCCATGGACGCCGACATCCTGCTGATGGACGAACCGTTCTCCGCCCTCGACCCGTTGATTCGCCAGGGGCTGCAGGATGAACTGCTGGAACTGCAACGCAAGCTGAGCAAGACCATCGTGTTCGTCAGCCACGACCTGGACGAGGCGCTCAAGCTGGGCAGCCGTATCGCAATCATGAAAGACGGCAAAATCATCCAGTACAGCGTGCCGGAAGAGATCGTGCTGAACCCGGCGGATGACTATGTGCGCACATTCGTCGCCCATACCAACCCGCTGAACGTACTGTGCGGCCGCAGCCTGATGCGCACCCTGGACAACTGCAAGCGTATCAACGGTTCAGTGTGCCTGGACCCGGGCGGTGATTCCTGGCTGGACCTGGCCGAAGGCAACACCATCAAGGGCGCACGCCAGAATGGCGTGGCCATGAACCTGCAGAACTGGGCGCCGGGGCAAGCAGTGGAAGGTCTGGCGCGGGTGCCGACACTGGTGGATTCGAACATCGGCATGCGTGATGCGCTGCAGATTCGTTATCAGACCGGCAACAAACTGGTGTTGCATGACAACAACCAGGTGGTAGGGATTCTGGGCGACAGTGAGCTCTACCACGCCCTCCTGGGCAAAAACCTGGGCTAGCAACATGATCGTTCCCACGCTCTGCGTGGGAATACATCCGGTGACGCTCCGCGTCACGCCTTCAAGAGCAGACGCGGAGCGTCCATGGCTACATTCCCACGCGGAGCGTGGGAACGAGCATTCAGCGGCTAGCTGTAGACACGGCCAAGGAGTTGCCGATGGCTTTCAAACTGGTCGAGCACATCCCGGGTGATCTGCTCCTG